>JACQSB010000020.1 GCA_016206175.1 Candidatus Uhrbacteria bacterium | reverse complement strand
TGCTTATACTTGGGTTCATTGAATCCAAGATGTGGATATCAAATTGTGAATATGTCGATAGTCAAGCGTATTTTCTCACCATCTCCGCGCGGCAAACTTCGATGGGCATTCCTCGGGGTGATTTTGTTATTTGTATTGGCAGCAAAATACGATGCCCAGCAGCTCTACAACGACAATCGGGAATATCTGACTGATCAACTTCGGCGTATCCCTCTCTTTTCATCCGTTACATTGCCGGAAGTTTCGTTGGGCGGATGGGCGCCAGACACCTTCCGTCTCGGTCTTGACCTACAAGGCGGCACCCAGCTTATCTATAACACCGATCTTTCCAAGGCGGCACCCGGCGAGGAAGCAGAAGCAGTGGAGGGTTTGCGCGATGTCATCGAACAGCGTGTTGATTCATTCGGCGTCGCCGAACCGATCGTACAAACAGTAAAAGAAGGCGAACGCTACCGTATTATGGTTGAACTTGCCGGAGTGCATGACGTGGAAGAGGCAAAACGGGTCATCGGAGACACTCCTCTATTGGAGTTTAAGGAATCAGTTGACGTTTCTGGTCCTGATACGCGAGAGCTTAGCAAAGAGGACCAAAAAAAAATGGATGAATATAATGATGCTGCCCGAAAACGCGCAAAAGAAATCCTCGAGCAAGCAAAGAAAGAGGGTGCTGACTTTAACGCACTTGCAAAAGAAAAAAGTGAACTCGCCGAGGAAAAAGAAAAAAGCGGCGATCTTGGTTGGTTGAAGCCGGGCGGTCCTCTCGGATACCTTTATTCTGTCGCCGCGACACTCAAGTCTGGTCAGGTATTTGGCGATGTCATCACTGCCTCTGATGGAATATCCATAGTAAAGCAACTGGAGAGTCGTTCGACAGAAACAGAAATGAATGCCGCCCATATCTTGATCTGTTATCAAGGAGCAGAGCAGTGCGAAGCGACTACGTCAAAAGGAGACGCGCGGAAGAAAATCGATGAGCTGAAAACGCGCGCAACACCAGAAAATTTTGCCGATCTCGCGAAAGAATTTTCCACTGAACCTGCAGCCAAGCAGAGCGGCGGCGATCTTGGATTTTTCTCGAAAGGACAGATGGTACCCGTATTTGAAGATGCGGCATTTGCTCTCAAAAAGGGGGAGATATCCGATATTGTAGAGTCACCGTTCGGATTCCACCTCATCTATAAAAAAGATGAGCGGCCTCTGAATGAATATCATATTGGCAGGATTGTCGTAAAAACGCAGTCAAGCGCAGACTATCTTCCTCCGCTGGAGCCATGGAAAGATACAGGGCTTACCGGTAAGCAGCTCAAAAAAGCATACGTGCAGACAGATCAGCAGACGTATTTTCCGGAGATCGGAATAGAGTTTGACGAAGAGGGGAAGAAGCTATTTGGAGAAATAACCGCCCGCAATGTCGGTAAGCCTCTCGCGATCTTTCTCGACGGCAGGCTGCAGCAGGCGCCGCGCGTGCAGCAGGCGATTACCGATGGTTCAGCGGTGATTACCGGTGATTTTACGCTTGAAGAGGTGAAGACGCATGTGCGCCGCCTCAATGCCGGCGCGCTTCCCGTGCCGATCTCGGTTGCAAGCGAGCAGACCGTAGGCGCCACGCTCGGTGAAGAATCTTTACAAAAGAGTTTGACAGCGGGCCTATTTGGCTTTGCTTTGGTGATGCTTTTCATGATCCTGTATTATCGCTTGCCCGGCCTGCTTGCCTGCCTTGCATTGCTTGTATACACCGTTTTGGTGCTTGCGATTTTTAAGGTATGGCCTGTCACATTAAGCCTTGCCGGCATCGCGGGCTTCCTGCTTTCGGTCGGTATGGCAGTTGATGCAAATATTTTGATTTTCGAGCGCATGAAAGAAGAGTTGCGCACCGGAAAGAGTCTTGACCAGAGTATCCGCGATGGTTTCAGCCGCGCATGGACCTCTATCCGTGATAGCAATATGTCGTCGCTCATTACCTCGGCAATCCTTTTTTGGTTTTCGGCAAGCCTGATCAAAGGATTTGCCCTTACCCTTGCCATCGGCATTATCTTGAGTATGTTCTCGGCTATTTCTGTGACGCGCGTGATGCTACGGTTGGTCGCTGGCTGGAAGATCGGTCGTGTTTCCTGGTTCTTCTTGGGAGCGCGGCATTCCGTACAAGCGCAGCCCCCTAAAACCTAAAAGCTGAAACCTGTAAGCTATCGACTGTTATGATTCCCATTATTCAAAATCGTAAAATTTGGCTCACGTTTTCCGCTGTGCTTGCCGGCGCGAGCCTTATTGCTCTTGGACTCTGGCAGCTTCGGTTTGGCATTGATTTTACCGGCGGCAGTTTTATGGAGATTGCCTATACGGTTGAGCGTCCATCTTCTGATGGAGTGCGCAGCCGCCTTGCCGATGCAGGCGTATCTGATGCAGATATTAAGCCGGTAGGCGAGTCAGACGTGCATCTTCGGTTCCGGGAAGTGGATCAAGAAACTCATATAAAAATACTTCAAGAATTCAAGAAAGACGATGCGAATCTTGTACAAAAATCCTTTCAGTCGATCGGGCCTCTCATCGGCGAAGAGTTGAAGAAAAAATCGCTGGTTGCTCTTCTTGTCGCTCTTGTGATGATTCTTCTCTATATTACTTACGCCTTCCGCAAAGTTTCTTTTCCTGTCGAATCATGGAAATATGGCATTGCTGCAATTATGGCGCTCTTTCACGATGGAGTCATCGTGCTTGGCGTATTTGCCGCGCTCGGATATTTTCTTGGCACGGAAATCACAAGTTCGTTTATCCCGGCATTTCTGACCGTACTTGGTTTTTCAGTGCATGATACCATCGTCATTTTCGATCGCATCAGGGAAAACCTGCAGAAGACACGCGGCGAGTTTGATGAAATCGTCAACCATGCGCTCAATCAAACATTGAGCCGTTCCATCAACACTTCCCTGACCGTGCTTCTGGTCTTACTTGCGATGTATCTGCTCGGTGGACAAACACTCAAGACGTTTTCTTTGGCACTTCTTGTCGGAATCTCGATCGGAACATACTCTTCGATTTTTGTAGCCGCACCATTTTTAACAGTCTGGCACGCCATTACACACAGAGGAGGGCGTTGAACAAAGGGTTGAAATAAGGTATAATAATAAATAAGGCGCATAACGCAAGCGTTATTTTTTGAATTTTCCATGATAGAAGCAATCATTGCCTATTTCACGCCTCCCGCGTTGCCGACTCCTTTTCATGGACTCTGGTTTGTTTTTACGCACGGGGGATGGTTTATTCTTGGTATTTTTCTCATCTGGTTTTTGTGGTGGCTTTGGATATTTGAGCTCCAGAATGCGTACTGGGCTGCAATTGAGCGCAGCGTAATCGCTATCCATGTTCCCAAAGAGATCGAAGATTCTCCGAAAGCCGCGGAAAATATGTTCGCTTTTCTTCGCGGTCTGCGCTTGAAGAGACTCCCTACGATGTATGAACGTTACTGGCTCGGAGAAATACAGCCTAATTTTTCCTGTGAGATTGTCAGTAAAGGCGGTACAATTCAATTTTACATGTGGATTCCTAAAAAGCTGCGCAACGTTATCGAGTCGGCAGTCTACGCGCAGTATCCGGATGCCGAGATTACGGAAATGGATCACGACTATGTGTATGACATACCGCATCAATATCCCGACCCCGAATGGGATATGTGGGGGAGCGAGATGGCATTGGACAAATCATGGGTCTATCCGATCAAGACATACGAACAATTTGAAGATAAACTGGAAGGCGTATTCAAAGACCCGCTTGCCAATCTTTTTGAATTTATGAGCTCACTGCATCCCGGCGAGCAGACATGGGTACAGATCGCGATTCTGCCGATTGAGAATGACTGGCATCATGAAAGCATGCATGAAGTCAAGAAATTGATCGGCGCGCCAGTCCATGAAAAGACAAATATTATCAGCGCTTTTATTGGATTTTTTGCAAAGCTCGCGCATGACACCATCGCGCATTTTTTTGGGGTATTATATACCGATGAAAAGCATGCCACATCAGAAGCCCCGCCCTCTTTGATGCTTTACCTTTCTCCCGGAGAAAAAACAGTGGTGGAAGAGATCCAGCTCAAGGCTTCTAAGACAGGTTTTTTGAGCAAAATCAGAGTCATTTATGTGGCGCGTAAAGAACTCTTTAATAAATACCGCGCCGCATCAGGTTTGTATGGCGCGTTTTTCCAATTTAATAACCTTGAGTGCAATACGTTTAAGCCGGACAAGAGAACATTAACCAAAGCTGAATATCTTTTTGTCGAATGGCGGAAAAATTATCGAAAAGGCCAGCTCATTAAAGGATATCGAGCGCGATCTATGTCGCGCGGGTACTCAACATATGTATTGAACACTGAGGAACTCGCGAGTTTGTGGCATTTCCCGACCGTGACTACCCCTGCGCCACTCGTGAAGAAAGCAGAAAGCAAGAAATCAGAGCCCCCCCATGATTTGCCGATCGTGCATGGTATCGTTGAGAGTCATGGAGCAGTTCGTGCAAAAAAAGAAGAAAAAGAGTCCGAAAATCCCCCGATGCCTGAAAATCTTCCCTTTGTATAATCTATGTCCGACAGTCACCATCACGACCCATCACAAATCACGGTATTTGCGGAGACCAATTTTCGCAATCGCCGCCGCCGGTTTGGCATCAAGCTTGATGACAGGCGCAAACATATGTATCTCATCGGTAAAACCGGTATGGGCAAATCAACCACACTGGAGAATATGTTGATCGATGACATCAAGAAAGGGTATGGCGTCGGCTTTGTAGATCCTCACGGCGACACGGCAGAAAAGATTTTGGATTACATTCCCTCCTATCGGATCAATGACGTTGTCTACATCAATCCGGCAGATGTGGATTACCCCGTTGCGTTTAACATATTGGAAAATATCGATCCGCGCTACAAGCATCTGATTGCGTCGGGCTTGATGGGCGTATTCAAAAAAATCTGGCCGGATGTATGGAGTGCGCGCATGGAATATATTCTGAATAACACTCTTCTTGCGTTGCTCGATTATCCCGGCAGCACCATGCTCGGTGTAAACCGCATGCTTTCGGACAAAGCATATCGGGAAAAAGTAATCAGCAAGATCCAAGATCCGGTCGTCCGCGCGTTTTGGGTCGATGAATTCTCCCGCTACAATGAACGCTACGCAAGCGAAGCAATCGCGCCGATCCAAAACAAAGTCGGGCAATTTCTCTCCGTGTCGCTGATCCGTAATATCGTCGGACAGGTGACTTCTACGATCAATATCCGATCGATCATGGACTCGGGCAAGATTTTGATCTTAAATCTTGCAAAGGGGCGCATCGGCGAGGATAACAGCCGCTTGCTGGGTGGTATGTTTATCACAAAGCTGCAACTTGCAGCAATGGAGCGGGTGGATATGCCCGAAGAAGAACGAAAAGATTTCTATCTGTATGTTGATGAATTTCAAAACTTCGCGACAGAAAGTTTTGCCAATATCCTTTCCGAAGCGCGGAAATACCGGCTTGATTTGATTATTGCTCACCAATATATCGAACAGCTTGATGAGAAAGTGTGCGCAGCGGTCTTTGGCAATGTTGGTTCGATGATCTGCTTTCGCGTCGGCGCTGCGGACGCCGAGTTTTTAGAAAAAGAATTTGCGCCGCGCTTTACGCCGGAAGATTTGGTCAATCTGCCGAAGCATAGTATGTACCTCAAGCTCATGGTGGATGGCATTGTCACCGAACCGTTTTCTGCGGGCAGTTTGCCGCCGCTTCCACCCACTGATCTGACAGGCAACCGGGACAAGATCATTGGTGTTTCGCGAGAGCGATATGCCCGCCCGCGTGAATCTGTGGAAGACAAGATTAACCGATGGGCGCAATCGATACAAGCGGACCGGCCGCCGGAACGCGAAGGGCGTGAACCGAGCGGTATGCGTCCGAGGAGGCCTGCGGCGCGGCCAGCCTACACACAAGGCTCCGGCGCGGCGCGGCCGCGACAAGATCGGTTTGATCGCGAAGAAGCGCATCAACTCTATGAAGCGGAGTGTTCAAAGTGTAAGCGCACGGTACAAGTAGGATTTCAGCCTGATCCGGATCGCCCGCTGTATTGCGACCGCTGTTTCCAAAATCTGAAAGCAGATTTGAGAGAAGGAAAACTTTCGCTGTCAGAGTTGCGCGGTGGACTTGATGCTGGCAAGAAAAACACAATCTCTCTTGCTGATTTGAAAAAATCAGGTAAGACTGACTCAACTATTGAATAATACATATCCATATACATGGCATCTCCAATCCATCATCTCGTTGCGACACTGTCAAAGCGGAAGAAAACACCCGACACCGATAATCTCTTATCGGTAGATGAGGCAGTCGGCGCTTTGGCATTTTATTATGAAAAAATCAGAAATGTCATCGAATATCAAGATGAGCATTTGCTGCGGCAGGCAGCGATACGGCGTATCATCGAACGGAGAAAACTGGTGCATCACGAGCCAGTTGATTTAAGCGAATGGCTCTTAAAAGAATTGATCCGTTCCCGCTATCTTCCCAACAATGCCATCCCGCAGTCAGAGGTAGGGGAAGTTGCCCGCATCCTTTCATTTTATTTTGCTGTCGAGGCCGCTATCAAAAAAACCGGACATAGTTCCACAAAGGATCACGATATCATCATAGCGCTCGCATCCTGCGCGATTGACGAGCATCTGATGCCGCTCGCTTCGGAGGAAGCACTGGTGTCTCTTATGTATGAAATGGCGGAGCAGTTGGCGGAGAATAGCGGGAAACACATCAGCATTGATATCAGAAAAAATCAATTAGGCATCGCTGTGTACCGCGTTTTGTTGCGGCCTGATGTGATGCGCCTCCGTTACCATCTCTTTCGGCAGGCAGCGCCGCAGTGGGCTGATGGCTCCGGCGATCCGGAATCTGCCGCGAATGAGTATCTTCGTTTATTGCCAACGATCGATCATGCAATCAAGCATCCGTTGAATCGGCGTTTTCTTACCATTTTGCGCCGGTACCGGCTGCCATTTGTGGCGTTGCATGCAGTCTTAAAACAAGATCGTTCGCTTGCTGATAATCCGCAAAAATTAGAAGCAGCGATCAGATTATTTTGCGCTTCGCTCTACACATCGCAGCGTAGAAGGCTCCGTTCCCGCGCGATCCATGCCTTTATCTATATTCTCCTCACCAAGATGGTGCTCGGATTAGCTCTCGAGATTCCCTATGACATGTATGTGTTGGGTGAGTTTAAGCGCATTCCGTTTTTTATCAACGCGCTTTTCCCCCCGGCTCTCTTAGCATTTCTTGCGTTAACAGTACGATTCCCCACGGAAAAAAATACCGAACACGTAGTGCAAGGCGTAAATGAAATGCTGCATCCTGATGCCCCCCGCGAGATTTTTGTATTCAAGCGGCAAGTCGTTCGTAAAAAAAATCCAGTCCTTTCTTTTGTCTTTCAGCTCCTCTATGCAATTTTGTTTACGATATCATTCGGGCTGCTCGTGTGGCTGCTTGCTGCGTTGGATTTTTCTTTAGTGAGCGGGGTGATATTTTTCATCTTTTTTAGCTTGATCATGTTTTTTGGCATAACGCTTCGGCGGAGCGTGCAGGAGCTTTCTATCGTTCCAATCAAGGTGAATTTTATCATCAGATTTTTCGACCAATTTTTCGTGCCTGTGCTCCATGTCGGGCGCTGGCTTTCCTTTAATATTCCTCGCATCAATATCTTCGTTTTCCTGTTTGATATTTTTATTGAGATACCATTTCAGGCTCTCATCGATATCACCGAAGAGTGGTTTGCGTTTCTCAAAGAGAAAAAAGAGGAGATGGAGTGATGCGCGTCATCGACGAAGCTTATCGATCGCAATGCGAGCGAGCAGATATGCAATCGTTGATTCTGCTCCTTGATTCACGTTTATGCCCTCGGACGTAATGCCATCATAGCAGCCGCCTGTTGCGCGGATTGCGCACGTCAATTTCGACTGGTTGTTTCCGAGAAACCATTCGAATGCAATATGCGCCAGCAAGCGATATCGTTTTTCTCTCGTCGCATGATATGCTGACGAGAGGGCAAGCACCATTGCTGCCGCGTCTTCGGGTTGCTGGTCAAAGTATGATCGTTTCTGTCCTCGGGGATACCATCCGTTTTGTCCGATTGGCACATAGGTGCCATCGCGAAATGTTTGCTCGATAAGAAAATCGAGCGATTCTTCTGCGATCGATTTCACGGAGCCATCTTGCAAAATCTTTGAAACTCCAAAAAGAGCATCTGGAATAATTGCGTTGCCATACGTTAGACTCTGCTCAAACCAACGCCACTTTCGATCGGCTGAAGACTGATATGCCTCAATGAGGCGGGATGTGATCAAGCGGCACGTCCCAAAAAGATCGGAGTGTTGCTCTGAAGAGAGAAGGAGCACAAGCGCCTTGAGGGTGAATGCCAATGCACGCGGCGAATCAGCGTTTATGCACTGCGTTATCTGAACAACACACATCGTTCGAGCATGTTCAAGGATTGACAGTGGAACGACGGACGATGTTGCCGCATAGGCAAACGCGTATGCGGTCCGTGCGCGCGCTTCGGCAAGATTTTCGGAATTGTTTTTTTCTTCATCGGGGCGGTTGGTGTCTGAAAAATAGTTAGAAAATGAGCCATCTTCTTTGGCAGCTTCGCAGAGAAATGAGAAGTATCGGTGAAGTAGACGTCGTGCGGTTTCTGACCGCGTTCGTTTTTTATATTCAATCATCGAGATAAGCGCGCGAGCATTGTCGTCTGCTGTATAGCCAGATTCTCGGTTCGGGACGGTTATGTCTGCAAATTGGATGACACCGTACGAGTCCGTCAACTTTGCGAGATGCCGGAGCTTCAGCGGGGGGATTCGAAAGGAAAACGCTTCGCGTGGCACCATGGATTGATAGACTGATCCATGTGCGAGCGCGGCATTTGCCCAAACGAGCGGACGGGTTATATGGTACGCGTGTCTCCCCATCTCTTGCCGTACTGACGGATGGCTGATGAGATCATAGAGCACAGCTTGCATGTGGGCACTGTCGCGCATAGGAACAATGCGTACCGCGCCGTTTTGCGCAAGCGAGCGCGCATGGGCAAATGCCGTAGCGATCACAGGGCGGCCTGCTCCAAGCGCATACGAGAGCGTCCCTGATACCGCCTGGTGGGGATCAAGGGATGGAGCGATATAGATATCGGTAGCGGAGATGTATGCGAGGAGTGCCGACAGCGGCAGGTATTGGTTGATAAAATGTACATTCTTCGTGATGCCTGCCGCACGTACTTTTTTCAACAGGAAATTACGGTACATTTCACCTTCTTTTGCCGCGATCTGCGGATGTGTTGCTCCAATAATGTAGTAATGAGTATTAGGGATTTGCGCAATGATTTCTGGAAGAGCATCAATTACATACTCGATCCCTTTGCCGCGGTTGAGTAATCCAAACGTTGCAAGCATGATATCGGCATGTATCCCCAGCCGTTTTTTTGCTGTGGCTGGAGACTCATAGGGCCGTTCATGAATGCCGTGGGGGATGATGGCGATACGATCTTTTGGTATGTCATACGATGCGGCAAGGATATCTCGTGATAATTCCGTCATGACGATAACATGCGATGTGCCAGTTGCGATTTGCCTCACAACAGACTTCATTTCAGGATGAGGATCAGGCAGCACGGTATGGAATGTGACACAGTACGGTTTGCGCAATGTATACAAAAAATGCAGAAGATAGGATCCGTATTTCCCGCCAAAAAGCCCGAACTCGTGTTGGATATGGACAGCGCCGATAGCGCTATCTGCATTGATAGCACGCGCACGCTCGATGAGCTTTGCCTGATTGTTTTGCGCAACCTGGGCGATCACGTCCGCAGAATAGCAGTAGCGAGTGACTTCGTTTGGATTTAACGCAATGATTTTTGGCGCAAATGACTGGGCGTATACTGATCGGAGCGCGTTGACAAGGTCCGACGTATACGTCGCGATACCGCATTCGCGCGGCGGATATGTCGAAAGAAAAGCAAGAATGTACGAGTCGCGTTTTGGCATAGGGGATTATCGTATAGACAGATATACCAGCTTTTGTATTATGTATACAATGTCAATCTAATCATCGCAACTATGATCGAAGTAAAAAAAGAGGGCGTGCTCTTGGATCCCACGGCTCTCGAATTTGAACAAGCAGGAGTATTGAATCCTTCCGTTGTGCAACAGGGAGACGAGCTGCATGTTTTTTACCGCGCCGTACAGACAGGGAATCGGTCAAGCATCGGGTACGCAAAGCTCTCCGGACCGACGAGAGTCGTTGAACGGTATGATCACCCGGTACTCGTGCCCGAATATGACTATGAATCGCAGGGCATAGAAGATCCTCGCATCGTGTGGTTTGAGGAGGATCAACTATATTATCTCTTTTATGCCGCCTATGACGGCAAGAACGCACGCGGCGCGTATGCGGTTTCGAAAGATTTGAAGCAATTTGAGAAAAAGGGTGTTATCACCCCTTCTATTCCCTACGAGCGAGCCTCCGAGCTCCTTGGTCACATGGTGATTGATCGAGCGTACTATGAATTTGCTGAATATATGACAGAATATCGCGGCGCCGGAGCAGTGTTGTTGTGGGAGAAGGATCTTTTTTTGTTGCCGAAAAAAATCAACGGCAAATATGCTTTGATCCACCGCATTTTACCGGATATACAAGTCGTCTATTTTGATTCATTCGATGATCTTACCAATTACCATTTTTGGGAGCACTATCTTGCTCATTTGAGCGATTATGTGTTACTCAAGCGTCGTTTTCCCCATGAATCCCGCAACATTGGTGGAGGAGCGCCTTTGATTGAGTTATCAGAGGGGTATTTGATGATCTATCATGCAGTGGAAAACACCACGCTTGGTAAGGTGTACCATGCCTGCGCGGCGCTCTTGCATAAAGATGATCCTACGCATGTGATCGGCCAGCTTGATCATCCGCTGTTTTCGCCAACAGAACAATGGGAGAAAAAAGGGGAAGTAAGTAATGTGGTATTTCCAACAGGCACCGCACGCTTTGGCGATCGCATCTACGTATATTACGGCGCTGCCGATTCCCGCATCGGCGTTGCGTCTTTCCGGTACCATGATCTTTTAGAAGAACTGATGGGATAAAAAAATCTGTATGGCGCGTGAACGTTTTTCTCCGTCGAACATAGATAGACACGTTCATCCCGACGTTACACAGAACGTTGGGAAGGAAGGCAAACGCACTGTTTCTGAACAGCGTGAGGTTCAGGAGCGTAATCGCGAACTTCGCAAACAAACTCTATTCCAGGAGAAGGGCTTGTTGGAATCGATCTCGAAACAGATGGGGAAGCGCGCGCAAGAAGTTGCGCGTGTTTTTATCGTTGCAAACGCTCTGTTTGCCGCGTATCCAAAAATAGCAGAAGCAAAAGGGGTCGAGCTCCCTTCATTTCCGCGCGAAGAACAACTTGCGCCCCAAAATGATGCTTTCCATGTCGATGTGCAAAATCGCAATCCAGGCATGCACAAGGAGAGCGGAGTTCATGTAAATTCGCTCGTTCTGATGGCGATTCGCGATGGTGTTCCCGTGTATCGGATTATTGATAATAAAGAACTCGGATCTGCTACCACCATCACCGTTGACGGCTATGTTTCAGGAGTTATTGTCAATGCGAGCGATGCTTCATCAAGCATCTCTTTGAATGGTGAGGAAGGAAAAAATGGAAAGGTCGTCAATTCCGGCATTCAGTATGATGGCGGTATTTTTTCACCGTTAGATTTTGGCGGAAATGTATCGTTTGTTGATTCTCGTCCTGTTATTTTTGGCTATGACACGAAATTCAATCCACGCTACCTTGGGCAACCGATATCAGAACTGGCAACCAATAGTTTACGTTTTGGAGATGGCGAAGATTCTCAAGAAATCATTATAGCGCAACATACGCCCAAGATACTGTCCCATATCGGAGAAAAAGGCAGCACATCTTCGATTGATATCACCTATCTTGGCACAAATCCCGAGTCTATGGCCGCTCATGGAGATAAGCTGAAAGCAGCAAGAGAAGGCATCCAACGGATGGAGCGTTTTTGCGGCAATGACTTGATAGATCGCTTGCATGTCGTTGAGTACAACAAAAATAACGCGTATGTCAATCTGTCAAAGTCAGAAAACAGGTTTACGATCTTATCCAAAGCGCTTGAAGAGCGATCCGCAGAAGATATCAAGATCGTTGCCGAGCACGAAGTGTTGCACAAAAGTATTGATCAGCGAGAATATTACCAAGATGCAAAACTTCGCGAGATCTTTGCAGACATTCATCAGGCCGAGGGTAAAAAAAGAGATATCATCTTGAAGCACGGAGTAGTTCCAGGACAGACCTTGGTGTTGGTTGAAAGCAATCCCATTCTTGCGTTTATCAATGAGGAGGATTATTTTGGGGTGCAAGGAGCTGGGCATTCGGGTGAAAATATGGATGAATTTCTTGCGTCATTTATCCATACAGTCACTGCCTTTGATACATTTGAGCAGCGCCTACAATCCTCAATCTATAGCGTGACAAACTCCATTGATGAAAAATCCGACACACACGAACTCCCTATTTTACGAGTATATGACCAGATGCTTTCTCGCCTTGCTGAACTTGCTCCCGATGGCGCGGAAAAGGAATCATATATTTCTGCCCATGGACGCATACAAACACTCATAGAGCAGTACAAGCAATGAGCTTGCCATTTGCAAAACTATCATCTCTCGCCGATGCATCGTTGATGCCACAAAAAGAGCGTAATGCTTTTCTTTCATTTTTTGCGCATGCGCCACAAGAAGATATCGAAGCGGTTGTGCGCTATTGCCAACGTGATTCCCATCTCGTTGATACATTCTGGGAGTTTATCAAGAGGAAACAAGGCGCTTTGCGACAGGGAGATTGGAAGGAATGGTATGACATTCTCGCTCGTGAATTACGCGAGATTGAAAAACTAAACAAATAAAGAACGCCGACTACGGAAGCCGGCGGCGAAAAACCAATACGGAAGAGAACCCTCCTAGACTTGCTTGCCTTTTCCGCCCTCGAGGAAGCGGATGACCTTTTTCATGATCTGGTACTTTTCCGCGATCGCCTGTTCGGGGCTATCCTTCCATTTAACCTCGGCCTTGCGGAAGGCGATGTGGAGTATGAAGAGCTGGTTCACGGCGTACCGCTCCGCGAGCGTTTCGGCCTCGAACATACGACCGATCTCCGCGGAGAAATCCGCGATTATGGCCGAACCCTCGACACCGGCGCCGCTGAACAGCGCCGCGTCTTCCAAGGATTTTCGGTACGGCTCACCGCCGACGAGGGCAGCGATGTTGAGCATTTCCTGTGTACTCCTGACTTCTTCCGCCAACGAGGGTTTGGACAGGAGGGACAGGAATGTCCCGCCACGCCGTTCTGCCTCGTTCATTCCGTGGAGGAAGATGAGCCCCCGCAGGTAGCTCGGCTTCGCCGCTGCGGCGCTCTCGTGTATGAAGATCGTGCCATTGTCCTTTGTGATCATACCCATGGCCGCCGCATTCCGGACCTCATCCCGCAGGACATCGTTGGTAACATCCGAACTTTGCAGGAATCCCACCAGCATGAAGTTCGAAAGAATCCACCGCCTCCGGATGACAGTCCTGAACTTCGAGTCCGCCGCGCGGACTTCGGTGTAGTAATCCGCGGCGAGGGCGAGTTCCCGAGCTCGCTTGTCTCCCGTCTTGTCAGCGACGCGCTCGGCAGCCCGCAGAAACGTGTTGAAAGCCGCGACGCCTTTGGCGTAGCGCGGAGACTTGGACTCCTCCACATTCCCAGCGTCGTACACCAGGAATGTGATGATGCCGATCGCAGCAACGGCGATCGGCAACATCCAGCCCTCGAGAAGACTTTCTCTCTTTCGTGTTTTCATGGAACAAATCCTCCTGTTTGCGCGTCAGAATGCATTATTTTTATGCATTTGTCAATGCCTCATCGACTTTTTTTGCTGCGATTGATATATTTGCGCATATGACTGTTTTTGTTGCACTTTCCGGAGGCGTGGATTCTGCCGTAGCTGCGGCTCTCCTCAAGCGAAAAGGGTATAGAGTCTTCGGCGTGTTCATGCGTGAATATGATCTCGACTTGGCAGATCCTCTTGCCGCGCATGTTGAATGCACCCAGGCTGGAGATCGCCAGAGCGCGCTTGCTGTTGCCGCGCATCTCGGCATTCCATTTCTGGAATGGGATTTCCGTCGCGATTACCAAAAAGAGGTAGTTGATTATATGATACGTGAGTACAAGTCAGGAAGAACGCCAAATCCAGATATCATGTGCAATAAGCAAATCAAGTTTGGAGAATTCCTTTCGAAAGCTCGCACACAAGGAGCTGATTATATCGCTACCGGCCATTATGCAAAAATACAAGAACCAAGAACCAAGAACCAGGAACCAAGGTTTGCTTTGAAGAAAGCCACAGACGCGAATAAAGATCAGACATACTTTCTCTACACCCTTATGCAAGAACAACTCCGCTCCACGTTATTTCCGTTGGGTGATTTGACAAAGCCGGAAGTGAGAAAGCTGGCAAAAAAATTCGGCCTACCGAATTGGGATCGCAAAGACAGCCAAGGAATTTGTTTTATCGGCAAACTTCCGATGAAAGATTTTCTCCAGACGATAGTGCCGCCAAAACGCGGGCTGCTCATTGATGAAAATGGAAAGGAAGTGGGCGCACACGACGGCGCATGGTATTTTACGATCGGGCAACGCCACGGCATCGGATTTGCCGGAGGGGCTGAACCGTACTATGTTGTTGGCAAGGACGTGAAAAAAAATATCGTCTACGTCGCGCAAGGAGCAAAAAATCCATTGCTTTATAGTAAAAAATTTATCTGCTCTGATGTCAGTTGGATCGCTGGTAAAGATCCGAAATTTCCTTTACACTGTACAGTGCGGACGCGTTACCGCCAGCCCTTGCAAAGGTGCAGAGTATCTCGCATAAAAGGCAAGGGCAGTAGGTATCATGTTGTATTATCCAAACCCCAGTGGGCCGTGAGTCCCGGCCAAGCGTGTGTATTCTACCATGACGATGCCTGTCTCGGCGGGGGAATAATTGTATAATCCTATGCAATCAAATGTACGACCCCAAGTTGAACGAGGCTATCGGCGATTCGAACACGTGCCAGAGATACCGCGTGCAGAAAAACGCCCTCCGAGGGCGCGTGAACGCACCGGTATCGACTTGTCAGATAAAACCGTCGATCTTGCAACCCAGCATGAAGCAAAGCTGCAAGCCGTGACCCGCATGCTTGAAGATGCGGACCGACATCTTTCATCGCAACCTTCTGGCGATTCACGCAGCGGAAGGAGTGGCGTCCGTAATCGCTGAAATATATGAAAAAAGCAACGCTCGATGCACATCAAAAGCAACAAAGAAATAAAAAAAGTATCCGCGAGACAGAAGCAGTATATCGCGAGATTTCTGGTGCTGCGCGTGATTTGAAAAAACTTCAAACATCGTTTCTTACCATAGCAAAAAAAGCGCGACTTCAACAGAAAGTCCGAGAACGCATTACGATCGATCCGTATGCCTGATCCGAATCTTCGTTTTCTTTCCAGTGGGGAGATTGGCGAAGCGATTGGCATTTTGCGCCATGGCGCTGAATTTGATCTCGTCGAGATATTTCAAGGGATGCTTCTCCAATTTGAAAAGATGTCGTTGAATCGTTTGAGGAGTATGCCGCTTCAATACTATGAAGCATACTATGAAGCGCTCCGAGCCGAAGGATTTCCCGGTCTATCACCCGATCAAATCAATGCTCTGGACGAGACCGTCGCAAAGATGAAAGAAATCTTAGAACGAATCAGATCGATAGAGAACCAGGCGTATGGTATGACATTTCGAGAACTCATCCCCGATGAGAAATTAGCGTCTCTCACTGATCAGTGCGCACTCAATGTATCGGGTGATTACGATCTTCTCGCTGTGCTGTTCGATGGCCTTAAGTCGAAAAATCCGCTTGACCGATATCGGGCCGCAAGCGACTTTGTTTTTATGGTCAGCAGGCTTACTGATCTTGCGCATTTCGGCCAGGAACGCTTGATTGCTCCTGGTACCTGGCAGATCCCCGTGGGACCGTTGATCACATATCCGGGATATCACCCCGATGACATGGCTGCCGATGTCGCGCTTTCGCAGCAGCGTCCATCTCGCGAGCTGCTGCTTGCATTGCCGCCAAATTCTCTTCGCGCAATGCGCTCGGTACCATTCACTCGGCAAATTGGCAGACGGCTTCATATTGAGCGCTCTGATGAGTTTCCTCAGCTTGCCGGAGCGCCACGCCCTGCGGAAGGACAAGTCTATCTTCCGCTTGCGTTTGAAGCTCATTACGCAATGGCGCAACCGTATGGCGCATCCATTGATGAGCGCAATATGATCCTGCAATATCAAAACGCGATTAATCGCAGCATGCTTGCTGGCGCGGTGGTCGAAGTTGCGGGCCGTGTTGATTTGGATTTTTTGAAATGGATCACTGGAGAAAAAGCGGGAGATCTCGGTCCCGCTCCGGATGTGGAAGTCGTATACGTCTTTTCTCTTCCATCCGGCGGCACGTATCATTTTCCCTTAAAGCTTCCTCGGCGCCTTCATGCCGCTATCCGTTATCCGTCTCCTTCACTCTACAGCAGCCATGCGCAAGACATGCAGGCAATTCGCATGATACGATCCTTTTTATCCACGAAAGATAAGTCGCATTTTTATTCGCTTTTAGCAGGAGTGGAGAGGGGTGGAGAGCTCTCTGCCACCATGTCCGTCCCTGAATACCAAAATTATGAACAGTCTTTTTGGGAAAGTTTATATTTTATAAAAGAGCGAGCCATTACGTCAGAATTAGAAGAACAAGAAGCCACATTACTTGACGAAGTCATACGCACTCATGGTACCCCGGAACAGCTTGATCCCGTTGTGCGGGAAGCGGTATTGGGTATGCCGCGCGGTAAAAAGATATATCATGAGACGAACCAGCAAACCTGGGATGCGGCGATACAGGCAGTGATCGCCAGGATTATGGATATCCGCGCGCATGAATATGGCGCGGAGCCCCAAGAATCCGAAGATCGTATGCACGACGCGCGGCTTGTGCTTGGGTATGATCCTGACTTGCCGCGAGAAGGATTTCCGCTTTCCGTGCATTACATCATTACCGACACATTGCTGCCGTTTATTTCAAAAAAGAAAAAAACCAAGGAGTTTGAAGGTGCGTATCCGGATCCTCGCGAGCAGTACGAGAGCACAGAAGGCGTTTCTCGGTTTTTTTCGAATCCGTCCTTCGATAAAGCGCGCCAATCTATGACAGTTGTTGATCCTGCACTTCCCAAATCAAAGCAAGAGCGAACGGAATATAACCTTCCTGCAGCGAAAGTGGAAAAAATCTATCGTGAGGCAGTGGTGCAGTCTGTCAAACGCGCTGAAAAGCACCTTGAAGGATTACTGCAAGAATCCCAGAAACTTGAAAGCATGCTATCGCTGACCGGTGAACAGGAAACACGGCGCCGTACCTTGCGCGCTCTTTTCGATCGATATGAGAAGCGAAAAGATTCTATCACTGTCCTCCAGGAACGAATCCGGTCCCTGAATAAGGACAAAGACGAAATTTTGAAGGGTATTAAGGCGGGAAACGTACCCGCGAAATACGCCAAATACAGCAACGAATTTCTCTCGATACTTCAGAGAGCTTCCAAGTCACTTTCGCGTGACGACATCGTGAGTCAGTTTCAGCGAGCTTTTGAGTTGCGCACGGAGAAAGAATGGGGAAATCTCGAAGTCCTCTATCGTGAGTCCTTTGGCATGGATGAATGGAATGTTTTCGCCGTGCGCGTCGTTCGACATGAATACGTTAATCAGGTAGTATTGACGTATGCCGTGATGAAGGATGGAACAATGCTTTTTAACATCGCAAAAGGAGGCACTGATATCGTGTCAGTTAATCACTCGGACCTTGCAGGTGGCCGCAATGTATACGGTGCGGGTGAAGTTGTATTTGAAAAAGTTTCGCCCGGTTCATGGCGAGTGATTGAGGTGAATAACGGGTCTGGACATTATACGCCAGATGGCCGTACCCTCTATTACGCGACCAATATTCTTGCGGCAGCCGGATTTGATGTGTCTTCTGCGCGCAGGATTGACAGTGTTTTGCGCATTGATGTCGATACCGGATTTCGTTTGCATCCGGACCAGGTGCGCTCTGTTCAGAAGCCGGAAACATTATAAAAATATCTTTATGCATTCAGGAGATATCCGCAAACAATTTCTCGAGTTTTTCGCATCACGTGGACATGCGGTAGTACGCTCATCGTCGCTGATTCCGGATGATCCATCCGTGCTGTTAACGACAGCCGGTATGCAGCAATTTAAGAAGTACTATACCAGTGAAGCTGATGCCCATAAAGATTTCGGTTCCTTAAACACCGCATCTGTACAGAAGAGTTTCCGCACGTCTGATATTGATGAAGTTGGCGACGAGTCTCACCTCACGTTTTTTGAGATGCTTGGCAATTTTTCTTTTGGCGGTTATTTCAAAAAAGAGGCGATTCAGTATGCCCATGGGTTTATTACATCGGTTATGAATCTTCCTATCTCGTATGTGACGATCTTCGGAGGCTCGCACGGCGTGCAAAAAGACGAGGAATCCCGATCTATCTGGAATTCGCTGGGGGTTTCTGATGTGCGGGAAGAGGGGATTGATGATGTGTTCTGGGGACCTACCGGAAGCTCTGGTCCATGCGGACCCACAACAGAAATATACTGCAGAAATGCCAAGGGGCAGTATATCGAAGTGTGGAATATCGTATTCAATGAATTTTTTTATCCCGGATCACGCGAGGAATTGCTTAGCGGATCAGAAAAAAAATTGGAACGGCTTTCTACCCCGGGTGTAGACACCGGTATGGGGCTTGAACGCCTCGCAATGATTGCACAAGGTGTCCCGACGATTTTCGATACGGATTTATTTAATGATCTTTTTGACCAGTTTCCCTCTACTCTCGGTGAACGCGAACATCGGATTATTGCTGATCATGCGCGCGGCGCGTGTTTCTTGATATCAGACGGCGTGCGTCCTTCCAACAAAGACCGAGGATATATTCTCCGCAAGATTCTTCGGCGGCTTATTGTGTTTGAACATCGGGCAGGAGAGGCAATGAATTTGTTTCACTCGATTGCTCCTCTCATTGTCGGCAAGTACCGTGAAGCATATCCGGAACTGCATCTTGATACGATTCTGCTGGAGTGGGATAAAGAAAAGGCAAAGTTTTTGAAGACGTTAACACTGGGATTAAAAGAGTTGCAAAAACTTCCTACTATTAATGAGAAAGCCGCGTTTCGTCTGTACGAAAGTTATGGCCTGCCATATGAAATCACCAAAGAGATTGGTGGCGAGCGCGCACAGTCGCTTACTCGAGTTGGCTTTGAAAAAGAGTTTGCGCACCATCAGGAAGTATCACGCGCCGGAGCTGAAAAGAAATTCGGGGGGCACGGCCTACTCCTTGATACTGGCGAATTGAAGGCAAAAGACGCCGCCGAGCTTGCCGTCGTCACGCGCCTCCATACAACGACCCATATTCTTCAGCAAGCGTTACGATCTGTCCTTGGCACGGAGGTCGCGCAAGCAGGTTCTGACATCACCGCCGAGCGCACACGTTTTGACTTTACATTTCATCGGAAAATGATGCCGGACGAAATCAAAGCTGTTGAAGATATCATCAATGACGTTGTTCGCAAGGATTTGCCCGTTTCTTTTTTGGAACTTCCTGTAGAAGAAGCGCAGAGGACCGGCGCGCTGTATTTCTTCAAAGAAAAATACCCCGATCGAGTAAAGGTATACTATGTGGGCGAATCCCTTGATTCTGCGTTTTCCAAGGAGTTTTGCGGCGGTCCGCATGTGGCGCATACAGGCGAAATTGGACCGGTAAAGATCGTAAAAGAAGAGTCATGTGGGGCCGGCACCAGGCGTATTCGGGCGGTCCTTCTCCAATGACTATACAGGGGTCTTGCATTATTTTTTTAATTCTGCTATAGTATCCTCACGTTTTCGAGTGAGCGACACTATCCCTTCTCGATAGAGAAGGTCTTCATCATTTTATGGCTCAAAATTCGGGATCCGAAAAGGATTTTATCGAAGCGGATGGAGAGGTGACCGAACTTCTCCCGTCAGCGACGTTTCGGATACAGCTCGACAACGGACACGAGATTCTTGGACATCTATCCGGCAAAATGAGGATGTATAAGATTCGCATCTTGCCGGGCGATCGAGTAAAGGTGGAGATGACTCCCTACGACCTTACGAAAGGCAGGATAACACTCCGTTATTAACCGTCATCCAAGAATTCACCGCGTGGTGAGGTGAATTGTATTTTGTATCAATGAAAGTGCAATCGTCAGTCAAAAAAATTTGTTTGAAATGTACGACAGTACGGCGCAAAAAACGTGTTGTCGTATTGTGTTCTAACCCAAAGCATAAACAGCGACAAGGCTAAATTTCCATGGCCGTTCGAATAGCGGGAGTCACACTCCCACCACAAAAAAGGATTGAGTACGCTTTGCCGAAGATTTACGGCGTTGGTTTGTCGCTCTCGCGCAAAGTGCTTGTTCAAATCGGTGTTGATCCGGCCAAAAAAACTGCTGATCTGACAGACGCAGAAGCTCATCAGTTGCGTGAAGCGATCGAAAAGCAGTTTAAGGTTGAGGGTGATTTGCGGCGTGAGATATACGCAAACATCAAGCACTACAAAGAGCTTGGTACGTACCGCGGCACACGGCATTCGCGCCGATTGCCGGCACGAGGCCAGCGCACTAAAACGAATTCTCGCACCGTGCGCGGCAATGTGCGTAAGACTATGATGTCAGGTAAACGCGCGCTGACAAAGACATAATATCCTATGGCAACTACCCAAGAAACAAAAGAAAAAAAATCTCCTGCCCGAAAGAGGAAGAAACAAGCAAAGCACGTACCTGTCGGTTGTGTCCATATTCAGGCTACCTTCAACAACACTGTTGTGACGTTTACGGATACGAATGGGAATGTGCTCGCTTGGTCTTCTGCGGGAGTGTGCGGTTTTCGGGGACCGAAGAAGGCGACGCCGTATGCAGCATCGGTGATCGTAAAAGATGCAGCGGAAAAAGTGCAACCCTATGGACTGACAGAAGTCGTTGTTTTCGTGAAAGGGATCGGTTCCGGACGAGAGGGAGCAGTGCGAGCGCTCAATGCTCATGGCTTTACGGTGACAAGCATCAAGGATGTCACTCCAATCCCGCATAACGGCTGCCGACCGAAAAAGGTCCGGAGAGTATAAATAATCTTTATTATTGTGGCACGAACATTGGACGCAAAATGCAGGATGTGTAGGCGGGCGGGCACTAAGCTCTTTTTGAAGGGCGAGCGGTGCTTTACGCCAAAATGTGCAATCGTAAAGCGCAATTATCCTCCCGGCGTACAGGGGGCAAAACGAGCGCGGCCGCGTCTTACCAGCTACGCCATACAGTTGAAAGAAAAACAAAAATGCCACCATCACTATCGCATTTCAGAGAAGCAGATGAGCAATTATTTTACTAAAGCGGTACGCAAACAAGGAGACACGGGATTGTTTATGCAGCAGATGTTGGAGCAGAGGCTTGATAATGCCGTTTACCGGCTTGGTCTTGCTCGCTCGAGAGATGAAGCTCGCCAGACTGTCGGGCACGGTTTTATCCTGGTGAACGGGAGAAAAGTTTCAATCCCCTCATATCAGGCAAAGGTTGGTGATCGGATCACGCTTAAGAAAGGCGCAGAAACAAGCAAGCGATTTCAGGAATTACCACAACTGCAGGATAAAGAGTCCGAAAAGCTGCCGAGCTGGCTCATCCGTGAATCGCAGTTTGAAGGGAAGGTTGTAGGCCTTCCGCAGGGAGATGACCTTGCGGCACCATTTGACATGAAGATTATTGTCGAGTTTTATTCCCGCTAACCGTTTTTACACTAACCCCTCTAGCCCCTATTCCCTAATCCCTATCCTATGGAATACATTCCTCTCCCTAATAAGGTACAGTATCAGGACGGTTCAAAACCAAATGAGACCATACTGACAATCGAGCCGTTATATCCCGGTTATGGCTTGACAGTGGGAACAGCGCTGCGGCGCGTGTTGCTTTCTTCTCTTGCGGGGGGAGCTGTTGTTGCCGTGAAGATCAAAGGAGTGCTTCATGAATTTTCTACCATCCCCTATGTGAAAGAGGATGTTGTTGATATTCTTCTCAATATCAAAAAACTGCGTTTTAAGGTACATACTGACGAAGAAGTGCGGTTGTCGCTTCATGTAAAAGGGGAAAAGGCTGTGACGGGTGCTGATATTGAAGGAACGAGTGATGTAGAAGTATCCAGTCCGGAAGCGCATATTTGCACATTGACCAACAAAAACGCGCAGATTGAAATGGAGCTTTTTATTCGGAAAGGGCGGGGATATCTGCCAACGGAAATGCGCGAAAAGGAAAAAATGGAACTTGGGACAATTGCGATCGACGCGGTATTCACCCCTGTTTTGTCAGTTGGTTTCAAGATAGAGAACGTCCGTGTCGGGCAAATGACGAACTACAACAAAGTGATTCTTACGATTGAGACCGATGGAAGTATCACTGCCCAAGACGCCGTGAAAGAAGCAAGTAAGATTTTAGTTGACCACTATCGGTTGTTTGCGGGCGGATTGGAAGGCGAAGGAGCCGAAGAGGAAGACGCTTTTGTGAGCGGTGACGAGCTTGCTTCGTTAGTGGATGCAACAGAAGGCGAGACAGAAGCAACCGAAGAAGGTGAAGAAGGCCAGCCGAAGAAGCGCGGCCGTCCCAAAAAGGGTTCTTCCTAAATACTAGCCCCTAATTCCTGCATTTTAACCTCTAGTCATGCGTCACCGAAAGAAAAAATCGACTCTTGATCGTAAACGAGGACCGCGCGTTGCTCTTATGAAGAATCTCGCGGCGCAGTTTATCATTTACGAAAAATTGGTGACAACAGAAGCAAAAGCAAAGGTGCTCCGACCGTATGTTGAGCGCCTTATCACAAAAGGGAAGATGGGTATTACGACAAAACAACGACAAGCTGTCACACGCGATTTGATGAAATATATTCCATTGCCCAGTGCCGTGAGAAAGACCTTTGATGTGCTTGCGCCGAGGTACGCGGATCGTAAAGGAGGGTATACGCGGATCGTAAAAATGGGACAGCGACAAGGAGATGGCGCGCGCGCTGCCCGTATTGAATTTGTATAATAGTTATGCAAAAGAAATCAAAAAAACAGGCGGGAGTCGTACGGAAGATCCATCAGATCGATGTGTCTGGTCAGTCATTGGGGCGTGTGGCTACACGCATTGCGACCTTGCTGCGCGGCAAACACAAACCGACCTATGTGCCGTATCTCGATGAGGGGGATCAGGTGGTAGTGCAGGGAGTACGTGAGCTGAAGTTTTCCGGCAAGAAGTTCGAGCAAAAGGTATATCATCGATATTCCGGATATCCGGGAGGATTGAAAACAAAGAAGTTATCCGAGGCATTCGGCAAACGGCCGGACTGGGTGCTATGGCATGCAGTGTATCAGATGCTTCCTCCGACGCGACTCCGAAAACCGATGATGAAACGTTTGAAAATTGAGAAGTAATTTATTATGACCACGAAAGAAACACAAAGTGAACAAGAGCAACCGAAACGGCACAAGGCGAAGGGTGATGGTAAAGCGTTGGTGTTTAGAGCTGTTGGTCGCCGCAAGGAAGCCATTGCGCGCGTATTAATCGCGGAAGGCATCGGCAAAATCACGGTAAACGGCAAAGATTACACGCAGTATTTTCCAACATTTGAGTTGCAGAAAAATGTACAAGCTCCATTGGAGCTTACAAATACAGCTGCAGGATTGGATGTATCAGTAAAGGTGATCGGCGGCGGCGTACGTGGACAGGCAGATGCTGTTCGGCATGGCATTTCTCGCGCGCTTCTTGCGCTCAACCAAGATTTGAGAAAAACGTTGCGGGCGGAAGGATTTCTTACCCGCGATCCTCGGGTAAAAGAAAGAAAAAAACCGGGTCTGAAGCGCGCTCGTCGTGCACCGCAATTCTCAAAGCGGTAAGCTCATTTTCATTCGTAAAGCTCAAAACATGGCTCTGGCCTCATCGCCAGAGCCATGTTGTATTAAACAGGTGAATGTTAGTGGTCTTGTTTTTTGTATTTTTTGATGCGATAGTGATTAAAGGGTGCGAGATTCAAATCAGTATGCTTTATGCTTTGAGCGAGCACCCTTTATATCGTTTTCACAATGATCGAAAATATCGGAGTGAAGAAAA
Source organism: Candidatus Uhrbacteria bacterium (assembly GCA_016206175.1). GTDB lineage: Bacteria > Patescibacteriota > Patescibacteriia > JACQRZ01 > JACQRZ01 > JACQSB01. The sequence goes on along the minus strand of JACQSB010000020.1, from coordinate 93,111 downwards.
ATTCGTTTTATATCCTCCTTTCGGCTGCGCTGCAAAAACTGCTCACCCTATTTTATTTCATCGCAGTCGCAAGATATTATGGACCGCAAGATCAAGGATTATACAGCAGCGCTCTTTCATTTACCACCTTGATGAGTGTTTTTATTGATCTTGGCATCTCATCAGCGTTAACGCGGGAAACTGCTCGTAACCCCAAAACTGCCGCACCGCTTGTAAGCCAATGTTTTTTTCTGCGAATCGCGACGGGACTGATTGTATACGGCGGAATGCTTGGGTTTGCCTACTTCCTTGGGTATCCGAAAGAATTGATTACGATGATTTATGTAGCGGGCGTTATAGCACTGCTCGATACCTTTACCGTTGCCGGCTGGTTTACGGTACGCGGATTTCAGAACCTTACTTTTGAGGCTCGCGGAGGATTTGCAGCCGTTGCCACGATGGTTGCGCTTGGAGCTTGGATGATGATAGCGCAGTTGCCGATATTTTACTTATTGCTCGCTACTCTTGCCGGGTCTATCGTGAATCTTATTTATTCATTATACATCCTTATCCGACGGTGCGGCTATTGCATCGCCTTCACCCCCGAGTGGAAGACGATCCGTACGCTCCTTATCATTTCAGCGCCATTCGCCGGTGCGGCAATTTTTTCACGGCTCTATACATTTGTTGATATGAGTTTGCTGCCTGTTTTGGCAAGCGTACATTCCGCCGGCATCTATGCTGCGGCCGTAAAAGTCATGCTGGCGATGAATATTATTCCCGCATCGTTGTCATCGAGCCTATATCCCGCCTTCAGCTCATTGCATCAGAAAGATGAAAAGCGCATCGGCTCGCTTTGCGCGCGCGGTATTGTCTATCTTGCCTTGATTGCATTGCCAATTTGTATGGGGTTATACTTGCTTTCTGATCGTATTGTCCTACTTGTGTATAACGAAAGTTATTTGCCGACAGCACGCGTTTTTGAATTATTGATCCCCGGAATTCTTTTTGGATTTCTCATGTTTCCACCTGGTGCTTTGCTGTCCGGAACGAATCGCCAGGCGATAAATACAGCTATATTTGCTATCGGCGCTGCAGTGAGCCTCAGCGCAAACATCATATTGATTCCTCTTCTGCAGGAGCGGGGAGCAGCTTTAGCAGCATCAATCACGTATACATGGATTTTTCTTGCAAGTATCACCATGGTATTGCCATATATCCGATCGCATTGGAAGTATATGAGTACCATGTTAGTAAAATCGATTCTGGCAACAGCACTTATGGGCGGAGGTATTTACTTCCTTCGCGCAGAGCTGCCAACTCTCTTACTGATAGTGGTTGGAATTGGAATCTATGCGATAGGAGTCTTCGCATTGAGAGTCGTATCGATTATAGATATTTCAGGGTTGATTCGGGGAAAAAAGCAATGAAAAAGACTCTTCTTGTCACACTTGATTTCTACCCGGCGATTGGCGGCATTTCGCATTACTGGGAATCGTTGGGCAAGCATATGCCCGCCTCACGGCTACTGGTATGCGCGCCACTGTTGCCGTCGGGGACAAGAGAAATAGAAACGTCCTATAAAATATTTCGCGTCCGCATGATATCGCGTTTTTTCTTTCCGCGGTGGGCTCCATTGATTTTAAAAATTATTTCAATAGCACGCCGTGAAGGGATTGAAACTATTATTGCAGGGCAGGTGCTGCCGGTTGGCACGGCAGTGGCAGTAGCGGCGCGTCTGTTGCGCATTCCGTATTATGTATCAGTTCACGGCATGGATGTTGCACTGCCTCTCCGACATCCGCGTAAACGAGCGTTGTGTGGACGGATATTGCATAACGCGCAAATGGTGATTACAAATAGCGAATATACTTCGCAGATCGTGCAGCAATATGGTGTTTCAAAGGACCGCATTGCTTTCGTATTTCCATGTCCCTGGATCATTCCTGCAGAAAATGAAACAACGGTACGTGCCTCGCGCGAAAAAAAAGAAATCATCCTTCTCACTGTTTCTCGGATTGTGAAACGCAAAGGACATGAATTTGTTATACGAGCATTGGCACAGCTTCGTGACTTCATTCCGCCTTTTTACTATGTGATTGTTGGCGACGGTCCTGAAAGAAGTAATCTTGAACTTTTAGCGCAAACCGTTGGAGTATCGGATCGAGTATTATTTACCGGCGCTATCCAGAATGAGGCAGTGCGGCAGTGGTACCGCAAGTGTGATATTGCAATCCTCACGCCATACGATATCAATGGTGATGTTGAAGGTTTTGGCATAACATACCTCGAGGCAAATGCATTTGGAAAACCTGTTATCGCTTCAAGAACTGGCGGGGTAGAGTCAGCAGTTATCCATGAAAAGACAGGTCTTCTTGTCGAACCGCAGAATACCGAAGCTATTGTACAAGCGGTTCGTCGGTTATGCGATGATCCTCGACTTGCATTTTCACTCGGATCGTTTGGGAAAAAGCGTGTCGAACAGCAGTTTCAATGGTCAGTACAAGCGGAGCATTTGATTCGCCTCCTTGACCCTATACCCTGATCCCATGATTTCAATCATTATACCCTCCTACAACAGCGCAAAACAGCTTTCGGCAACACTCGATGCAACACTTTCACAAAGTATGAAAGATATCGAGATTATCGTCGTCGATGACGGATCTACGGATAATACGGCGTGCATCCTTGAGCAATACAGGGATCGCCTTACAATCATCAAGCAAGAACATGCCGGGAGATGCGCGGCTCGCAATAACGGGTTTGCTGCTTCAAAAGGGGAGTACGTCATTTTTTTGGACGCTGCTGCCGTGATGCGTCCGAATATGCTTGAAAAACTTTTCGCTGCACTGCAAGCAAATCCCGATCGCGCATTTGCCTATTCATCGTTCCGGTGGGGGTGGAAAGAATTTCGCAGCTTTCCTTATGACAAAGAACGGCTTCGAGGCATGAACTATATTCATACATCCGCCTTGATCCGTCGTGAACGGTTCCCGGGGTTTGATCCGAAAATCGAAAAGTTTAACGACTGGGATGTATGGCTTACCATGATGGAGAAAGGCTCCTACGGCATCTATGTGCCCGAAGTTCTTTTTACCGTGAGGCAGCACCGTGCCACTGCGAGCGCTTGGCTACCGTCGTTGGTGTATCGCCTGCCACTTAAAAAACTTGGCATCCATATTCCGTCAGCGGAACGCTACGAACAATGGAAATGTATAGTCCAAAAAAAGCATAATCTATAGGTTGATAACCTCTTTGTCTTGGAGAGAATACGGACCGATCGAGGTACGTGTCAATTTTTTCACGTACGCCCCGCATTCGAGTTTCTCGCCTATGTCACGGGCAAGCGCGCGAATATACGTACCGCTTGAGACGGTACAACGGATGGTCAGCAGCGGCCAATGGTAGTCAAGGATCTCCAGAGAATGGATCGTCACGCGTTTCGGCTGTAACGCCGGAGCAATCCCTTTCCTCGCGAGCTCATACGCTTTTTTGCCATTTATTTTTTTTGCGCTGAACGCCGGCGGCATTTGGTCGTAGTTACCGATGAACGATGAGATTATTTTTTTAATGTCATTCCGAGCGATAGCAAGGAATCCGCGTTGCCTATTATTCTGCGTAGATCCCTTGACTTCGCCCGCCTTCGTTCGGGATGACAATGCGAAGTTTGAGACTTCTGTCGGTGTAATGATGCCCGTTACATCTTCAGTCGTGCTGGTCGCACCGAGGTGAATGACCGCTTCATATTCTTTGTCCATCCCGAGAAACTGTTGTTGCTGTTTTGTTGATTCGCGTCCAACAAGAATTATCAAGAGACCTTCAGCAAACGGATCAAGCGTACCGGCATGTCCGACTCGGCGCACACCGGTTGTGCGGCGTATTATATTTACTATATCATGAGACGTCGGTCCGCGGGGTTTGTTGATTAGCATTATTTTTGGTATATCTGTATGCATAGCAGACACTATACACAATGGTCGTAAAACTTTCCATCATTATTGTTTCTTGGAATGTCGCAAAACAGCTCGAGCAATGCCTGGCCTCTATTTTTGCTATTCGGTCGTCGGCGTTACCGTTAGAAGTCATTGTCATTGATAATGCCTCATCCGACGGTACTGTTGAAATAGTAAAGTCTCGTTTTCCTGATATAGTCCTTATTGCCAACGCAGAGAATCGTGGATTTGGCGCAGCCTGTAATCAGGGAATTCAGATAGCACAGGGTGAGTATATTTGCTTCTTGAATCCGGATACCGAAGTGAACAAAAACGCACTGCAAACGCTCGTTGACTATCTTGATTCAAACCGTGGTACGGCATTGGTCGCGCCACGGATTACATATCCGGATGGCAGTATGCAGCGATCTATCCGTCGCTTTCCAACCCCGGCTGCGCTCCTGGCGATTTTTTTTAAGCTTGATCGAGTATTGCCGCTCTTTCCTGCCCTGCGAAATTATTTTGCAAAAGATTTCGACTATTCCCGTACGCAGGAAGTTGACCAACCAATGGGCGCGTGCCTCATGGTACGCAAAGCAACGCTTGATGCTGTCGGAGTATTCGACGAACGGTTTTTTATTTGGTTTGAAGAAGTTGATCTGTGCAAGCGCATACAAGAAGCTGGATACAAAATCGTGTATGTTGCTGATGCTACGATTCTCCACCATCAGGCGAAGAGTTTCAAGAAACAAGATCTCTTAACGCGGCAAAAAAATTTTTATACGAGCGCTCGGGCATATCTCAATAAGCATTACTCTCACGACGTATTCGCTCGCGCCGTATCCGAACTATTCTGTTCTTATACAGCAGCAGCATCCTTCCTCTTATCTTTGCGTGCAAGCACTCCAAAAAAAGGAGATGATTCTCTGTTTGACATGCGAGTATTTGCCGTGACGTTTCTTGCAATCGGTGCTGCCGAACTTTTTTCACTTCTCGTATACGCTGATGTGATTCCAGCTCTCTTAGCTTTCGGAATCATTTCTGTTTCTGCCACAATCCTTGCTTTATGGCGTCTCGATGTTGGCGCGGGAATCCTCATAGCCGAATTAATTATCGGTTCAAAAGGCTATTTATTTTCAATCGATTCTTGGGATTGGCGTTTTCCGATACGAATGGCACTATTTTCTGCCGTACTGCTCGCATGGGGCATCCATTTCATACGTGATACTGTCGTATCCATCCGCGCAAAAAAAATGTTTTCATGGCCGTCGATCATCCGCTCAAGATTCCGTTGGTGGCATGTCGCGCTTGCCGCTGTCATCATCTACGGATTTGTCACCGGCACGATTCTCGGCAATCCAGTAAAGATAATCATCAGCGATGGCAATGCATGGATTTTTTTTCTCGTGGCGGTCTCGTTGTATGATGCCTTCCAAAGCCGCTCTTCTCTTCAAGTACTCACAGCATTGATAGCAGCAGCCCTGACAGCACAGACAGTAAAAGTATTTCTCACATTTTACATCATGGGGCATCAAGGATTTACGGAAGTGATATTAACACCGTGGTATCACTGGATTAGGAATACCGGAGTTGGTGAGATTACCGCGCTTCCATCGATGATGACACGTGTATTTTTTCAAAGCCAGATTTTTGCTCTTGCCGGATTTGTCTGTCTGGCAGCATTTGCATTGGTATATTTCATACGGCAGTGCGATGAGCGTAAAGAAACGATGCATACTGCTCTCATGCGCGGTTTCACTGTTCATCGATCGTTGCTTGTGTTTGCGGGTGTTCTTGCGGCATCGCTTATCGTAAGTTTTTCTCGAAGCATTTGGGTTGCAGGGATTGCTACTGGTATCGCCATGATTGGATGGGCTATCGTGAATCGTGTATCGCGCAAAGCGCTTACGGGATTTTTTATTACCTTATTTGCGAGTGCTGCTTTCGGTTTGCTGTTGCTCGTGATCATATCCAGCATTCCATTTCCGACAACATCGGGGATCTTTGATTTCCGGTCGGTACAGGAGCGTGTCAGCGATGTCGACGAAGAAGCTGCGGCAGCAAGTCGCTGGCAGCTCCTTCCAGTCCTACTGACAGAAATCCGACATAACCCACTTAGTGGATACGGCTTCGGGAAAACTGTCACGTATGAAAGCAGCGATCCTCGAGTAGCGCAACAAGGTGTGTCGGCACGCTATACTACCTTTGCTTTTGAATGGGGGTATCTCGATATCTGGATAAAACTTGGCTTTGCAGGAATCGCAGTATATGTCGCTTTTCTTTTGACAATTATCTGGTATGGTCTTTCGTTGTCACATCGCCTAAAAGCACAAAAACAGTTTTGGGAGTCAGCCCTTTCACTGGGTGTCTCAATGGGACTTTTTGCTTTGGCCGTCACACACATCTTTACACCTTATCTCAACCATCCGCTTGGAATCGGGATCGTTATCATTGCGGCAATCATAGTTGAACGTTTGGGAGAAACGAAGCACTAGCATCAAACACAGGTTGATCCGATCAATCCTTGGTGTCCTGCAATGAAGTCTTTTGCAGACAAAACTTTTTTTCCTTCCAGCTGTAGCCGTGAGATTGAAAGGGTACCAATGCCACAGGCGATGAACAGTTGATTTTGTTTGTCTGTGGTTTGAAACAGGGTCCCTCGTTCATGATCAGATATCATTGTTGGAATGGAATAGGCTTCTAGTATCTTTACGCGTTTGTCTTTGCAGGTTGTCCATGTGCCGGGCCACGGGTTGAGCGCGCGTACTGATCGCTCGATATCGTCACTCGACAGCTCCCAGCTGATCTTGCCGGAATCACGTGTCAGCAATCTGCTAAACGTCGCTTCATCGTCATCTTGCATCTGCGGCGTTATCTTCTCTACAAGCCAGTCGCGTAGAGTGGCGGTCAAAAGCGGAACGCCACAAGAGGTTGTTTTTTCTCGAAGCGTTTCATAGGTTTCATTTGCGTCGATCGGAAATGATGCTTGGTGCAAGAGAGGACCATGGTCTACTTTCTCATCCATCAGCATAATCGTTACACCACCATTCGTGTCACCTCGCAAGATGGCCTCTTGGAGCGGGGAAGGGCCGCGATGGTACGGAAGCAATGACGGATGGACATTCACACACCCCCTTGGTGGGATTGCGAGTAGCGATTTTGGTATGATTTGTCCAAAGGCTACCACAACGATTACATCGGGTTTCAGTGAATGTATTTTTTCAATCCATTCATGATCGCGCAGATTTTCTGGTTGTAGCACAGGAATGCCATATTTCAAAGCAGCCATCTTTACGGGCGTCGGTTCTATCGTTTGTTTTCGTCCGACTGGGCGGTCCGGCTGCGAGATGACTGCCTCCGGCTTCAAGCCGGATGCAATCAACCCCTCAAGATATGGGACCGCATATTCCGGCGTGCCCATGAATATGATGCGAGGAGCGATCTTTGACATTTGTAGCTCTATCATTGCGTGCAAGACGAGTTCCGTTATAAAACAAACAAGTTCCTATACTCTACCATATTCCGTATCTTACCAAAAGAACACTTACGTTACGATCAGGTCGACTAACAGTATGTATCTGGATCGCTCGGTTGCATCTCGCCAAGAAATAAGTCAAACTTCTGCTATACGCAAACGTTATCCGACATTTAGACCTCCCTATTTTTGTCTACTATGGATCAAAAGAAATTGTGGCAAACAAAGTGGAAAAAAATGCCAAGTAAATCCCCTCCGAACAATTTTGCCATCAGGGCGTACCATGTAATCAAGCAGGGAAAATATCAAACCCTGCTCGATTTAGGTTGCGGCAACGGACGTGACTCGCTCTTCTTTGCGCGCAAGGGACTGCATGTCATTGCTGTAGATTTCTCTGAAAGCGGGCCTCGCCAATTACGAAAGCAGGCAGCAGAAAAGAAACTCGCAAACCTAGAGGTAGTACGACAGGATATTTCACAATTAAAGTTCAAGCCTAATTCATTCGATGTAATCTACGCACATCTAAGTCTTCACTACTTCACTGACAAGGCAACAAAAAGAATTTTTAATCAACTGCATAACCTGCTAAAAAAAGACGGTTTGCTTTTCGTAAAATGCAAGTCCACCAATGATATGCTATATAGTCGAGGCCGCAAGCTGGAGGAGGATATGTACGAGTTTCGCGGTCACGTTCGTCACTTTTTGACAGAGAATACATAACCGTTCTGCTGGCAAAATTTCAGATAATCAAAGTTTACAGAAGTTCGTCGGTTTATCACAGTTACAAAAGTTCTTTTATAGAGGCAATTGCGAAGAAGTAGAGAAACATATCAATCATTGGCATTTCTATGATTTCCTGCTATAATCCCAAACAATTAACTCTGTGGTATGGATTTTTCATCTGCAATTTTGATCATAGCGGGACTCGTACTTTTTGAGACGATATCAGGTATCGATAATGCGATCATCAATGCTGAAGTGCTCTCAACTATGGGAGCAAAAGCGCGGCGTTGGTTTTTGATCTGGGGGATATTCATAGCCGTGTTTGTGGTGCGAGGGGTTTTGCCATGGCTCATCGTCTGGTTTGCTGCCCCCGGCCTCGGGCCGCTGGAAGCGCTTACAGCCACATTTAGCTCTGACCCACGAGTCATCCATGCGATTGAACAGTCTGCGCCGATCCTTCTTGCAGGTGGCGGGACATTTCTTTTGTTTTTATTTTTCCACTGGCTCTTTTTGGAACCGAAAAACTTTGGCCTCCTCGGTGAACGTTTTTTTCAAGCCCAAGGTGTTTGGTTTTATGCCGTTGCCTCGATACTTCTTGCTGTCATCGTTTGGGCTGCGATTAAGATCGACCCGATGATGGCATTTGGTACGGTGCTCGGCTCTACGGCATTTTTTATCACGCACGGATTTAAGGGAAATGCGGAACAGAAGGAAAAGGACCTCATGAAGCAGCATCTTTCCGATATGAGCAAGATATTTTATTTGGAAGCGATTGATGCTACGTTTTCCATCGACGGCGTACTTGGCGCATTTGCATTTACTCTTGCTGTGCCTTTGATACTTATTGGCAATGGAATAGGCGCTATTGTTGTGCGCCAGATAACAATAGGAAACATTGACCGCATCAAGAATTTCGTCTTCCTAAAAAATGGCGCGATGTATTCGATCATGTTTCTTGGACTTATCATGCTTGGTGAGGCGTTTGGTCTCCATATCCCGCCATGGCTTGCGCCAGTCATAACATTTGCAGTTGTGGGGTACTTCTTCCACAAATCAAAACGCCATCTTGTTTGTTAGTGCAAACCTCTTATGGAAAAGGAAGTGCTTCAGGGGCATCAAGTAGCTTGTTCCGCCTTTATTGAGAAAGGCGGGAAATTTTTGGCCGTATTCGATCCTGGCTTCCGCGTCTGGCGTGTTCCGGGCGGACGCCCGGAGTGGGGCGAGACAGTAGAGGAGACATTGATTCGGGAAATGAGAGAGGAAACAAGCATCCAATTTGAACAACCCCGCTTTCTTGGTTTTGGACAGGATCAACAGTTTCATATTGTTCGCAACAAGGAAACATCACGGGTTGTTTTGTATTTTCATGTAAAGACGGATAAAGAGCCACTCCTTGATCCTGAAGAAGCTCAAGATCATCGATGGGTATCGCTTGAAGAGATGAAGAAGCTGAACCCCATTGAAGGAGCGCTCGTTGATTTCTTTCAGCGATTCCCCGATGCTGAAAAGCAACTAAACGACTAATAGGTCAGCCGTGAATACGAAAACCACAATCGCGGGGCTTGAGTTTCCTTCATACATCTGTAATGCCTCTGGTCCGAATGATGCTACGCTAGACGAACTGCATGTACTCGGCAGCTCAGGATCTTCAGCAATCGTGATGAAATCCTGTACGATCGAACCGCGGTCCGGTAATGCGGAACCTCGATATGCAAGGCTTCCCTATGGCGCGATTCAATCCATGGGATTGCCAAATCTCGGATATCGAGCGTATGGTGAATTTGCGCCGCTTTTGCAATCATACGGCAAGCCTATTGTAGCCAGTATTGCCGGTTTGTCGGTAGAAGATTATCGTGTTATGGTCGATACATTCCAGGAAAGCGATGTTGATCTCATTGAGGTGAATCTTAGCTGCCCGAATATAGAGGGCAAACCGCAAGTTGCATACGATTTTGAACAAACGGAAAAAGTGCTTTCCGTGGTATCACGGAGTGGTACGAAACCTGTCGGTGTCAAGTTGCCGCCATATTTTGATTATGTCCACCAGCAACACATGGCAGAGCTGATTGAAAAATATCAGATTTCATTTGTGACGTGTATTAACTCCGTGGGAAATGTGTTAGTGATTGATCCAGAGAAAGAAACGCCTATCCTCAAACCGAAGAAAGGATTTGGCGGTCTTTCCGGGAGTTATATTAAACCAATCGCGCTTGCAAATGTGCGTGCGTTTTACAATCTCTTAGGCGATAAGATATCTATCTTTGGCGTTGGAGGCATCCAGTCGGGCGTAGACGCATTTGAGTTTCTTCTTGCGGGAGCGGATGTCGTGCAGGTTGGAACCATATTCGAAAAAGAAGGTCCCGCGTGTTTTGGGCGAATCGAAAAGGAGTTGGTAGACATCTTAATCGCAAAGGGCTATCATTCTGTCGCTGATGCGAAAGGAAGGCTGAAGTTTCTTTAGCCATTAGGTATGCCAGAACAACCACCACCACGTGAATTGCGGTTTGATCCCGAAACCCAGCGGAAAAGATATCTCGTTGATATGTTTGAAAAAGGGTTATCGGATAAACGGAATACGATCGGCTATCACGCGACAAGCATTGAATCGATTCAATACTTGATTACAAAAGGGCATTTGCCGGTTGCGCAATTTGAAGAAGTCAATGGCGAACACGATGCAGGGCTTCCGCAACAGGGGGATTTGTATTTTGTTCCGCGCAAATCAAAGTTTCCTGACTATAATCCCGATATTGTACAATTTTTTCCTGAAGAAGATCGTATTAGCACTCAAATGGAAGTATATGCAAGAGAAATAGGCAGTGTGCATTCCTTTTTGACAGCTCTCAATCTTACTGTAGGAAACAGTGAATATCGTGATGGCGCGCAGACGCTCGTTAGCGGAATGCATCGATATCAGGCGCGTGAGTTTCGAGAATTACTCCATTCGCTCGGAATCAGTGACGAACAAATCGACCAAGCGCTTGTTGAGGCAAAAAAACGTCATGGCGTAGTCTTAGGATTACGTTCGTCGCTCTTAAAAAAATACAAAGTAAAAGACGGGGATAGCGGTGCGGGCGATCTTCGCATCAACATTCCATCGGGAATGGATTACCGCTCTATTTCCGGTATTCAAACATTCGGAAAACACGAGCATGATTTTTTCTTGAAGATGAAACAAGACCTGCCGCGCTGACTAGAGAGCAGCAACGTTGTATAACCGTTTTGCTTTATCGATAAAGAGTGTTCCGTTGAGATGGTCTGTTTCATGCTGAAGTACACGCGCAAGTAACCCTGTGCCTTTCATGGTATGCTTTGCTCCGTGCCGATCTTGATATTCGCATGTCACGCTCCGATATCGGTGTACCGGTCCGAAAATACTGGGGACAGAAAGGCATCCTTCTTCATGTGTTTCTTTGCGAAACGATTTGCGGATGATTTTTGGATTTATCAAGACAATACCCTCACGGCTTTCTTTCTTGTACTCTTCATATTTGTCAGGATCTGGCACGATAACGGCAAGCCGCAGTGAATAATTTATCTGCGGTGCCGCAAGCCCGATACCGTCGCGTTCATACATCGTTGGAATCATATCGTCGATTAATTTCTGCAGCGTTGGGTCATCGAATCGCGTGATCGTATCTGCAGTACGACGTAGTACTGGGTGATCTGTTTGTACTAAGGGAAGAATCATACAAGACCTATAATGGGTCGATATCATGGAGAAAGCCTTTGGGAAGCGATCGAAGCGTTTTGAGTAAAGAATCAGGCAAAAGTTGCAATGGATGATACCGCATTTCAATCGTCATGACAAGCTCCTTGAGTTCTCCTTTCGATTTTTGTGAAGTTGATTCTGTGATAGTAATGAATGGCTGTGGCGAAGAACTTGCAATCTTTTCAAAACGCGACCGTACTTCCATGCGGTCGGCATCCGATACTTTTGCTCTCGCAGATGGAAAAACGCGGACAATCCGACTAAATGGTGGCTGTTTGCAGCCTTGCCGTATTGCAAGTTCGTTAGATGCAAAGGATGGAAAGTCCATTTTTGCCAATGTTTGGATGAACCGCGATCGTGAATTGAATGCTTGTATGACAATATCTGCTTTTTGTGAGGATGCCACACTCATGCAGGCTGCGTCAGCTTGCCATTGGCGTTCTGTTGCTCGGATATCCGCCATTGATATCACGGGGTCAGCTGCAATGAATCCAAGTAGGCCGAGAGGGGAATACGCATGTGGATAGTCGCTATACAGAGAAGCATAACCTATGGCAATGGAAGGCATCGAGTTTGCCTCTTTTCCTGAAACGGTAGCTTCACCGATAGATGTGTGAGGGAATAATTGTCTCAAATATGAAACAATCTTTTCTCTGCCCAAGCCCGGAAATATGTAGTGCATCCCTTTGCATTGCGGGCATGTTTCTGGAAGCGGTCGGGAAGCGGAGCAGGTGCTGCATATAAGAGATGAAGTGGTCTTTGAATAACGCGGCAGTCCTTTGCATGAGTCGCAGGTAAAAATATAGGAACACGCCGCGCACATCACTAGACGGCTGAAGCCTTTGGCTGACAAAACAAGAAATGATTTTTTCTGTTCACGAAGGTTTTTTTCTATGAGTCCTGCGAGATGATCGCTGATGAATGAGTAGTTTTCATTGCGCATCTCATCAGAAAGATCGATGACAGTCGTGTTTATATCAGCCGGCAGTTCTTGATAGATGAGCGACTTATCTTTTTCCACCCATTCTTCGAGCCGAGGAGCTGCGCTTGTGATGTATGCCCGCGCGCCTTCGATCGTTGCTCTCGCGAAAGCGACAACGCGACTATCAGAGCGAGGATGCGAGTCATACTGTTTATGTTCTTGCCGTTCCGCATCATGGAGTATGACAGCACCAAGAGAAGCGCAGGGAGCAAATGAGAGCATTCGAGTGCCGATGCCAATAAGCGCAGTCCCGTCTCGAAGCGTTTGAGCATTTTTTCGGAAGAGAGGTTTGCCAAGACCGCTGTGCACAACAGCGATCTGATTCTCGGGGAAAGTATCCGATAATTCGCGTGTCAGCATATACACGCTTGCGATCGTTGGACAGATGATGAGTACTTGTTTGTTTTGTCCTTGCAGTTCTTGTATGGTCTGTCTGTAGTGATCGATGCGCAGATGATACGAAGGCGAATACACAAGCGTCGGTCGCTGTGTATTTGACCGCTGTTCGTTGTCGGCGTTGCCGTATGTTCCATCCAGGAACGGTGTCATCTGCAAGGCGGCAACGCTTAGAGAAACAGCATAGTAGGATGAAAACCATTCAAGAAACTGTAAGTCGCTTTGAGAGATAGCGCATTCAGGTGGCATCACTTTTCCGATGGGTTTGAGGGTCTGAATAGCGCTATCATGAATTTTGAACACAATTCCCTTCGTTTTTCTGTTGCGCAAATGCACTTCAACTATGCTTCCGGCGGTAATGATAGTTTCGACATCAGCTGGAATGGAATAATCAAATCCCTCCAGATGGGAGGGAAGGCGGGTGAGGGGGATGATGTATGCAGCTTTCATTCTATGGAGTAGTCCATGATGATATGCCCTACACCAAACGGACTCTCATACGAATAAAATTTTGTTTGGTGGTGCATCGGTGTAATAATTCCCCAGAACAGAGCAAATGACGGTAAGCCGCAAGCCCCTATCTCTGTAATTTTTTCATCGGATAACTCCAGTATTTTTTTCTCCCGTTTTCCTTTGATCCATTTTACTATCTGTTTTTCGAGCTCTACTCCTGTCGGATTAAATGGCAACGGAGCGTCATGAGATAAACAGTGGGCAAGGTCGCCGGAAGCTAAAACTACGATCCGCTTTTCAGATTCTTGGAAAATTTTCTGGAACTGTTTTCCATCATCGAATAGTGCCAATAGATTCTTTGAGGCAGGATGTACAACAAGAATTTTACATCCCAATCCTCCCGCGAGATATTCTAAGGGTATTCCTACACTGTAATCGAGCTTTTCATCACTCGAATACGTGACAGCCATGCCTTCTTGCACGAGTTTATCCTTTAAGCGGTCAGCGAGAATGGCATCGGGTTGATATTCAGATTTACTGGCAAGATCGCCAAATTGTTCAAACGTCGCCCGATAGGTGTGCGGAATATGAAAGCGGTAAGAACTTTCGCTGTGCGCTGATTCATCATGTGGCGCAATAATAATCAGCGTATCGGGTTTACATTCTGCGATTTTTACTTGCAGCTGCTTGAGCGCAGCAATCGTTATGTCTAGTTTCCCTTCCGCCTTTTCTATAATATGGGGCAGAAGCGCAGGGGAATGTGGCGCAATGCTTCCGTAGATGAGTGTCATAAACTAACGAGTCTTCATGTTGTAGGTTTTTTCTTTCCTTCCGCAGTCGTCGTCACCGGTGCACTAAACTCTTGATCGATCGTTGTGCCAAGATCAATGGGATTGCCTTCTTCATGGAAATCAAGCGTCTTGCCGTTCGATGCGACAATCTGCGACCATTGGAATCCAAGAGCGGTAAACGCATCTGCCGTCAAGAAGGGGCGTTTTTGGCTGTTTGATATGATATAAACTGTTTTTGTTGCCGGAGATGTGACGAGCGTGCCATCATCAAAGAGAACCGGAGCGCCGTCGGGAAACTTTTCGATCTCTTCTTTCTTCATGCGAGTAATCGAACGGTGCTCAAAGTTTGCCTGTAACAGTGCCTTTTCAAGAATAGGCCGTTTTTTTCCATTTTGCACGTAATATACAGCGCCGGATTCCGGGTGTTGTATGAGATTGCCCATGGGGTTATCATCCGGTGCCTGGATAAATCCGGCAAGGGGGATATCGATCAGATCCGCGTCTGTTGCATTGATAAGTTCTTCGGAGCGAAATCCGATCTGGCGGAAAACTTCTTTTGATGCGATGCCGTATCGTTGGTCATCAACGTATAAGAATACGGCGCCGTTTGGCGCTTGGAGGAGTGCGTATTGCGGGAATCGTATTGGCGCACCGTTTTCATACGTCTCCAGAGATGACTGGTCAACTTGGACAATTTGCTGTTCATCATAGCGAGAACGAAGCGCGCTCAAGGAAGAAAACAGGCGGCGTTTTCCATTTTGTATGAGCCAAACATCGGGACTGTCTGCTGATTTTACGATCATGCCATCGGGAAAGACTTTGGCGAAATATTTGTTCCAGATCTTCCAAAAGCTAAAGTTTCCGCGCAAATGGGGGGTGTAGTTATATAATACTGCTGTTGCCCAGTTATTCGGAGTCACGGGGTACCCATCGACCATCTGCAGTTCGCCGGGATGGAATCGGAATTTTTGCGGTTCGAGGGTATAGTATTTTTTTCTCCATGCCGCTTTCTCAACTTGTTGTACGAAACCCTTATATGCCACCACCGCTGGGTCGGTTGCGGAACATGAATCGCATCGTGCATATCCGGTCGCCCAATCGAAACTGTATTGGTTCGGGTTTTTATTTTCGATAAGACTCTGTTCTTTTTGCAGGAGTACGAGCAATACCTTTGGGCTAATCCCGTGAGTTTTGGCAGCCCGCCAGATGATATCAGCCGCGCGTTTTGTCACGCCATCAATATCGCGTGCCGTATAGGCAGCAAGAGCCGAACTGCGACGTTCTAGAAATCGCTGCACACCATCAGCATCCATTGAGTTTGCATCGAAAAATTCCTCATCCGAAAGAATTGCATTGGGCTGGAATGTGAGCGCATACAGCGGCTGCACAGGAGCAAGCAACGTAAAAAGAAGGAAGCTAACGATAAATCGAGTCCAAAGTTTCATCGTAATACGTTATAGTAATCCAACCGTGCTTTACACGGTAACTGTCTGGGCGGTATCGCGCGTTTGTATTGTGACACGTTCGCCGTCCGCGTCAATCGTCACTGAATCACCCTCCCGAACGGTTTTATTGATGAGCTGAAGGGATAGAGGATTGAGAATCAGCCGTTGAATCGTACGGCGCAGCGGCCGTGCTCCATAGAGCTGGTCAAAACCGCGTTTTGCAAGTAATGCGATCAATTCTTGGGTAAACGAAACGGTGATCTCGTTTTCGACCAAGCGTTGCTTTACTTGCTCGAGTTGAATATCGATGATTTCGCGGATATCGCTCTGTGAAAGGGGATGAAACACGATGATCTCACTGATGCGGTTTAAGAATTCCGGCTTGAAGTGTTTTTTGAGCTGTTCATGAATCTTATCCGACATCTCTTTTTCATTTATGAGGGTCCGTTCTTTTTCATCATCGGAAAACCCAATGCTTCCTTCTTGGATCATTTCCCCGCCGAGGTTTGACGTCATAATGATGATCGTGTTTTTGAAGTTTACCTTACGGCCTTTGGCGTCCGTCACATGCCCATCGTCAAGGATTTGCAGAAGCGTGTTAAAGATTTCCGGATGTGCTTTTTCTATTTCATCGAATAAAATAACGCTATATGGTTTACGGCGCACCTTTTCTGTGAGCTGTCCGCCTTCATCATAGCCGACATAGCCCGGAGGAGAGCCGATGAGGCGGGATACCGCATGTTTCTCGCCGTATTCGCTCATGTCGATGCGGATCAATGCGTTTTCGTCATTGAACATGAAGCTTGCAAGGCTTTTTGCCAGCTCTGTTTTCCCAACCCCGGTCGGCCCGATGAAAAGAAATGAACCGATCGGTTGGCGCTCATCAGAGAGCCCGGCGCGCGATCGGCGCAAGGCGTCTGCAACCGCTTGCACCGCTTCTTGTTGGCCGATGACGCGTTTTTGCAATACGAGTTCTGCCTTTTGCAGTTTTTCTGCTTCGCTCTCCAAAATTTTTGATGCCTGGATGCCGGTCCAGCGGGCAATGACCCCTGCAATATCTTCTTCTGTCACTTCTTCCTTAAGGAAACGATGTTTTTTCTGTAAGGTCGTGAGTTTTGCAGTAATTTTTTTCAGTTCTTTCTCATGTTCTGGCACCTTGCCATAGCGGATTTCTGCCACCCGTGAAAGGTCAACCCGCCGTTCGGCGATATCAGCTTCTTGTTTGAGCCGTTCGATCTGCTCGCGAATGGAGCGTATTTGGGAAATCAATTCTTTTTCATTTTTCCAATCCATCTCCAGTTTTCGCGCATCTTCTTGCAGCTCCGCAAGTTCTTTTTCAAGAGATTTGAGCCGTGTCTTTGATTTCTTATCGCCCTCTTTCTGCAGGGCTTGCTTTTCGATCTCTAACGTAAGCACGCGCCGTTTGAGGTTATCAAGTTCCACCGGTTGGCTGTCGATCTGGAGCCGTATGGCGCTTGTCGCTTCATCGATCAAATCAATTGCTTTGTCTGGTAAAAACCGATCAGAAATATAACGGGCTGAAAGATGTGCAGCAGCAACGATCGCCGCATCCGTGATGCGCACGCCGTGGTGCACTTCGTATTTTTCTTTGATGCCTCGTAAGATAGCAACGGTATTTTCTACCGTTGGTTCATTGACCACTACTGGCTGAAAGCGGCGTTCAAATGCGGGGTCGCGTTCGATGTGTTTTTGGTACTCTTTTAGTGTCGTCGCACCGATCGTACGCAACTCGCCGCGTGCCAGAGCCGGCTTGAGCATATTAGAAGCATCGATCGCTCCTTCCGCTCCGCCGGCGCCGATCACGGTATGAAGTTCGTCGATAAAAAGGATGACATGCCCTGACGATTGACTGATTTCTTTCAATACTGCTTTCAGGCGGTCTTCAAAATCGCCGCGGAATTTTGTACCTGCTATGAGCGACCCGAGATCAAGGGAAAGGATCTCTTTGTCCTTGAGCGATTCTGGCACGTCGCCGGATACGATACGCTGTGCCAACCCTTCTACAATAGCGGTTTTGCCGACGCCTGCCTCGCCGATCAGCACAGGATTATTCTTTGTACGCCGCGAGAGCACCTGCATGACACGCCGGATTTCCTCATCGCGGCCGATGATCGGATCGAGTTTTTCTTGCCGTGCCTGATCCGTCAGGTTCACCGCATACTTGCTAAGCGCTTGATATTTGCTTTCCGGATCAGGGTCGGTGACGCGATGGGAACCGCGAAGCTGCGCGAGGATCTTGAGCACGATTTCGTAGTTCACCTTGAACTCCATGAGAATATCCTGTGCCATCGAGGGCGTCTGTATCAAAGAGAGGAATAGATGTTCGGTGCTGATATATTCATCGCCGATTTTTTTTGCTTCTTTGCTTGCGTTGTTGAGGACAAGAGCAAGTTCTTTTGATATGTAGATTTGTCCGATTTGCCCGCCGGTGATGCGGGGGAGGAATTGCAGCTCCTCCTCGATTCTCTGCTCGAGGAGATTTGCCGGTATTTCCAGCTTATGCAATAAACCGGATACGACGCTCTCCGGCTGGCGAATCAACGCCAATAACAGATGGAGAGGAGAGAGTTCTTGGTGGTTGCGCTCGGCAGTGAGCATGTGCGCTGCCTGGAGCGCTTCTTGCGCACGGGTGGTAAAGTTGTTATTCAGCATAGGAATGTGTTATTTGTGCAGTATAGCACATCATTGATGATCGAGTAAGAAGTGTATTTTAGCAATCTAATCCATTGATTGCTAAAGTACATCATCGCATACGAATGTCAAGTACAGCACGCGTTCCTTTTCAAATAAAAAAAAATCGCCTAGAATGCGACTATGGACCAAAGAAATGCGATCAAGATGCTTGGTGTGCGCATCGATCTTGTTGACTCATCTTCACTTTCGGATGTATTCGAGAAATGGCTCTGCGATGGCGGCGCTATGCGCCATGTCGTCACAGTGAATCCGGAATATATCATGGAAGCTCAAAAAAATACGCCATTTCAGGAATGCCTTGACGCGTCAGTACTTGCCCTTGCAGATGGCGTTGGTCTTCTCTACGCGGCAAAATATCGATATGGACACTCGCTTCATCGCATCACAGGCGTGGATGCTGCACTCGCGCTTGCGAATATCTGTGCGCGAACCGGTAAAAGCATCTACCTTCTCGGAGCAGCGCAAGGGGTAGCGCAACGTGCAGCGCAGGATCTTGTGCGGCGATACCCTTCATTACATATTGCCGGAGTAGAACAAGGACCTATTGTTGATTCGGCAAAGCTCGATAAGGAAGTATGCGAACGGATCGTAAAGTCGAGGGCAGATGCGCTTCTGGTTGCGTTTGGATCGCCCGCACAAGACCTTTGGATTAGACGACATTCATCACTCCTTCAGGGAGTCAAGATCGCGATGGGCGTGGGAGGTACCTTTGATTATCTTGCAGGCGTAGTGCCTCGCGCTCCGTCGTTTGTGCGATTGCTAGGTCTTGAGTGGCTCTATCGGCTGATCCGGCAGCCATGGCGTTGGCGTAGAATAGGTACAGCCGTGATATTATTTCCCCTCGCGGTTCTATTTTCTAAGAAAGGTGCGTAATATGATTCTTTTTATTGATACCGCTCAACGAGATGATTCGACTCTCATCCTAAAGAAAGGGGAGAAAGAGTATTGCCAAAAATTTTCTTCACATAACGCACGTCAGGGCGATGCGTTACATAAAATCGATGCCCTTTTCAAAAAAGCCAAAGCGCAACCAACTGCACTCACCGGCATTGTGGTCGTAAAGGGACCGGGAGGTTTTGCCGCACTGCGTACTGGCATCGCAATTGCGAACGCATTTGGGTACGCCTTGCAGATCCCGGTTGTCGGGGTTGAGAAAAAAAATGTAAACGATACGAAATCAATATTTGCAGCCGGATTAAAAAAATTACGGCGAAAAAAAATCTTTTCGCCAATACTCCCCGAGTACGGCAAAGAGCCGAATATTACTTCACCAAAACAATGAAAGACCTCTTTGATACGCCATCGTCACAAAACATCCACGCCCCCCTTGCAGACCGCATGCGTCCGCAGACTCTTGACGATATTGTCGGGCAGGAACATCTGCTTGGCACAGGCAAGGTGCTGCGCACCCTTATTGAAAACGATGCGTTGCATTCAATTATTTTTTGGGGTCCTCCCGGCACGGGCAAGACGACCATTGCGTCAGTCATTGCGCGTGTGACCGGAGCGCGGTTTGTTGCGATTAGTGCCGTAAACACCGGGCTCAAAGAAGCACGCGATATAATTGAGAGAGCTGCTGATGCGCTGAAGCTTCACAGGAAACGGACGATTCTTTTTATCGATGAGATACATCGTTTCAATAAAGCCCAGCAAGACGCATTCCTGCCTGCTGTGGAGAACGGAACGATCATATTAATAGGCGCAACAACGGAAAATCCATCATTTGAAGTGAACTCTGCTTTACTTTCGCGTTCGCGCGTATTCGTGCTTGAAGCGCACACGCAAGCATCGCTGTCTCGCATCATTGACCGCGCGCTAACAGATAGTGTTGTCGGGCTCGCTGCACAGTCAGTGATGATCGGTGATGATGAGAGAACTATACTCATCTCGCTTGCAAATGGAGATGCCCGTTCGCTTCTTAATATCCTAGATATTGCATCTCAAATCACGCCGGTTCAGGATGGAAAAAGAGTCATCACGCGAGAGATTCTTGGGCAAGCTGCTCACACGAAACTGCTCCGGTACGACACAAAAGGGGAGGAGCACTATAATGTCATTTCTGCTTTTATTAAGAGTATGCGTAACTCCGATGCTGATGCGGCATTGTATTGGCTTGCTCGCATGATCGATGCCGGTGAAGACCCGCTTTTTATTGCGCGCCGCATGGTGATTTTTGCTTCTGAAGATGTTGGTTTGGCAGACGTACAATCACTTCCCCTTGCGGTAGCGGCATTCCAGGCAGTCCATGCTGTCGGTATGCCGGAAGGCAGGATTATTCTCGGCCACGCTGCCTGCTATCTGTCGCGAGCGCCAAAAAATAATACTTCCTATCGCGGCATCGAAGCTGCGCTTGCTGATGCAAAACAGTATGGCAACCTTCCTGTGCCCTTGCATCTTCGCAATGCAGTCACCGGTTTGATGAAAGGCCTTGGCTACGGCAAGGGGTATCAGTATGCCCATGATTACGAGGATGCAAAGACTGCCATGGAATGTCTGCCCGATGAATTAAAAGGAAGGAACTACCTGCCTTGACTATACCTATCATATCTTCTTACACTATCGATAGAGCTGTCGGTACGAAAATAGGAGGAAAAGATGAGATTTGCTACCGGCATTGCGATCTTTTTAGCAAGTATCGTTGTAGGATTGGTTGCATTTGCTAATCCTGAAGCAGTCGAGCAAGCAACGCCGTCAGTCTCGCCAAGCGTGGCTGCATACCCGGTCGAGCCGCCACCTGTCAGCAACGTTCCCATGACAGATCCAATGGCGCGGACTATTGCGTTTCAGTGGCTGCAAGCCGCGGAACGAATCGCATGGGTGGCATCATTGGATGCTGTCGTGAAGATGGTGGAGTTCATCCGTAGTCATGCGCACATCGCCAGGCGTGATCAGAACGGATCGATCCGTGTCATCGGCGCTTTTGAACGAGTGAAAGACGGTCCATTGGATTTCACGCTCGCCGTCACAGGCCCTATCGGTCGTTTGATTACCGATCCACCAGTCGAGATTGTGTCTCCTGATCAGTGCGTGCGTTTTGATGAAGCAAAGCGCATCGTCACTATCAGCGAAAACATGAAATTGTCAGATGTGGAGAAGGGCATCCAGTTGCTGGTCGTTGCGTATCGCGCTCGAGACGCGAAGACGATGCATTACACGAAGCAAATCGGATGCCTGCGTCCGCAAGGGCCGTATTTCGCGGAAGTGTTCGCACATCAGCTGATCGGTGCGTACGGCCATGAGGCGTACCATGATCTCGTAGCGAGCATTGCAGGCAGCGTCCTGAAGGAGATCTTCTCGAAGGTTGGTAATAAGGATATCCTTCACGGAATTAATTCCCGCGCGGCGCGCAATGAGCTGGATCGGATCACCTCCGAGCTCAAGGCGCAGATCCACCAAAACGGCGTGTTCACGATTGCGGATATCGATATTGTCGAACGCATCGACGCGATCTATGGCATGCCACCGCTTTCGTACCAGGATTCGTATTCGCGTTATACGCGCTTGCTGAATGCAGTCGTCTTTGCAATTTTCGATACCATTCCCGTTCGCGCAGAAGCCCAGTTCCGGAAACAGGGTTATTTCTGCGGGTTCTTTTCCTCGATTTGACCGTTCACGTTTTGTGACGGTCTTTTTTTATTTGAGATAGAAGCGAAATCGCACTTATGCACAGATAAATGGTTGCCGAGAGTAGGAAAGTGGAGTATAATGGTTCATACGTGGTGAGAAGTGGGAAAAAGTGGGGATAAGTCGGGTTTTTTGTGCATAACCTGACATCCCACAAAAAGTAATACAATCTCCACTCAAAAGGCCACATTTTTAAAAAGCATCCCCATGCTTGTCGTGTCATTCATCTTCCTCACGTATGGTGAGGTACTGGCAACCATGTTCCGCTCCTCGCTCTCGCAGCGAATGCACAGGAGCGGACTTGGCTTGCTGCACAAGGAATGATGCTCTCGGGATACGAAATCTGCAGCAATGTTCATCGGTGAATATTATCACTCAATCGATACGAAAGGGCGCCTAGCCATCCCGGTAAAGTTTCGAGGCGACCTGGAAAAAGGAGCAGTGGTCACACGCGGTTTTGACCATTGTCTTTTTCTTTATCCGATGAAGGAATGGAATGCCCTTGCTGAAAAAATAGCGGCGTTGCCGTTCAGCCAAGCGAATAGCCGTGCGTTTAGCCGTTTGCTTCTTGCCGGCGCAATGGATGTCCAGATTGACAAGCAAGGGAGAGTGATCCTTCCTGATTACTTGCGCGAATATGGCGGATTATCAAAAAAAGTTGTTGTTGCCGGCTTATACAACCGTCTTGAAATCTGGGATGACTCAGCATGGAAGACCTATAAAGCAAATACAGAAAGTGACAGCAATGAAATAGCGGAAAAATTGGGTGAACTCGGCGTGTGAACGGATCGGGTATGATCCTCCATAAGACCGTTCTTTTACAAGAAGCGCTTCACTATCTTGATGTCAGAGCAAATGAGCATTATATCGATGCGACATTAGGAGGTGGAGGGCATACAGAATCAATTTTGGGACGAAACGCTCCGCGAGGCAAAGTTGCCGCATTTGAGCTTGACGAGGAGACGATTGAACGTACGAAAGAGAGACTCAGGCGCTTTGGCGATCGGCTTACCATTCTTCACGATACTTTTCGCCATATTGCAGCGGCGTCAAAAATCATTTCGCCTGTTTCCGGCATTCTGTACGACCTCGGCCTCTCAACTGATCTGATCAAGAGCAGTAAAAGAGGCTTCAGTTTTTTACAAGATGAGCCGCTCGATATGCGGTTTGGGATTGGAAAACGTGAGACAGCAGCACAGATCGTCAATACATTACCGGAACAAAAGCTTGCTGATCTGATTTATCGGTATGGTGAAGAGCGATACTCAAAGCGTATTGCTCGCGCGATCGTGTTGCGGAGGCAAAAGGAAAAATTTGCCACCACCGGAGATTTGGTATCTGTCATTGAGCGATCAGTCCCGCCGCCCTATCGGCGCGGCAAGATTCATTGCGCAACGCGAACATTTCAGGCATTGCGCATTGCGGTCAATGATGAACTTGGTACTCTCGAAAAGTCTCTCGCAGACGCCGTACCTCTACTCAAAGTCGGTGGAGTGATCGTAGTCATATCATTCCATTCATTGGAAGACCGCATTGTAAAAGTTTTTTTTCGAACTCTGCATCAGGTTGGGCGCGCCGAAATACTCACAAAAAAACCCGTCACAGCATCGGCGCAAGAAATCGATTCCAATCCAAATGCTCGCAGCGCAAAACTTCGTGCACTAAAAGTACTAGTCCCTATCCTCTAACCCCTTTCCGGATGTCTCCATCATTTATTCAAATAAAACATCGTTTCCACACTGTGCGATGCGTGAAAGAAAAAAAGGTTGATTCTGCCTCAAAAAAGATCTACCGCATCAATCTTGCCTTGATCTTGACGATTTCAGCCATCGGAGTATGGTATTTGGCACAAATCAACAGTCTTGCGACCAAGGGGTATACGATTAAGAATTTGGAAAAAGAAATCGCCGAACAGGTGAAAGAGCGGGAACGTCTTGAGGTAGTTATAGCGAAGGAAAGCAGTATTGCCGCCCTTCAACAGCGCATGAACGCATTGCATCTCGTACCATCGAATGCCATCGTTTATCTCGAGCCGCAAAAATCGGTCGCCGTCGCCCGCTGACAGTAGGTATGTGGGATAAGGACAACCAGCGTCTTTTCTGTTCGCTGGTTGTCCTTATTTTTGCTACGATGATTGAAAGATTTTTATGAGAACACTTTCCTGGTCACGGCAGAAGCGCCACCATAATGATGCGCAAGGAGCATCGCAATTTCCGCATACTCGGCTTCTTTTTTTTCGGGGAGTGATTGTTATGGCGGCTCTTTTTTTTGGATACCGACTTTTTGATTTGCAGATATTAAGTTACGCAGATTATCGAGAAGCAGCTGATGGGGTATATACGTATTCAAAAAAACTCGTCCCCAAACGGGGAGAGATTTTTGTACGCGATCTGAAAGGAAGCCTGACAATTTCGAACGGCGTTCTCAAACTCGAAGATGGCTCCAAACTGTTTCCCGCTGTAGCAAATCGGGAATATGCGACAGTGTATGCCGTGCCGAAATATATCGCCGATCCAATCAAGACAGCGGAATTGCTTGCCCCCTTGCTTGGTTATGTAAATGAAGAAAAAAAAGATGAAATAAAAAAGGAGGAAGGAGAAGAGACTGATGCAAAAACGAAAGATAGTTTCAAAGAAAAAACAAGTGAAGAAATTGAGGAGCCAGAAGTTGACCAATTGGAGCTCCTGCGATCCAAGCTGGCAAAACCTAACGATCTCTATGAGGTATTAAAGCGGAAAGTTGACACAGAAACAGTAGAAAAGCTCCGCCAATTATCAATCGGCGGCATTGGATTTTCGCCTGTTTGGTACCGGACGTATCCGGAAAAAGGGTTGGGAGGGCAGCTTTTTGGGTACGTTGGATATCGTGGCGATGAGGAGCGAGGTCTTTATGGGTTAGAGGGATACTACAATGAAATTCTAAAAGGGAAAGAGGGGTCGTTGCGATTGGAGACTGATGCGCGCGGTGCGCTGATCCCTATTGGCGACAAACGCGTTGTTGAAGCAATTGATGGAGACAATATCGTGCTTACAATTGATAGAACAGTACAGATCGTTGCCTGTGATCGTCTTAAGGCATGGGTAGGAAAACACCAGGCTGACGGCGGCACCGTCATTATACTGGATCCCAAAACGGGAGCAATCATCGCGATGTGTTCTGTGCCGGATTTTGATCCGGACAATTATCGCGACTATGCGCTGTCCAGCTATAATAACCCGGCAATTTTTACTCCGTACGAGCCCGGTTCCATCTTCAAGCCGATCACGATGGCAATCGGCATTGAACTGGGGCTCGTTGATCCGAATACCATGTATACAGATACAGGCTCGGTTACGTTGAATTCATTCACCATTAAAAACTCTGACAACAAAGCGCATGGAAAGCAGACAATGACCGATGTGTTGAATAAGTCATTGAATACGGGCGTGATATTCGTTGCACGAAAGATTGGAATCGAACGGTTTCGTAATTTCGTCAAAGATTTCGGTTTTGGCAGTCTTACCGGTATTGAGATGGATACGGAAGTGCCTGGCAATATCTCTTCGCTGCAAGAAAAGCGTGAAATATATCTTGCTACGGCATCCTTTGGGCAGGGAATTACTGTGACACCTTTGCAAATTGCCGCGGCGTATGGAGCTTTGGCGAATGGCGGCGATCTCATGCAACCCTATATCGTTGACGAGATCGTTAAACCCGACGGTAAGGTAAAAAAGACGGAACCAAAAATTATACGGCGCGTGATTTCGGAGCGTACGGCTTCATTGCTTGGCGGCATGATGGTGACAGTGGTGCGGAAAGGCCACGGCAAACGGGCCGGAGTGGAAGGATACTTTGTGGCAGGCAAGACCGGCACTGCGCAAGTGCCACGCAAAGATGGCCGTGGATATGATCCGAACGTGACCATCGGTTCATTTGCCGGGTTTGCTCCGGTTGATGACCCAAAGTTTGTGATGCTTGTAAAAATCGATCGGCCCCGATCCGTGCAATGGGCTGAAAGTTCCGCTGCTCCCTTATTTGGCGAAATAGCAGAGTTTTTGTTACACTATTTCGAGATTCCCCCGGGTGAAAAGGTGGAATCTGAATGAGTTATGGGAAGAAAAATTCTCCAAAACATATTAGCTTTCTTTTCGCGAAAGATTCTTGTCAAATACCACCCTGATATCGTTGGTATCACCGGCTCGATCGGCAAGACTTCAACAAAAGAAGCAATAGCGCTTGTGCTTGCCTCGCATTTTCGGATTCGTGCGAGTGAAAAGAATTACAATACCGAGGTGGGCGTCCCGCTCACTATTATTGGAGCGCATCATCCGGGGCACTCGATCATCGGCTGGATCGCCGTATTTACAAAAGCGGCGCGTCTTGTGTGGTTTGTCGAACCGGCATATCCGCAGCTGCTTGTGCTGGAAATGGGAGCTGATCGGCCGGGCGATATCGCATATCTTACGAAACTTGCTCCCTGTAATGTCGGCGTGCTGACCGCCATCAGTGAAGCACATCTAGAGAACTTTATATCGCCGGAACAGCTTTTGGCTGAAAAGCAAATCATCTACGGACACCTTTCACCAGATGCCATTGCAATTTTGAACGCCGACGACCCCTACGTGTATCCCCCAATAGGCAATCTCCGCGCAAGGATGGTCACCTTTGGCTTAAGCAGCGATGCAGATGTGCGCGCTGATCGTATCACACGCCCTCTTCGCTTTGTAGAAGGCTCGGAAGAATATGGCGGCATACAATGCGCCATTCACGCGAACGGCGAAAGTATACAAGCATCGTTTCCGCACATCTTTCGCCAGGAACATCTTTCCTGTGTATTAGCCGCACTCGCTGTTGGCGGCAGATACCATATTCCATTATCAGTGATGATTGAATGCTTGCGTGAATACGAAGCGCCTCCAGGTCGTTCGCGCCTCTTGCCTGGCATTAAACATACGCTTATCATTGATGATACGTACAATGCTTCGCCGCGAGCTAGTCGCGCAGCGCTCGACGCATTGCGCGAATTCGATATCAGTGAAAGCGCTAATCGGATAGCCGTGCTTGGGGATATGAAAGAGCTCGGCGCCCACTCGCATGACGAACATCGCAAGATCGGGGAGTATTGTGCTTCCGGCGGGATTGATTTATTGATCACGGTCGGTCCTCTTGCAAAAACAATCGCGCAAGCGGCTGTGGAATACGGCATGGATGCTCAGACGATAGAATCATTTGATGCGGCTGCGTCCGCAGGGAGATACTTGCAAAATAAGATGAAACGTGGTGATGTAGTGCTTATCAAAGGTTCTCAAGACGTGCGACTCGAACGCGTCGTGGAAGAAGTAATGGCGGAGCCGGAACGCGCGGTCGAGCTTCTCGTCCGGCAAGAACCATATTGGAAATAATCCTAACATGGCCCTATCGTCTAGTGGTTAGGACGACAGGTTCTCATCCTGTAAACTGGGGTTCGATTCCCCATAGGGCTGCCAAAGGAAATTGCTTCACCGTTTGGTGGAGCTATTTCCTTTTTGCATGCTATGAGGGGAATCGAAGGGCGCGAGAGAGACCGAGCGAGCGCTGGTCTCGGTGCGCAGCGCCCCGGACCGCGAGTCGGAGCGAGCGGGATTCCCCATAGGGCTGCCAAAGGAAATTGCTTCACCGTTTGGTGGAGTTATTTTCTTTTCACTTGGCAATTCTTTGTACCCGGACGCTTTCAGCGACATCTGCTAAGCCAGATCCGATACAAAGGTAGGTGGTGTGTTTCTCAAGATCCGCTATCTTTCCACACCCACCACCTATTGTAATTAGCGATGATGGAAATACTTTTTCGTATGCTTCTTTGTCCGCAACGATGTCGATAGCAAAAAGCGGAAATTCAACACGCTCAACAACCCCTGGTGAAAGCTCTGTTGTCTTAGAGATCGTTGGCGAAAAGATGGTTGCTAACGGGGCTCGATAGTCTACAGAGAAAAGGAATTTTTCATTTGTGTAGTGAAAATTCTTTTCTACATTCGTAAAGATAACGAGTGCAGACAATACAAGACCGATGCATATAAGAATTATGAAGATACGAAGAACATGTCTCATATACTATTGTTTCTGCGGTCGCGTGAGCTGATCAAACTGTTTTTCGGTCAGTATCTTTCTCTCCGTAATGACGGATCGGAGAGGTTTGTTTTCCGCAATAGCTTGTTTTACCGCATCGGCCGCCGTTTGGTACCCGATTTGAGGAGATAGGAGAGTCGCATACGATGTTGATTTTTCCAAATGTCCTTGCATGCGAGCGCGGTTTGCCCGTATTCCTGCTACGCAGCGTGCTCTAAAAACTGACACGACCTCTTCTATCAACGTAAGAGATTCAATAAGGCGATCAGTGATGAGCGGCAGCATGGCACCAAGCTCCAGCTGTGCCGCTTCTGCAGCTTTTTCGATTGCAACATTATTTCCTGACACTAAAAAATATAATTGATTCACCGCCTCTGGCAAAATCGGGTTAACTTTTCCTGGCATCATGGAGGAGCCTGCTTGCAGCTCCGGCAACGAAATCTCGCCAAAACCGCCTCGCGGTCCGCTCGATAGCACTCGCAAGTCATTGGCGATTTTACTTAGATCTACGCACAGGGCAGCCAATGCCTGCGACAACGCGACAAAATCAGTATCACTGCTTGTTCGCGCCATAAGATTTTTTGCCGGACGGATGTTGATTTTTGTGATCTTTTTCAAATGGCGATAGAGCAGTTTTCGGTAGCGCCCCGATGCGTTGAGGGAGTTTCCTACTGCACTGCCGCCAAGGTTGAGTTCCCGTAGCTCTTCTCGTGCGTGTGCGATGCGAGCAGATCCGCGCCGGATATATTCTGCATAGGAGGCGAACTCGTCTCCCAGTGTGATTGGTACGGCATCTTGCATGTGGGTGCGGCCGAGTTTTGTGACTGTGGCAAACTCGTCTGCTTTTTTATCAAACGTCCGAGCTAGCGCATCCAGCGTCAAAAGCAGTTTTTCAGATAGCCGCAATGCAACAATTTTGAGGGCAGATGGCATCACATCATTGGTGGAATGTGACATGTTAACATGGTTGTTTGGATGGACGTCAGTCTTTTTTTTACCTGACAAAATTTCCGTAGCGCGATTTGCAATTACTTCATTTACATTCATGTGGTTCGAAGTACCGGCCCCACCTTGAAATGCCGGAAGGACAAACTGCGCATCTAATTTTCCTCTCAAAATTTCGTCGCATGCTTGTACTACTGCTGTTTTGCGACCGCGATCGAGTTCTGCAACTTCAAAGTGTGCAAGCGCAGCAGCCTTTTTTATTTCCACGATCGTATAGAGAAACACCTTTGGCGTACGGCGAAAGGTAAAAGGGAAGTTTTTGATCGCTTTTGTTGTTTGGGTTCCAAAATATTGTTTTTTCATAGTGATATCTTTTTTTGTATTGCAGATGATACCGCGCGCACAACCCCTTTCTCAAAAGGTGAAGGCAGAATCTTTGTAGGCCGAGGATCAGGTATTATTGCTGCAAGCCGGTACGCTGCTTTTTGCAGCATTGTAGCTGTGATCGCATGCACCCCTGTATCGAGCGCACCGCGAAAGATACCTGGGAAGGCCAATACATTATTTATTTGATTGGGAAAATCTGATCTGCCGGTGGCAACAATAGATGCGCCAGCTTTCTTTGCGAGGAGCGGATGGATCTCCGGCTCTGGATTTGCCAGAGCAAAAATGATCGGTTTATCACTCATTCCTTTTATCATGGATGGCGATAGAATATTTTTCACGCTCACTCCAATAAATACATCAGCATCTCGTAGTGCCCCGGAAAGATCACCTGTGTATGAGCGGGGGTTGCTGATTTTCGCCAATAGTTGTTTGTGCGGCTCAAGTTTTTTTCTTTCTTTGTAAATTGCACCGCGGCTGTCACACACAATGATAGTATTGTATCCCTCTGATGCAAGCAATGTTGCAACAGCCGTACCCGCAGCTCCTGCGCCATTGATGACGATTTTCATTCTTTTTTTTGAAAGTTTTTTTACCTTTAGAGAATTGATAAGCGCGGCAAGCACTACAACTGCGGTGCCGTGCTGGTCATCGTGAAGTACGGGGATATCTAACTCTTCTCGTAGCCGCCGCTCTATCTCAAAACATCGAGGAGCCGCGATGTCTTCCAAATTAATGCCGCCAAACACCGGCGCGATTCTTTTAATGGTGTCAACGATTTCCTCGCTGTCCTGCGTATCGAGGCAAATGGGAAACGCGTCGATATCGGCAAATCTTTTGAATAACGCACATTTGCCTTCCATTACCGGCAGCGCTGCAAGCGCGCCGATATTTCCGAGCCCCAATACGGCACTGCCGTCCGTGATGACGGCAACAGTATTTCTTTTGAGGGTATATGTTTTCGCGAGCGATTTATCTGAAGCTATTTCTTCACAGACACGAGCCACTCCCGGTGTATATGCAACAGCGAGGTCATGTTTATTTCGTAGCGGCACTTTGCAGACCACGCTTAATTTCCCCCCATGCTTTTTGTGGAGCAGTAATGATTGTCTATTGATATCAGCCATATTTTTTTGTACAGCCATTCTATCACACGCTCATACGCTTTGCCAATCCAACGGCTAAATCGGTTTGGCCATTGAGCGGTGTTGTTTGACTCCAATTGCAAGAAATGATTTGATATTTATCAAACCGCACATGACAAGATGTAAAGGAGGATGTGTACATGTCATCTGGACGGTACATCGCTATCCTTCTTCGCACACAGTGCGGAGAAATTGGACATAGCGGATTCGCCCACATAGCATATGGAAGGGCAGATGTGCGGGATGTAACGTTTCGCACCTTAGCTACACAATATGATCTCGAGGATTGGATTGGAGGCCACTTCCCTGCGGAGTATCGCGATGTGAAACATGCCGGACACTTGAAAGGGGTTCTTGCCAAGCACATACGTTGGAGCAAGCAAGATAAGCGTAACCCTCGAATGCCGCGAAGCATTCAAAGACGCGATGAAGCAGGGCAGTGGCATATTGCTAAACGGGCACCCGTACCGGCATCGTACGAAGGACTGCGCTTCTCGGATGTCTGCGCAGTGCTCGTGACGAATCCTTTGGATGTCGTGCTCGGCAATATCGTCAGCGAAGCAGCATCCCTATCGGTTCCCCTCATCGTCGTCCGGGAGATACGGCGAACTGATCTGCATGTGGATCCTTCCAACTTCGGGAGCTATGCCGATCTGTATCGGCTCTGGGCGCACTGCGTTATGGTCGCACAACAAGGAGGATACGGCGATGGAATATAGGATGATCAATCCTATCCTGGTCGATGACATAACCGCCGCCAAAGAAATGGTGGATGAATGGCGGCACGAGGTTATCACTCGAGGGGTCGCAGATCCTGACATTCGATGGCCGTTCGGGGCAAAACTGGACGGGCGGATCATGCCGTTTTTTCTCGGCCTGTACGACAGCACCAAGCTCGTTGGTATTCTGGCGTACGAGATGGTCTACAGTAACTCGAATATGCCGCGGTACTCTCGTATCACGGCTGTGCGTGAGCTGTTCATCTACGTCCTGCCGTCGTATCGCGGCAGAGGGGCATCCCGGATCTTTTGGGAGATGCTCTACGAGATCGCGCAGAAAAACGGATGCCGGATGGAAAGCATGAACAACGTGGATCCGCACCTCAATGAGGTGTTCGGTGATCGAGTTCAGCAGCACACAATCTCGGTAGTGTGGTAACAGTTCCTTGAGGGCGACCGCAGCGGTTGCCCCTTCTTTATTTATAAAACAAGACCGCCGGACAGGCTTGGCGGTCAAAAGGGGCGGAACGACAACGACAGGACAGGCGAATGGCTAGTGACCATGGGGTTGCCCCCGTTGTTGCTGGCGGTAGATACCCATCCACTCGAGATAGATGTCCCGTAAGTGCTGGAGACGTTCGCAGCTCTGAATGAGCTCGTCTACGTGGCGCGCACGCACCAGGATCAGGACCTCCTCCGCCAGGATCTCGCCTCGTGCGAATTTTGATAGGAATCGCTCGACGATGTCGCCGAGCCCCCTGTCCAGTGCGCTATGAAGCGCCGAGTTTTGGGGGAGAGCTTCCTTGACCCTCTGCACGAAATGCACCGGGTAAGGAGATTGCGGTACGGACTTGCTCACTTTTCCTCCTCGTCTCTTTTGAGACAGTCTGTCGGCACTGCCATGAGAGTGCCATCTCCCGTGATGATTTCCGGACCGCGGCCAACGCGGACGGAATATCCTTGCAGTCGGCAATATAAACCGACTTTGCCCGTCGTATATCCGATTGTGAAGCTTCTCAAGGAACGCTGTTGACTGTGGTCCGTGTATCTTTCTTTGATTACTACTCTGGTGTTACGCGGAAACTCCCGCGCAATCGCTTCTTCTGTTATTACATTCATTGGGACCCCTCCTAGACTGGCACTATATCATAGAAAGTCATTCCGTCCACATTTGGCACTGGCATTATTCATTGACCCGCACCTTGCAAGATGGTATCTTTTTTCATATGCGATTTGCTATTTTCCTACTCACCTTATTCCTTTTCCTCTCTTCGGTGCTTCCTGCCGATGCGCAGCAGAAGTATGACTATGATGTTGCAGCGACTATTGGCAGCATCTCATTTGTGCCACCGCAGATTAAAGCCGGCGAACCATTGCGGATCTACGGCACGATCGTAAATGTAGGGAATAATGATCTCACCGGGTACGTTGGTTTTTATCAAGGCACACTTATGATCGGAGAGCCGCAGCTATTTTCACTGAAAGCGAATGGCGTACCGGAAGAAATTTGGGTTGACTGGGTTCCTCCGGAAGGTACGTACAATATCATGATGACAGTCCTCCAGACAAAGCCTGATGACCAAAATCCTTCAAATAATGTTTCCTTAACGCCGATGCTTACCGTAAGGAAACCCTTGCCGCCAGTCGTACCGATGCCGGAACCGTCATCACCGGCAGTGAGTTCCTCTGCGCCAGCAACACCATCAGGCTCTGCCCCGAAAATAAAAGATGAACCGGTCGCTGTTCCATCGACAACAATTCAAAAACCGGCCATTTTGCAAGAATCAAAGCCAAAAACAGTTGTTTTGCCATCCGCACCAATAATAAAGACAAAACCTAAAGCGACAAAAGACATTACAACTCTCGACGTTCAGGCGGAGGCAACGTCAAGCACAAGCACTACCGCAACGGGTACGAGCATCGTAGCGCCGCTTTTTGCGCAGTATTCAGAGGAGTTCAAGAAGGTAGCCGTACAGCAAAGCGAACGTATTGGTGACGAGGTATCTACAAGTGAACCAGAAGTTACCGATAAAACATTCGTAGAAGAAGAAAACGTGTCAAATCGTTTTCTGATGATCGGATCAAGCGTTGCCGTAGCGTTTCTTTTGGTTGGATTGATTTTTCTGAAACGAAGCGGTATTGTGTAATACTTTTTTATTACACTTCATGATACCTAGTATGAAGAACAAAGCAGACATTGGGTTGATTGGTCTGGCAGTCATGGGACAGAATCTTGTCCTCAATATGGCTGACCACGGTTTTGCTGTCGCGGTGTACAACCGTACAACCGAAAAAGTTGACGAGTTTCTGGCTGGAGAAGCGAAGGGCAAACCTATTATTGGCGCACATTCAATCCAAGAGTTAGTTGCATCACTGCAAACGCCTCGTCGGGTTATGCTCATGGTAAAAGCGGGATCGGCTGTAGATGCGGTCATCGAAGAATTATCGCCGTTACTTGAAAAAGGCGACATAGTGATCGATGGCGGCAATTCTTTTTTTAAGGATACGATCCGCAGACAAAGGTATCTGGAAAAAAGAGGTTTGCGATTTATCGGTACGGGCGTATCGGGAGGCGAAGAAGGGGCACGACTGGGTCCTTCCATCATGCCCGGCGGATCTGCATCCGCATGGTCGGAAATAAAACATCTTTTTCAGGCGATCTCTGCAAAGGTTGGGCCAAACAATGACACCCCATGCTGTGATTGGGTTGGTAGCGATGGGGCGGGGCATTTTGTGAAGATGGTGCATAACGGCATCGAATATGGCGACATGCAGCTCATCAGTGAGGCATATTTTTTGATGAAAACGCTCCTACATATGAAGCCAGATGGGATGGCATCCGTATTCCATGAATGGAATCAAGGAGTGTTGGATTCGTATCTGATTCAAATCACAGCAGAGATTCTTAGAAAACGCGATTCAGCAACGGGCAATTTTTTGATAGATATGATTTTGGACAAAGCAGGCCAGAAAGGTACCGGTGTATGGACATCACAAACCGCGTTAGAGCTTGGCGTGCCCATCCCAACATTGATGGAATCAACTGTAGCGCGGGCAATGAGCGCGCAAAAAAAAGACAGGATTGCGTTTTCAAAGCAACTTGGAACGCCGCAGGCTACTACGGAGCGGGTCACCGAAGAGTTTATAAAATTTTTGCATGACGCTCTCTACGCAGCGAAAATGATTTGCTACGCGCAGGGGTTTCAGCTCATGCGAGCCGCTGCTACTGAATATGGATGGGAGTTTCAGTATGGCAGTATCGCGTATCTTTGGCGGGGTGGCTGCATCATCCGCGCGCGGTTCCTCGAGCGGATCAAAGAAGCATTTGACCAGCAGCCCGATCTGACAAACCTTATCCAAGCCCCTTATTTTTCTGCAACGCTACTGGCGGCAGAACAGCATTTGCGCAACGTCATCTGTGTTGCAACGCGTTCGGGGATTCCCGTGCCGGCTTTTTCGTCAGCGCTTGCTTACTTTGATGCTCTCCGCACCGAAGTATTGCCGGCAAACATGGTGCAGGCACACCGCGACTACTTCGGCGCCCATACCTATGAGCGTATCGATAAAGAAGGTACCTTTCACACAGAGTGGGCCAAATGAACTCCAAACATCAGAATTCAATATTCACGAAAGCTCGCCTGTTCATAACAGCAGGTGTTACCGCAATTCTTTTTTTATTGGTTGGCGTTTCTGCCGATGCTGCCACGTTATCAAACAGTGAACTTTTTGCCGGTGAGTATTTTACCATTACCGGCACCAATTTTGGGCAACCAAATCTCTCCACCAGTTATCTCTGTTTTTTTGATAACAAGCATTGTGTGAATGCTTCGACTTTCGGTACGCGTTCCGGATGGGAATGGAATGACACATATATCACCGCGCAAGTCCCCAATGAAGTGCCGATTAGCGGCGATGTCATCGTCTATGTGCAGGCAAAAAAAGAAGAGTGTTTTCCCGACAGAGGATATTGCGAGATATCTACCTTTCTTGATGAACGCGGACGAACACCCTATACTATTCTCCCAAAGATTGTAGATGTAAATCCCAAACCTTCTGTGACAAAGGGTCAGACTATTACAATAACCGGCACCGGATTTGGCGATCAAATCGGTGAAGTCCGCCTTGATTCTTACCTTGCACAAATCACAAGTTGGGCTGATGGGAGCATATCGGCAACCCCGCCAGCACAACTTGCCGGCAGCACGAAACAAATTCGCATAACTACTTCAAACGGGAAAAGCGCATCAAGCGATTACCGTGTGTCAACAGGCATTTCCAATGACGAGTATTCTTATCTACAGGAATATTTGGAGCAGGTCTATGTCAAAGAGGCATGGGCGATGGCCGGCACAAAAGAAGTGGTTGTTGCCGTTATCGACGATGGCGTATTACTTACGCATCCGGATTTGCAAGGTCAATTTTGGCGTAATACCAAGGAGGTTGCCGGTAATGGCATTGATGATGATTTCAATGGTTTCATTGACGATGTGCAAGGGTACAATTTTTTAGAAAATAATACCGATTTGTCACCCAAGGGTTTGCATGGCACGGCAGTGGCAGGCATTATCGGTGCAGTGCGAGATAACGCTATCGGAATCGGAGGCATCGTAAAAAATGTAAAGATCATGCCATTGCTGGTGGCTGACGGGCAAGGCGTGACCAATTCCCAAATCGTTGATCGCGCGATCAAATATGCTGCCGATCATGGAGCATCGATTATCAATTTGAGTTTCAGCACGAACGGAGAAGACCAATTTTTTCCGCAGCTGGATACATCGATCGATTACGCATTCAGCAAAGGAGCTGTTGTCGTTGGAGCAGCCGGTAATGGCGATGTAAAGACAGGAGCGGGATTACACTTGAATAATTTTCCGCAAAGTCCGGTATGCAATACGCGGCGCGGCACAACCGGACTTGGTGTCGCTGCGTTGGACAATACCGACCGCGCTACTAACGGCAACAAAATAGCAACATGGTCGAATTATGGGAGCAACTGCATCTCGCTCTCTGCTCCCGGCACGCGCCTGTATACAACTACTGCTGATAAATACCAAAAAGAAGGAAAGCTCTACGGCGCTGAAAGTGGCACATCGTTTGCAACTCCGGTAGTAGCAGGCATCGCAGCGTTGCTGAAAGCAACCTACCCTACCATGACAGCAACCAACATCATCGAACGTCTCCTTGCAACAGCTGATCCGATCGATGAATACAACCCCGATAAAGCAGGGCATGTCGGCAAACGTGTCAATGCGTTCAAGGCGCTCGCGGCTGGCAAACCTGTCCCTACCCTTACATTTTTTGAGCCTCATGAGTTGACTGCTGGCAGTTCGTTTCGAATATCGATAAATAATCATGACCCGCTCTATTCGCTTGTCTTGACGCCACTAGCCGGCGGGGTCGACATCAAGTTTTCTGCCGGCGAAATTTCTGTAATGAACGGCAGCACCGTATCAGTCGCCACGCCTTCGTCGCTTTCGGCAGGATCATATCGTCTGCGCCTTCTCTCTCCGACCGGCGAAGAGGTCAGTTTTCTTTCCGATCTGCTTATCGTACGAGAGCTGCAAGCAAAAACGGAGTCGCTGCCGTCCCAGCAAGATCAGCCGCAACAAGCAGTTGTGATCAATGAATCATCACAAGCTGGGCAACAGCAAAGCGGGAATGTCGAGCAAAAAGTCGAGATTCCGATTAAAAGCGAACAGCAAACAAAACAAGAGACTTCTGTCGAGCCAAAAACGGAAGCTACCATTACCGATCCAAAGACACTATCAGTCATTGCAAAATTAAAAGGCAGGATTCTTATGCAAGTTGAAAGCAAAGGGGAGGCATGGTATGTACGTCCCGATACCGGCATGCGCATATTCATGGGTCGGCCTGCCGATGCTTTTGCACTGATGCGCACACTCGGAGTCGGTATCGGTAACACTGACTTGGAACGGATCATTGTTGCGGGAAGCTCGAAAACACCCACTGCATCCGACCTTGCATTTGCAAAAAAACATGCAGGCAAGATTTTTCTTCAAGTGCAAGAAAAGGGCCGCGCATGGTACCTGCACCCGAAAGAACTTCGCCGCTACTTCCTTGGCCGTCCCTCCGATGCATTTGAGATTATGCGAAAAACAGGACTGGGAATTACAAACAAAGATCTTCTCCTAATCCCTGTTCAGACATTTTGATACCTTACTTATGAGTCTTGAATCAACCTGCGTACCTCTTTTTCTGCGCGAGCATCCTGAATACAAACGATGGTTTTGAAAAACATCTGGCGATGACCCGTTGGGCGAGTGTTATGCACCCGAACTCAAGAAGGAGAGTTTTATGTCCCCGATATTGTCGCAGAGGCCGTGCGAGAAAGGCATCGCCGTTGACGACAAAGGACAGCCGTCATACACTATAGATAGTATAAACTTTCATCTCTCATCTTCACTACCATGCTTCTTGATTATCTTAAAACAAAATATCGCGAACTCCTTGATGAAGGCTGGGCAGCGTATGAGATGGGTAATCTTCGAAAAGCAGAAGAGCATTTTTCAAAAATCATCGCAAACGAAGATGATCCGGACAATAGTCCCGGCACGATCTTAGAAGCGCATGCCGCCATGGGCATCATGAACCTCCGCCATCGTGATTTGTTTGAAGCGAATCGATGGCTGCAGGAATGCATGTATATTTTGGAGAGGCGCTATCCGAATGATTTGCCAAAAAAGCTTGATTGGAAGCGACTGGAAGATCGCGCCATTATGCGCGTGCTTATCGGGCTTGGGCATCTCGCCTATGAGAAAAAAGACGGTAATCGCGCAAAATTATACTATGGAAAATTGGTGAAAGCTGACAGAAGGGATGAGCTTGGCGTCCGGCGGTATCTTGAAGCGCTGGAACAGGGAATCCCTTTTTCCGAAATGGATTTTTTCTAGAGCTTTACTACGAATGCGCGGAACGCTTATCGCAATTGAAGGTACGGATGGAAGCGGCAAAGGTACGCAGATAGCATTGCTCGCCCAACGGTTGCGCGATGAGGGGCGGCAGGTCGCCACGCATGCGTTTCCACAGTACGGCAAGAAATCAGCTGGGATGGTCGAAGAGTATTTAAATGGTGCATACGGGTCTGCCGATGAAATTGATCCGTACGCAGCCTCTCTTTTTTTTTCCCTCGATCGGTTTGACGCATCTGGAAGGATCAGAGGAGAACTCGATTCCGGCGCGATCGTACTGCTCGACCGCTATCTCGACTCCAATGTCGGGCATCAAGGCGGTAAAATCCGCAACAATGATGAGCGGCAGCGTTATGTTGACTGGCTCTATGACCTCGAATTTCGCATCCTGAAAAATCCTCATCCGGATTTGACGATTGTTATTCATGTGCCTCCCGCTATCGGGCAAGACCTGATAAAAAAGAAAGCGCAACGAGCGTATATTGAAGGAGGCAAGACTCATGATATGCATGAGGCAGATTTATCCCACTTAGAGCATGCGGAAGAAGCATTTCTCTGGCTTGTAAAAACCTCACCCAAAACACATGTATTGATTGAATCATATACCGACCACCTCTTGACTCCCGAAGAAGTGCATGCGAAGGTGTGGGCTGCTCTATCGAATATTTTATGAATTCATCATTACAATCACTCCTCGATGATTTGCAGGTAGGCAAGCCGGTCATTATTACCGATGACGAATCGCGCGAGAATGAAGGGGATCTTATTTTTGCGGCGCAATTTGCGACCCCCGAGCTCGTGAATTTCATGATCAAGGAATGCCGCGGACTCATCTGCGTACCGTTGTCAGATGAACGGATTACCCAGCTTGGATTGCATAACATGGTGAGCGAGACACGCGATACTATGAATACGGCATTTACTGTTTCCGTGGATGCAGCAGCCGGTATTACGACAGGTATCTCTGCAGCTGATCGGGCGCATACCATCAAATTGCTGGCTGGTCGCACAACGAAGCCTTCTCATCTCGTTGCGCCCGGACATGTATTTCCGCTCCGCGGCAGAAAAGGCGGCGTGCTCGTGCGCGCCGGGCATACGGAAGCGGCTCTTGATCTCATGCGCTTGACTGGTCTCGAACTAGCCGCAGTGATCTGTGAGATCATGAATGACGATGGCACGATGGCGCGTCGTGATGATTTGGAAGTTTTCGCTCAACGCCATGGATTCAAAATAGCTTCGGTGCAAGATTTAATCGCTTACCGGCGGAGCACGGAAGTTCTCGTTGAGTATATTTCCGAGGCCCCTATCCCGACTGATAGCGGCGAGTGGACGCTCAAATTATTTCGATCTAAGGTAGACGGCCTTGAGCATTGCGCTCTTGTGAAAGGGGATATTTCAGGCGAATCTGTTTTGGTGCGCGCTCATTCAGAATGTTTTACGAGCGAAGTGTTCGGTTCTCGCCGCTGTGATTGTCGAGAACAGCTTGCAAGCGCTATGCATACCATTGAAAAACATAGCAGCGGCGTCATCCTTTACATGCGGCAGGAGGGGAGAGGGATTGGACTTGCAAACAAGCTCAAAGCATATCAGCTGCAAGACCTCGGGATGGATACGGTACAGGCAAATCAACGGCTCGGATTCAAAGACGATTTGCGTGAATACGGCATTGGTGCGCAGATTCTCAAGGCGCTCGGCATCACAAAAATCCGGCTCCTTACAAACAACCCGAGAAAGATTATAGGACTCGCCGGCCATGATCTTGAAATTGTTGAACGTGTAAAAATAGAAATGATCCCGCATGATAAAAACCGCGAGTATCTCAAAACGAAAAAATCAAAGCTTGGACATCTCCTCTCGCATGTCTGACGAGTTTTTCATGCGACGAGCTATTACGCTCGCTGAACGGGGTGTCGGATTCACAAGCCCCAACCCATGTGTTGGGGCTGTTGTTGTAAAAGACAGTCGTATTATTGGAGAGGGATACCACCGGAAAGCAGGCATGCCTCATGCAGAAATAGAGGCATTACGATCATGCATTGAGGATAGCTCGAAGGCAACCATGTATGTGACTTTGGAGCCTTGTACGCATGAGGGGAAAACACCTCCTTGTACTTCCGCGATACGGGATGCCGGCATCAAGCGTGTCGTGATCGGTACTCGCGATCCCAATCCGAACGTATCGGGCAATGGAGCTATGCAACTTCAACACTACGGCATCGAAGTCACCGTCGGAGTCGAGGAACATTCGTGTCGGCATCTCATACGGCATTTTGCTCGTTGGGCTACAGTTGGCATTCCATCTGTGATTTGTAAAGTTGCAGTCAGCAAGGATTATAAAATTGCCGCAGCTGTGGGAAAACGTACCAGTATAACCAGTGAACAAGCACAGAAGGAGGTCCATACACTCCGCCACGCTGTTGATGCCATTATCGTAGGAGCTGGTACGGTCGCAGTTGACGATCCTTTTTTGACTGACCGGAGCGAAGGAGCGAAATCAGACCCACTGCGAATTATCCTTGACGGCACCCTTCGTACATCGGTTGATGCCAATGTATACAAAGATGCCAATGTTTTTGTTGCCGCTACCGACAAAGCCTCTGAAACTCAAAAAGAGAAATTTCAAATGGCAGGCATTCCTATTGTCATCTTTCCGAAGGAAGACGATGGCATTTCTCTTCCCTCCCTCCTTGCCTATCTTGGGAAAAAGCAGATTACGAGCCTACTCGTAGAAGGGGGTGGCAGGACGATCGATTCATTTATGAGGAAAAATTACATTAACGAATGGCACATTTTCCAAAGTACGGACATCCTCGGGCCTGAAGCTGTTGATATATGCAGTGATATCGTGGTTTTCAAATCCATTATCAAGAATGCCGAGTCCAGACCCTGCGGGCGCGATACGTATTTCTTGGCGTGCTAAAAAATAAGACCCTGTAATTTCGGAAACGTGCCCCTTGACATGCGGGATGTGGTCCGCTATCGTATTAGCAATCTAGAGATGAGATTGCTAATATGCTCGATGAACGCAAACTAACGCTGGTTCAGTACATGGTTGAATGCTATATCGCTTCAGCCCAGCCTGTTGCTTCTATCATGCTTGTACAGAAGTATCAGTTGGATTATAGTCCGGCAACCGTGCGCAATGAATTTGCTTTTTTGGAAGAAGAGGGATACCTGATGCAGCCGCATGCGTCATCGGGCCGTGTTCCGACCGAACGTGCCTATCAGGTCTATCTTGAACAAGTTCAGCCGAGCCGCATTTCTCGATCGGTCATACAACGCCTCGATAATGCATGGACTCAAAAGGAGGAGCATTCTTTTGATCGATACGCCAAACTTGCAAGAGCGCTTTCTGATGAGGCAGAGGAATTCGTATTTGTATCACTGCAGACTGGCGAGCTTTCATGTACCGGCTTGAGCTACCTTGCGCACAAACCGGAATTCCTTGAACAGCGCTTTGCGTCCGTAGTCACCGAGGCGATCGACAACCTCTATGAATTGGTAGAACGCTTGTATCCAGTCGCGACGGGCGATCCGCAGATTTTGATCGGAAGAAATAATGTTTTTTCCGGAGCTTGTAGTAGTATCTTCTGCGCATTCAATAAAGAAAAGGACATTGCAGGGATGATCGGCATCATCGGTCCCATGAGGATGGATTACGGGTAC
This sequence comes from Candidatus Uhrbacteria bacterium, assembly GCA_016206175.1. Taxonomy (GTDB): domain Bacteria; phylum Patescibacteriota; class Patescibacteriia; order JACQRZ01; family JACQRZ01; genus JACQSB01. Next base: position 51,015 of record JACQSB010000020.1, on the reverse strand, counting down.
AATATGGGACTTGTCAAAACCGCGTGCAATCTTGTCAATTCATCGTCAAAAGCTAACTCCTAAATGTATTGCGATCTATGAGCATGACACCTTCCGGTCAAGAGGAAAACAATCAAGCATCCGCAGCAGAGGATACGACAGCACAAACAAATCCTGCTACTCCCAGCCTACAAGAAGAGGTAGAGCGACTGAAGAAATTATGTGAAGAAAACCTCAATGGATGGAAGCGCGCAAAAGCTGATTATATCAACTACAAAAACGAGCAAGAAAAACACGCGCAAGAATTAGCGCAGGTAGCGAGTATGGGGTCTGTTATGCAGATGATACCGGTTTACGAACAACTGCGAAAAGCATTCCTGCAACTCCCTGATGAGCTGAAAGAGTCGGCATGGGTGAAGGGAGTTGAGCAGATCAGCAAACAGCTGAAGGATGCATTAAAAAATCTTGGCGTCGCCGAACAGGTCGGACTCCAAGGCAAGCAATTCGACCCTGCACAGCATCAGGCAATCGGCCAGGAGTATGTGGAGGAACTGCAAGAGAATTGCATCACACAGGAGATCAATGCAGGCTATACGTTTCATGGCAAGGTTTTGCTTCCAGCACGCGTGATTGTAAATAAAAAACCTGAAGAGAAAAAATCATAATTCATACATCAAAAATCATAAATTATACATTATGTCTAAGATACTTGGCATCGATCTCGGCACTACAAATTCCTGCATGGCAATCATTGAGGCAGGTACGCCGAAGGTACTGGAAAATAAAGAAGGCAACCGCACTACGCCATCTGTTGTGGCAACAACAGGAGCGGGAGAGCGGCTTGTCGGTCTTCTCGCAAAACGGCAGGCTGTGACAAACGCGCAAAATACCGTTTTTTCCGTAAAGCGTTTTATTGGACGTCGGTACGACGATCCGGCAGTCCAGCGCGATATTTCACTCGTGCCCTATAAAGTTGTGCAATCAGGTGACAGCGTAAAGGTTGTCATGCAGGGCAAGGAATATACGTCCGAAGAGGTTTCAGCAATGATTTTACAAAAGATGAAAGCTGACGCCGAAAGCCGCACGGGAGAAAAGATTACCGAAGCTGTCATCACCGTGCCGGCATACTTTGACGACGCACAACGGCAGGCGACGAAAAACGCCGGCAAAATCGCGGGGCTGGAAGTGAAGCGCATCATCAATGAGCCAACGGCAGCGGCGCTCGCCTACGGATTTAACAAAAAGAAAGAAGAGAAGATTGTTGTCTATGATCTCGGCGGCGGTACGTTTGATGTATCGGTGCTTGAAGTTGGCGATGATACAGTAGAAGTGAAAGCAACAAACGGCGACACGCACCTTGGCGGTGATGATTTTGACCAACGTGTTATCGAATGGCTCGTACAGGAATTTAAGAAAGACCAAGGTGTTGACCTTTCAGCAGATCAGCTTGCTTTACAACGGCTCAAGGAGGCCGCAGAAAAAGCAAAACATGAATTATCATCCGCAACAGAAACAGAAGTTAATCAGCCATTTATCACCGCTGATGCAAGCGGACCGAAACATCTTGTGATAAAGCTTACGCGCGCCAAACTCGAAGAGTTGGTGTCTGATCTTGCAGATCGCACGCTTGAGCCCTGCCGTAAAGCGCTCGCTGATGCCGATATCAAGCCAAGTGACATCAATGAAGTAGTCCTTGTGGGAGGGATGACCCGCATGCCGTTGATCCAGCAGACAGTCGAGAAATTTTTTGGCAAAAAACCAAATGTATCGGTAAACCCGGATGAAGTGGTTGCGGTCGGCGCTGCTGTGCAGGCAGGGGTTCTGCAAGGGGAAGTGAAAGACGTTCTTCTCCTCGACGTCACCCCTCTTTCTCTTGGTATCGAGACGTTGGGAAGCGTGATGACGAAACTCATTGAACGCAACACCACGATCCCTACCTCAAAGAGCCAAATTTTTTCCACTGCTGCGGACAATCAGCCGTCTGTTGATATTCATGTTCTCCAGGGAGAGCGGGAAATGGCTACCGACAACAAGACATTAGGCCGTTTCATGCTTGATGGGATTCCGCCTTCACCGCGTGGCGTGCCGCAAGTTGAGGTGACGTTTGATATTGATGCAAATGGTATTCTCAATGTGTCTGCCAAGGATAAAGCGACCGGCAAGGAACAAAAGATAACAATCACTGCCTCAACGAACCTTTCTCAAGATGAGGTAAGCCGGATGACAAAGGAAGCGGAACTCCACGCTGAAGAAGATAAGAAGAAGCGAGAGATGATAGATGCGAAGAATATGGCAGAAAGCACTATTTACCAGGCGGAGAAAGTGCTCAAAGAGCACGGCGAAAAAGCCCCGGCCGACGTCAAAAAAGAAATTGAGGATAAGCTTGAGGCAGTAAAGAAAGTGAAGGACACAGACGATGTGAGCGCGATCAAGCAAGCGCTTGACACACTGAATCAGACCGTCTCCAAAATAGGAGCATCGCTCTATCAGTCCGCCTCCGCGCAAGGCTCTGGCACGACACAGGAACCAGGTGGGCAGTCGTCGCAACAAGGCGCTCCCGGCACCGAGGGTCATGCATCAGCAAGCGGCGAGAAACCAATTGATGCTGACTACGAGAAAAAGGATTAACAGCGACTACGCAATTCAGTATGCTATCATAAGATTCTTCAAGCATACTGATTTGTAATTTTATCTAATGAGCAAAGATTATTATTCATCCTTGGGCGTTGCAAAAAACGCGAACCAGGATGAAATCAAAAAGGCATTCCGCAAACTTGCGCACCAGTACCATCCTGATAAGCAAGGCGGAGACGAAAAACGCTTCAAGGAAATTAACGAAGCGTATCAGGTGCTATCCGACCCGCAAAAGCGCCAACAGTACGACCAATATGGCTCTGCCTACCAACAAGGAGGGGGCGGCTTCTCATGGGAGGATGCGGCGCGGCAAGGAGGGTTTAACGGCGGCGGCGTACAGTTTGACTTCGGCGATCTTGGTGATGTCTTCGGTGATATGTTCGGGTTTGGAGGTTCTCGCAAAGGCTCTCGAAGAGATACCCGCGGTAGTGATCTTCAAGTTGATGTTGAAATCGAATTGAAAGATGCGATTGTTGGCATGAAAAAAGAGCTTCGCATCCCGAAAGCAGTGAAGTGCGAAAAATGCAGCGGAAGCGGAGCAGAACCGGGATCAAAAGTGAATACCTGCCCTACCTGTTCAGGCACGGGGCAGGTCTCTACAACGCAGCGTACGATACTCGGTGTGTTTCAGAGCGCAGCCCCCTGTTCTGCGTGCCAAGCAACCGGCAAAAAGATAGAAAAAAAATGCAAAGCATGCTCCGGAGAAGGGCGTATGCGGAAAGAAGAAAAAATCACTGTATCGATACCGGCAGGTATTGATGAGGGGCAGACATTACGGCTTTCCGGAGAGGGTGAAGCTGGTGCGCACGGAGCTCCCGCGGGTGATTTGTACGTGCGCATCCATGTGCGGCCTGATAAACATTTTGTGCGGCAACGCGACGACGTATACACTGATCTCACGATTTCTTTCTCACAGGCTGCTCTTGGCGATACGGCAAAACTCATCACGTATGACGGCGTGATGGAGGTCAAGATACCCGCCGCTATTCAGACGGGTCAGCTCATCCGTCTTGCCAATCTCGGGATGCCTCATCTGCAAAAGAAGGGCAGAGGAGACCTCTATGTGCGCATTACTGTCTCTACGCCAAAGTCATTGAGTAGGAAACAACGGGAGTTATTCGAGCAGTTACGGAAAGAGGGGCTCTAGGGTATTTTGACATCCAGAAGCATATTTGAGAAAATATAGTTATTGGGTGTAGATACCCCAGTTTTGATATGGCTCTTCCAGCGATTAACGTAAGTCTACCAACGCCTGACATCAACATCACGAATCCCAGTTGGGATACTTTTATTATTCTTGCTTTTATTGGCACCTCGATTATTTACGCATTTTTTGTGAGCCGCGAACGTCTCGCAATCGTGTTGTTGAGCGTATATTCTGCGCTTGCTGTTGTGCTTACGACACCGCTCATTGTCAATGCGCTTTCCATCATGGGTACGGATGATTTTTTTAAGTATCGCCTAGCCGCTTTTATCGGAACATTTCTCCTGCTCTATGTGTTGTATTCGCATAACCTCTCCCTCAAAGCTGATGTCGGCCATGTATGGTGGCAGGCGATCGCATTAAGCATATTGCAAGTTGGATTACTGATGAGCAGCATCCTTTATTTTATTCCTCATCAGTATTACGCGAGCCAGATTGCTGATATTTTTTTTACGAGCGACGTTTCTCGATCCGTATGGATCTTGGCGCCCATTGCAGCAATGGTCCTGATGCGTCCGCGTAAAGTAGTTACCTAGTATACTATGCCTGACGGTAAAACACAACGGCCAAATCGTGAAGTTCCTCTTGGAAAGGAACGGGAAAAAGTCGCAGAAGGCAAGGAAGTAAAAGTAGTGCCAGAACGCGGCGTTCCGAGCAAAGAAAAGAAAAAAGAACAAGAGTTCCAGCTTCCTAAGATCCTTCCCGGCAGAAAAAAGCAAGCTCCACTTCAAACAGGACCAAAGTCGAAACTGTTGGAAGACATTGAGGATGTTCTTGCAGAGGGGCTTGATGCTTACTATCAGTCACTAACGCCCGGACAGCGCAAGGCGTTTAAGGAAGAAGGGGAAAGGACGGCAACCAAGATCGAGGAACTGTTCAAGAAAGCGCATATTAAAGTTATTGAAATCGTGCGGATGATACGGCGTTGGCTTGCGTTGATTCCCGGCATCAACCAATTTTTCATCGAGCAAGAATCAAAAATCAAAGCGGATAAGCTAATGATTCTCAAAGATAAGGAGGAAGAATAACGGCAGCTGTAATATCGTTCCCCATGCCATTTTTTGAAGAACTCTACCAAGCCAACGCAGCCATTGCGATTGCTGTTACCTTTTTGTTTTGGGGACTTATCGGATGGGGACTGCTTTCCGTAGTGCGTTATATCTTGCATCGGATTTTTGCAATTCCGATTGCGATGAGGAAAAAAGTCCTGCAGGTGCTCGTGCCGAAGGAGCCGGCGAAAAAAGAAGAGGAAGAGAAATCGTCAAAAAAAGATTATAAAGAGCTTATTGCTGTTGCAGAGAGTTTTTATGCTGCGCTTGGGCATATTTCATCACGGTGGCGGCCAACAGCATTTTTTATTGGCAGGGAAGACCAGATCTCCCTCGAAATCGTTTCGAGCGGCGGGCTGATCAAATTTTTTATCGTCACACCCGATTATTTGAGAAATTACGTCGAACAGCAGTTCCACGCCCAGTATCCATCTGCTCAAATCATTGAAGTTGCGGACTACAACATTTTCCGGGCACAGGGGTATATCCATGCGGCACCTGTGGTGATGACAAAGGACAATTTTTTTCAGTTGCGGACGTATAAAAAAATGGACTCTGATCCGCTCAATTCTTTGACGAATGCGTTGAGTAAAGTGGAAAAAACGCAAGGAGCGGCAATCCAGATCATGATCCGCACTGCAAAGAAGAAATGGCGGTATAAAGGGCCTGGCATTGCCCGCAAAATGCAAAAGGGCAAGAGCCTGGAAGAAGCAATGAGCGGGAATCTTGCGGAGCAATTCATTAAAGGCTTCAACGCCTTTATGGGGTATGCATTTGAGCAAATTCTTACGGGCGGTAAATCAAAAGAGCCGCCAATTCCACATGACGATCGTAACATCATGCCGCGCCATACGCCAATGGAGCAGGAGTTGATAAAGTCATTGGAAGAAAAAGCGTCGAAAGTTGGATTTGAGGCGAACATACGCGTTGTCACCGCCGCTGACACGGAAAAGATTTCCAAGATGCACCTGATAAATATCACCAACGCGTTTGCACAATACCTCGGTCCGGAATCTGGTATTCAGCTCAAAAAACAAAAGCGGCATCAATTTTTTCGCAAACCACTGATTAGAAGTTTTATTTTCCGCCGTTTTGACCATCGTCGCAAGTTGATTCTCAATACAGAAGAACTCGCGAGTTTGTTTCACCCGCCGTTAAGTATCACGGAAACGCCCAACATCGAGTGGCTCAAAGCTCGCGTCGCGCCTCCGCCGGCAAATCTTCCGCAAGAGGGCATTATTCTTGGCGAGAGTGATTATCGCGGTCGCAAGCAAATGATTCATATGCTCGATGAAGACCGGCGCCGGCATATGTATGTCATCGGTATGACTGGTACCGGTAAGACTACCATCATGACAAATATGATGGTGCAGGACGTAAAAGATGGGCACGGATGCGCGTTCATCGATCCTCACGGTGACGCGATTCAGGCGATCCTTGAGTGCGTTCCGCCGGAACGGGCTGATGATGTGATTCTGTTTGAGCCGGCAGATATGGAGCGGCCCGTTGGTCTTAATATGCTTGAAGCGACGGAAGCGCAAAAAGATTTTGCCGTGCAGGAGATGATTTCCATTTTCTACAAACTGTTTCCGCCGGAAATGATCGGACCGATGTTTGAACACAACATGAGAAACGTCATGCTTACGTTGATGTCCGACGAGGATAACCCCGGCACACTTGCAGAGATCCCACGCATGTTTTCTGATAATGACTTTGCGCAGGAGTGGGTTGATAAGCTCAAGGACCCTGTTGTACGCGCGTTTTGGGAAAAGGAAATGGCAAAAACATCCGATTTTCATAAATCGGAAATGCTTGGCTATTTGATTTCAAAAGTCGGTCGCTTTGTTGAGAATACCATGATGCGCAACATTATCGGCCAGACGCATTCCGGGTTTGATTTCCGTGAAGTGATGGACCAAAAGAAGATTCTGCTTGTCAATCTTTCAAAGGGGCAAGTCGGAGAAGTAAACAGCAACCTACTCGGTTTGATCGTGGTATCAAAGCTGCAAATGGCGGCGATGACTCGTGTTGACATCCCGGAAGATCAGCGCCATGATTTTTTCCTCTATATTGATGAGTTTCAAAATTTTATCACCGATAGCATTGCCACGATTCTGGCAGAAGCTCGGAAATATCGCCTTAATTTAATTATCGGGCATCAATACATCGGCCAGCTTGTTCCAAAGCAAGGGGATACGAAAGTGAGGGATGCAATTTTTGGCAATGTCGGCACGATTGTTAATTATCGCGTAGGTGTGGATGATGCCGAGACTATGGCAAAACAAATGGCGCCTGTTTTCAATGAGTTCGATGTCATGAATATCGAACGCTTTACCGCTTATATCCGGTTGATGGTGCATCAAGCGGCTGCACGACCCTTTAATATGGGGGTTTTTCCTCCGCCGAAAGGAGATAAAAAAGTCGCCGAAGCGATTCGCCAGCTTTCTCGCCTCAAGTATGGCCGCGATCGCGAGATCGTGGAAGCAGAGATTCTTGAGCGTTCACAGCTCGGCGCTGCTATCATGGATGAGTTTTCCGACAGTATCGAACGGAGTTTGTAGGTTGACAATTCTTCGCGCTTCGGTAGGGTAGGGAGAAGGAGAAAATAAAAATAAAATATGACCTATCCTACATTTTCGTTTGACGAAGAAACTACTAACGACCCCGAGCTTTCTTTTGATGAAGTATTAGGCCAAGAGGTGTCGCTTCCAGAAGAGTATTCTGCAGAGGATATCAAGGTAGAAGAGCAGCCCGCCTCCGCGCAAGGCTACGGCGAGGCGCAGCCTGAGATAGAAAGCGCATTATCTGACATCCCGCTTTTTGAAGAAGAGCAGTTGCCTCTTGCTGACCACAGTATGCATCCGGAACCATCGCTAGCCGTCGTCAAGGAGCAGATCTCTCACCAAGACGCAGCGCAACTGTCACAATCACGGTTGATATTGCTCAAAAAAGAATTGAGCGACATCAGGAGTAGGATCGATCGCGCGCTGGAGCTTGTGGAAGCGCAGCTGCCACAAGTCAAAAGGAAGGACGATGATGATCAGGAGGAATTTATCCGTAAAATTGATACCCTGCTCGTGCGGCAGGAAAAAGAAAACGGCAAATCAGTATCATCAGACAGCGAACGTATCATTGAGGGTGTGTTTGACGGACAGCATATGGTTGGCGCTGATGGCAATCAGTATGCTGTGCCGCCGAATTATGCTTCAAAATCAAAACTTGTCGAAGGGGATACGCTAAAGCTCACCATCACTGATGCTGGTTCATTTCTCTACAAACAGATTGGCCCTGTTGAGCGCGTCCGTTTGGTAGGAACACTTAATGCAGACGCCAACCATGAATCGTATTCAGTCAATCTTGGTGACCGTTCTTGGCGCGTGCTCACCGCATGTGTTACGTACTTCCGCGGCGCGCCGGGCGATGAAGTTGTGTTCCTTGTGCCAAAAGATAGTGCGTGTAGCTGGGCGGCAGTAGAAAACATCATTAAACGCGCCTAACTATTTTGACATGAGCCTGTATCGCAAATACCGTCCCCTTACATTTGCATCAATAGCAGGACAAGAGCATATCAAGCAAACGCTTGAAAATGAGATCGTACGCAACGAGCTTGTGCATGCCTATATTTTTGCCGGACCGCGCGCAGTAGGCAAGACTACAACAGCGCGTGTGTTTGCTCGCGCCCTGAATTGCAATATTCGTAAAACCAAACAGAGTGAACCGTGCAACAGCTGCGAGAGCTGTGAAGCGATCTTGCAGGGACGCACCCTCGATATTATTGAGATTGACGCCGCATCGCATACTGGCGTAGACAATGTCCGCGAAAATATCATCGCGGCGGCCCGCGTTGCCAATACGATGCTCCGCTACAAGGTCTTTATTATCGATGAAGTCCACATGCTGTCGACGAGCGCGTTTAACGCGCTCCTGAAGCTTCTTGAGGAGCCGCCGTCATCCGTTGTCTTTATCCTTGCAACGACAGAGCTGCAAAAAGTGCCGGCAACAATTATTTCACGCTGCCAGCGATTTGATTTTATGCGTATCAGCCCTGCTGATATGAAGGCGCGGTTGACCTTGATCGTGGAGCAAGAAGGCAAAACGCTTGAAGAATCCGTATACGATGATATCATTCGATTATCTGACGGATGCCAGCGTGATGCGGAAAGCCTGCTCGGTCAGATTCTTGCTTTGCATGATAAGAAAATCGATGCAAAGCTCGCGGCGTTGGTGCTGCCGCATTCAAACAGGCAACTGATTGCACAGTTGCTGGGCGCTATTGCATCAAGGAATACCAGTGAAGCGATCAAGCTCGTTGACTCAATGATTGCGGAGGGAGTAGATATTGAAACAGTGGTAAATGATTCGATCGAAGATTTGCGTTCTTTGCTTCGATTCATGAGCGGAGCAGGGGACACCGTGCAGGAGGCGCAAAGCACACGCGCAACGCTCGAGGAGCTAAGCAAAAAGTTTAGCCAGCAAGAAGTGCTCACTATCACTGATTACTTCGCGCAATGCCTGCAAGATATGCGTCTGTTTTCTCACATTCAGCTGCCATTTGAAATCGCAGTAGTAAAATCGTGCCTTCGGTCATAAAGCACTTGATGCGGGATCGTCTAACGGCAGGACCCGTGACTCTGAATCACGTTATCTAGGTTCGAATCCTAGTCCCGCAGGTTTGCAAACAAAAATGCAGAATCGCATTACAGAAGCAATCTACATCTACTCCAAGCATCTTAAAGGGCTTCAGCTTGAGCAATGGAAGCAAGAGGATGAAATGTTGCGCTCGCCACGCGGAAGAGAGCTCCTGAAAGAGGAGTATCTTGCGCAACTAAGCGCGCTTCGGCTAGCTGCGGATCATCAAACTGTTCATGAATGGGAAGGTGATTCAGTTGAGGAGAAGGGCGATGATCTCGAATATGATGAAGTGCCGCTTCCGGGACCTGGCCACACATTGCCTGATGTCATTGGCGATCTATGCGCCTTGCTGATGAGAGGGCTCGGCCGGTAAAGACACAATTTGGGGGTCTGTATGGCCATTCATGGATTAAGGCTCGACCTGGTACAAGCATTGCGCAGGCTATTCAAATCTGGCATACCTACCACGCGGATGAGGAAAGGCATTGGAGGGCACGTGAGATGACGCAAGAGGGAATCAAGAGACAGGTCAAAGATATCGAACGAAAAGTAGCGATAGTGAGAGATTATGAAAATCCACTTACACCACCTACGCTAAAGGATCCTGATCGGTGGGAAATGGCAGTGACGTCATTTTCCAACGATGTCTCACGGGAGGGTTATGTACGGGTGGCTTCGCGTTGGGCACGAGCGATCGAGGAGGAGTTGCAAGCCGGTCGCACACTTGAAGAGGTTGCGCTCTCCACTTTTGAGAATGCAAACCTTGAACAGAGGGACATGGATACGGTAGTTGGCATACTGAGTCAAACATGGGTCCATGGCGATACACTGAAGAAGTGGTTTCGAGGTTCTAAGGAAGAGAATGCTCGTCGATGGAAATCGTGAACACAACGGATATCTTTCACGCAAAGAACCCTCTGGGATTTAGACGACTACTATGCCATCCGAAGCTGTTTCCAAAGATGGTATAGCAAAACAGTAATTTATGGAAAAACAACTCAACCTTTTCCTTATTGTCCTTGGGGGAAAGCCACCGGGACGTAAAATCGAACAGCATGATGTAGCTTTTGCTATCGGTGAATCGATCGATGCAGTAAAAGTCAGTCTGCGACAAGGTTGGGAACATGCATCACATATTGATTCATACATGGCTATTGATGAAGTTGATGGTTATAAAGTTTCTTTGATGGACGCGTCGTTACAAGCTGATACTGGCTTGAAACTTTTTTTTATCAATCTCGGAGGATACCGTGAAAATGACCTGGAAGAGTACCATAAAAAAATCGTTGTCGCAGCTGCAAATATTGAAGAGGCAAAAACGATCGTAAAGCGAGATTCATTTTTTTTGCACGGTTATGTCAATGACACAGTCAGTAATCACATAGATGACAAAATTCTTCTCATGGACACAGCTGTTGACGATGTCATCATCATTAATGATATGCTGTCGAGCGCTGTTCACATCATCTTAACAAGAAATCATCAAGCGCGTTTTGATCATAATAAAAAGATTCCTGCCTATATCCTTTTGTAATTGATCAGTTTTCAATCGGTGATTCGTCCGGGTCTTTCAAAAAAATCACGCGCGATTTTCCGTCAGTAAAAAATTGATCACCGACGATATTTTTTCCTAATATCGGGTCAACGATCTGGAATAGCTTTTCACTTTCGACGAGACCTGTTTTTTCAAGATCGCTGGAAACATAGTCTCGCTCTACATCGACCGCCGGATTGATTACATGCGTCGGAATAAGTATCGATGATTTGAATTTGATGTTTTTATCAAAGCTCGCTGCTCCGAAGTATATCTCTTCTCCTCGTAATGTTTTTACGCCCGAGTTCCAGAATCGAATGTGATGCCGTTCGCGCACGGAGTTTTTCGGCGTCGGTTTGATGTAAGAAAGTGCGCTTGGAAAAGTATTCCAAAATTGCGGAGTAACGGGAGCTCGTAAATCTTGCGTATTGCGGATACTTGCTACAAGCGCGCTCCACAGGTTTTGCGCTGTAATAGGATACGAACGTATCCAGTTTGCGCGCTGAAAAGCATTATCAAGCGCATACGGTTTTCCGATAATGATGATATTCAACGGTTCGGTTGGCTTCCCGAAGAGGGTCTCGGAATATCGCGGCAGTGTATCGAACAGCTGATTTGGAATCTCGTCTCGGCGAATAGCTACTGTTTGTTCCGGAATAATTATCGCACTGAATGGGTGTGCCAGATAATATAAACTAACGAGCATAATCCATGCCGTAAAACCTACAGCTCCGTATGCAAACCGTTTCGTCGAAAGAAGTCGGAGGGGTGTCTTATATCCGTCATGTGCGGTGCGGTGTATCTCCAGAATTGTGATCAATATGCTAAGCCAGGCGATTCCGGAAGCCACGCCGGCAACCACATCTGCCGGCCATTCAAGCCCGAGGTATACCCTCGAAAAAGATAAGATCGCTAAAAAAATGCATGTAAAGAGCAAAATAAGAATTTTTTGCATCCATCGTTTACATAGGCGATACCAGACATAGGCGGCAAGTCCGTAAAAAGATATCGCTGCAAAAACTTGGCCGCTCGATACGGAAAATCCCGACGTATGAATGCCGATGTTTACAATCGGCGGACGGGTGTATTCAAAAAGCCGATTAATCATAATGACGGCAATCCCGCTGACGAAATAGGAAGAAAGAAAAGCGATGAGATAGTTTCTGCGATTGATCATCGCCATGAATGCGGCCATTCCCGCAGTGCCCCAAGAAATCGCAAACCAACTGCCGAGATACGTGATGTACACCATCAATGGATTAATAGATCCGTTTCTGAGAAATTGAAACAAATTGAGCAATGCCGTATCAGATTCAAAAATGGAATCATCACCGATAAGGTCATGAACAAATCCAAAGAAGAAGTAAATACAGATCGATGTTGCTGCAATGCCGAGCGTGAGATGCAAGCCAAACGTCTCGTCGGGCGTCAGGCGATTTTTGAGAAAACGAAAAAAAATTGGATGCCTCCCCGCTAACCGTTTGATTTCCGGATCATGGATAATGGCAAGCCATATTGATCTGAAAAGCGATACAAGGATGCGTATCATACAGCTATGAGTGTATCCGAAGCTTTGAGAAAATCAATCTCGTGACAAAATCATGAGAATGGTATACAGTGCATCAGGATCAAATCGATTAACAATTATTATGTCGATACTACTATTACCAACTGATCTTGTGTCAGTAGCATTCGCGATTCTTCGCATCGCGGTGGGGATTATCTTTCTTGTGCATGGCAAGCAAAAAATGGCAATGTGGAAAATGCAGCCGTCAGAACAGATGCCAGCTCAAATGTTAAATATGATGAAGATGCTTTCTGTCGTGGAACCGGTGGCAGGCGTGCTTCTCATCCTTGGGGTTTTGCCGTTGGTTGGAGCGGCTGCTGTGGCAATCATTATGGTTGGCGCGACATATTTTAAGATCGCAAAGTGGGGCAAGAAATTTACCGGTGACGGGGGATGGGAGTTGGATTTTATCTTGTTTGCTGCAAGCATTGCAATCATCCTATCTTCATTTTGAGAAATGAAGATTTCATCATTACTTTCATATATACTTCTAGCGGCAGTTGTCGGTCTTGGTATTTTTTTACCCGGCATTATTTCTTTTATCAGCGATTGGTGGTGGTTTGACGAAGTTGGATTTGGCAGCATATTTCGCACGGCGATATTTGCACGGCTTTACATCGGTTTTGCCGTCGGTATCCTTACCGCGCTTTTTCTTGCTGCCAATGTCGTAATCGCGTCTAAGACACGATCAGGCTGGCAGGCAACAATTTCCGAACAGCTCATTGGTAGAGCGATTACGCTCGGACAAGCAGCGGTTTATAAGCTTGGCATCATCGCCAGTATCGTAGTTGGCATCATGGCCGGCATCATCGCGAGCGTGTATTGGAGAGAAATACTTGTTTTTTTGAACAAGGTACCGTTTGGCGCAGCTGATCCGTTATTTTCCAGAGATATTTCGTTCTACGTTTTTTCTCTCCCTGTCTATTCTCTCCTTTTAAGTTTTGCAAAGTTTCTTATTACCTTAGCGCTCATCGCGTGCGCTACTGCCTATTTCCTGCAAGGCGGATTTAATCTTGCCACATTGCTTTCAGGAATCTTCTCACGATTTGGAGGTACTCGTCGAGTTGTCGTAGACGCCGGATACGGCGTTTTTCGAAAAGCACGCTTGCATCTCGGTGTTCTTCTGGCATTCTTTTTTGCTGCTGCATCAGTTGGTACGCTGTTTGCAGCATACGAACTCGTTATCATGAATAGTGGCATTGTATTTGGGGCGAGTGCTACTGATGCGCATATTGTGCTCCCACTGCTTCGCACATCGGCAATCGTATTTGCGGCGGCAGCGCTCCTGATGTTGCTGTATGCATTCACAGGCAAGATAGGTCCGCTCACTATCGCCGTAGCAGTGTCAATCGTTATTAGTGGGGTCACTGCCGGTGTGCCGCCGCTCTACCAACGGCTCGTGGTCGCGCCAAATGAACTTGCCAAGGAAACTCCTTTTATCAATAATGCGATCGCTGCGACACGATCGGCATATGGCCTCGACAAAGTAGAGGAACGAGAGATTGACCCTTCGCTATCGTTGCAAGCATCAGACATCGTTTCAAACAGCGCAACGGTTAAAAATGTTAGGTTATGGGATCGCGCTCCATTGCTATCTACTTTTTCACAGATCCAAGAGATCCGCACATACTACGAGTTTGGTTCGGTTGACAATGACAGATACGCGATCGATGGCGAGCTTCGCCAGATCATGCTTTCTCCGCGCGAGCTCTCTCCGGAAAATTTGCCGAATAAAACATGGATCAACGAGCGGCTCACTTTTACCCATGGGTATGGTGTGGCAGCTGGGCCGGTCAATCAGGTGACGCCGGAAGGATTGCCGGTGCTTTTCGTCAAAGACCTGCCGCCAAAGTCTGAAAAAACAGAGTTGCGCGTAGCGAGGCCGGAAATATATTTTGGAGAACTTGCAAACGATTACGTCATCGTAAAAACAAAGTCACGCGAATTTGATTATCCACAAGGCGATGAAAATGTGTTCACCGAGTATTCCGGGAAAGGCGGTGTCTCGATCGGATCTTTCTTTCGGCGATTAGTCTATGCTATTCGGTTCCAGTCATTGAAATTTTTGCTTTCGGGCGATATCACGGCACAAAGCAAAATCTTGCTCCATCGAAACATTATTGAACGTGTAGGCCGCATCGCACCGTTTCTGTCATGGGACAATGATCCGTACCTCGTTATTGCCGATGGCAGGCTTGTATGGATTCTTGATGCATACACCACAACAGATCGCTATCCGTATTCGCAACCGCTGGTCATGCGCAATGAGCGGTTGAATTACGTGCGGAACTCCGTAAAGGCGACTATTGATGCCTACGATGGCACTGTCAAACTCTACGTCGCTGATCCTGCCGACCCGATCATCCAGACGTACGCGCGGATATTTCCTTCCATGTTTGTGCAGCTTGCGGATATGCCGGCATCGCTTCGACTTCACACGCGCTACCCCGAAGACATCTTCACGGCACAGACTACAATGTATACCACCTACCACATGGGTGACCCGCAGATCTTTTACAATAAAGAAGATCTATGGGAAGTACCCTCCTATGCCCTTGAGGGCTACGGCGTGGCACAGCCTGTCAACGCGCAGGACACCGTTCAGCCGACAGACCGAGCAGGTTCAATGGCTCCGCGCCACATGATCATGAAGTTGCCGGGTGAGAAGCGTGAAGAGTATATTCTGATGTTGCCGTTTACTCCTCGCGCGAAGGATAACCTTTCGGCATGGATGGTTGCGCGCAGCGATGGAGATATGTATGGCAAGCTTGTCGTGTATCGTTTCCCAAAAGACAAACTCGTGTTTGGACCAAAGCAGATCATCGGCAGAATCAACCAAGATGCAGAGATCAGCCGACAGATTTCTCTCTGGGATCAGCGCGGGTCGCAAGTCATTCAAGGTCCGCTCTTAGTTATTCCCATTGAGTCGTCGCTCGTCTATGTGCGAGCGCTTTATCTGAAAGCGGAAACAGGAAAAATACCGGAACTCAAACGTGTAATAGTAGCGTATGAAAACAAAATCGCGATGGAAGAGACTCTTGAGAAAGGGTTAGAAAAGATTTTCGGCAGCGGGCTCGGTAAAAAAGAGCCGCAGCCGGTATCTGCGGAGCAGGAGACGCCAACGCCTAAAAAGGAAACCGATACCGCAGATTTGTTCAAACGAGCGCAACAAGCATACGATGCTGCTTTACGTGCGCAACGAGAAGGCAATTGGTCCGAGTATGGATCCCAAATCAAGACCTTAGGGGAAGTGCTCAGACGTTTGGCGCCATGAATCTTTTTTTTGAACTCACAATCATCGTCGGAGTCGCGGCAGTCGTCTCGGCCATCATGCGACTGTTGCGCCAGCCGCTGATCATCGGACATATCATCACGGGTTTGCTGGTCGGTCCGTTTGTGTGGAATCTTCTTCAATCTGTTGATGTGTTTTCGCTGTTTGGCGAAATCGGCATCGCGATTTTGCTTTTTACCGTAGGACTCAATTTGAATCCGCACGTCATACGCCAATACGGCCGCGTTGCATCAGTGACCGGTATCGGACAAGTGCTTATCACATCTTTGGTTGGATATGCGATAGCCATTGCGCTTGGATTCAATCCTTTGACATCATTTTATCTAAGCGTCGCGCTTGCATTCAGCAGTACGATCATTATCTTAAAGTTGCTTTCCGATAAGGGTGACCTTGAAAAATTATATGCAAAAATATCAATCGGTTTCCTCCTTGTGCAGGATTTCATTGTCATCCTTCTGCTCTTTATCGTGCCACTCTTTAATCAAGATGCCGCGCGTCCCACAGCGCTTGCTTCGTTAATCGCGGCAGGATTAGGTTTAATCATCGCGATCATACTTACCACCCGTTTCCTCCTACCTCGGATTGCGGGATTTTTGGCATCATCGTTAGAGTTGTTGTTTCTCTTCGCGATCGGATGGGGGTTCACAATCGCATCTCTTTTCAAAAGCACAGGTTTTTCTCTTGAGAGTGGCGCGCTCATTGCCGGTGTTGCGCTTTCCACGCTGCCAGTCCGATATGAGATCAATGCGCGCCTCATACCGCTGCGCGACTTTTTTATCGTATTATTTTTTGTCATGCTGGGAGCGCAGATGCATCTGGATGATATTTTGGCACTTGTTCCGACGGCGCTGTTGTTATCTCTATTCGTTTTGGTCGGCAATCCTCTTATCCTTATGGTGCTTATGGGTATCTTAGGGTATCAAAAACGCACTAGTTTCCAGATAGGATTGACGGTAGCGCAGATCAGTGAGTTTTCTCTTATATTTGTTGCGATGGGGGTGACATACAATCACGTTGATCCGCAAATATTATCGCTTACTACCCTGGTAGGTCTCATCACCATCTTTGGCTCGTCTTACCTCATCATGTATTCAGATGCTGTGTATCGTTTTTTTGAACCGTACCTTGGTATCTTTGAAAAAAAGAATGCGTTGGGAAAAGAAGTGAAAGTCCATGCTTATCAAGCCATTCTTTTTGGCTGTAACCGGATCGGCGCGGATTTTATGAATGCGTTTGCAACACTCGGGAAAGATTTTTTCGTTGTTGATCACAATCCAAAAACGATCGTACGGCTCCATCGCAAAAAAGTGCCTGCTATATATGGGGATGCCTCCAATCTTGGCTTGCTGGAAGAGATTGATTTTTCCAGGCTTGAGATCGCAGTATCTACTATCCCTGATATTTCCACTAATCAGCTCATCCATCGTATGATACAAGCGCGCAAGCCAAATGCAATCTTTATCTGTGTTGCGCACCAAATACAAGATGCGCTTTTACAGTATGAACGAGGCGTGGACTATGTGATTATGCCGCATTTCCTCGGTGGGCAGCATGCGGCACGGCTTGTAATAGATTTGAAAAGTAAACGTGCCGGATACACGAAGCTTAAAAAGGAGCATATGCAACAACTCCGCGTGCGTATCAGCGAAGGACATGAGCATCCGTCCAACGGATAAATTGACGGCTGCCGGACACGGAGTATACTCAACGCATAATTTTGCCGCATAGGTATGCCCGCGCAATTCCATACACCAATCGTACTCGTTGTGCTCGACGGATGGGGGTATCGAGCAGAAAAAACACATAATGCGATCGCGCAAGCGCGGACACCGCATCTTGATGCATTGTTTGCCCGATATCCGCATACATTATTGGAGGCAAGCGGTCCGGCGATTGGTTTGCCCGAAGGTCAGGCAGGTACCAGCGAGATCGGTCACCTGACAATCGGCGCTGGTAAAGTCATTGATACCGATTTGGTGCGCATCACCAAGGCAATGCATGCCGGTCATTTTGAGACAAATGAAGCATTCCGTGCGGTGTTTGCTCATGTGTTGAAGCATGATTCCGTGCTTCATATTCTTGGTCTCGTAAGTCCGGGTGGTATCCATAGCCATAATTCACACCTTACCGGCATTTTATCCGCGGCAAAAAACGTTGGTGTCAGGAAAATAGCCATTCATGCCTTTACCGACGGTCGCGATACACCCCCGCAAAGCGCGAAAGAGTATCTGGCAGAACTTGAAACGTATCTTGATGAACTTGGTATCGGTTTTATTGCAACCGTATCAGGACGTTTTTACGCCATGGATCGCGATCATAACTGGCATAGAGTAAAAAAAGCAGAAGATGCTATTTTCTATGCGGCAGCAGACGCGCTCCATCGCGCGCGACCATCCGAAGTCATAGACGCGTTATACCGACAAGGCAAAGTCGACGAGCACATCGATCCGATTGTGTTTGTTGATGATAATGGAAGGCCCTATCCGATCGAAGCAAACGATGGTGTTCTATTTATCAATTTTCGCCCCGACCGCGCCCGCATGCTCTCAAAAAGAATTATGGATTGCAGCGAGGAGAAAAATCTTTGCTTCGTTACCATGACTTCGTATGATAAAAATCTCAAGTCGTTAGTGGCATTTTCTGGTGCTGGTGTGGAAACAACGCTGGCAGCAGAACTATCGCGTGCTGGCTTGAAGCAGGCCCATATCGCAGAGACGGAAAAGTACGCGCACGCAACATATTTCTTGAACGGGGGAAGGGAAGAACCACACGAAGGAGAGCAGCATATCCTCATTGAAAGCAGAAAGGACATCCGCACCCATGATCAAGCGCCAGAGATGAAAGCGTCAGAAATTACCGTCAAGGCACTCGAGCAGATTGATAGAAAAATAGATTTTGTATTTATCAATTACGCAAATGCGGATATGGTAGCGCATACGGCAAACTTTGAAGCAACCATTCGCGCCGTGGCCACAATAGACACCGAAATCGGAAGGCTTTTCTCTTATATTCATAAATCCGGCGGCATGCTTTTCCTCACTGCTGATCATGGCAATGCGGAAGTAGGGGTTGATCCTACGAGCGGGGTGCTTCATACTGCCCACACGATACATCCGGTTCCGTTGCTGGTGACAGCTGATGGATATCAACTCAAACAAGGAACCCTTGCCGATGTAACGCCGACAATTTTATCTGCGCTTGCGCTGCCGATTCCTCCTTCGATGACCGGCACATCATTGCTTTCACAAAACGGCAAGTAATCCACAGTGATATTTTTACAAGCGTGATATAATCGTTGCGGATTTCCATGCTGTGAATAACAAGAGGTCTTATGAAACACAGAGTAGTATCTCTCAAAAAACCAATCACGGATCAGAAAGCGGCATTCGTTATGCCGCTGTTTCAGGATGGAGTATGTGGCAGCCATCCATTATTCCAATCTCTCGCCCCAAGCGATAGAGAGTACTTATCTTTTGCTTCAAAAGAATGGAAAGCAGAATTATACTCTCAAGAACTGTTTTGCATGCCTTCGGCGAGGCGGGTGGTGTTGCTTTTTGGTTTAGGATCAAAAGAGAAATGGAACGCCAGACTAGCCGAACGTTGTATGAGGTCGGTTATCATGACGGCAAAGAAGAAGCGACTATCAAAGATCGTTGTGGTACCGAATGATTTTGCGCTTGCTACTGAGGGCGAGTCTGTACGCGCAGAACATTGTGCTGCGAATGCCGAGATTGGAGCATACGAATTTACTACCTACTTCACGCAGCCAGACGATGGATGGCCTGCAATCAAAGAAATTCTTTACGGCGTACACAAGATTACCGGCATGTCCGAAGCAATAGCAACAGGCACCGTAATCGGTGAACGGGTGAACGAAGTACGAGAATTGGCAAACATTCCGGGCGGACATATGACTCCAAAGCTGCTGGCATCGTATGCAAGGAAAAATGGAAAAAAGTATGGTTTTGCCGTGACAGTATTCGGAGAGCAAAAAATGAAACAGCTTGGCATGGGTGGCATACTCGGGGTTTCAAGCGGCAGCAGTGAAGAAGCACAGTTTATCATCATGGAGTATTCCGCCGCGAAAAAGAAGACAAAGCCCATCGTTTTTATCGGCAAAGGCATTACTTTCGACAGTGGCGGCTTGCAGATCAAGCCGGATCGATCTATGGAAGAGATGCATATGGATATGAGCGGCGGAGCAAGCGTGATTGGTGCGATCTCAACTATTGCATCACTCAAGTTGCCGATCAACTGTATTGGTCTTGTGCCAGCTGCGGAAAATATGCCGTCGGGATCAAGCTACCGGCCGGGCGATGTAGTCAAAACGCTATCAGGAAAAACAGTGGAGATTGGACATACTGATGCCGAAGGTCGCGTGCTGCTCACTGACGCACTGACGTATGCCGAACGATATGAGCCATCGCTCGTCATTGATGTCGCAACGTTGACCGGCGCCGCAACGGTGGTGATGGGACGCTATGCTTCGCTCGTGATGTCTCCGCAGGAGAAGTGCGCTCAATTTATGCTTGCATGCGGAGCGCGAAGCGGAGATTCTCTTTGGCAGCTGCCGTTGTGGGATGATTATGAATCTCATATTAAGGGATATACTGCCGATGTGACGAATAGCAGCAGGTATCGGGAAGCAGGAACGATCATCGGCGGGATGTTTCTGCATCAGTTTGCAAAAAAATTTCCCGCATGGGCACATATCGACATAGCAAGCACTATGTCAGGAAAGGACGATCTGTTTTTATCACGCGGCGCGACCGGTGTTGGTACGCGTCTTTTGATCCAAGTTGCCAGAGATTTTGATACTTTTATTAATTCATAACGCGATTCATTCGCGAGAACAGTATGGATTCTACTTATATCTGTCCGGAATGCGGCCAGGAATATGATGAGCCCGGCGTATGCGATTCTTGCCAGGTAGATCTTATTGAGGACGGTGGTGATGAAGAACTCGGAGACGACACCGATGAGTTGGGAGATGAAGAAGATTCGCAGGATTCATTTGGCGGTGGCGACGACGAGGAAGAGGACTATTCCTAATGGGATTCATTGGGAAGGAGATAGGAAAGAGCTCCAGAATTACTCCGGAGCTCTTTCGATATGCATTGCCGTTGCAGGTATTCGCATAAAATGATATACTTATCATAGTATTAATCCATATCTTTACCATACTATGAATGCAAAACATTTTATGAGAGGAGCGACTTTCGGCGCTGTACTTGCGTCTGTAATGACATTATTACTCGCTCCGCAGGCCGGCAAACGTACCCGCAAAGAAGTGACGGTACTCGTTACGCGACTCGCGAAGCAAGTGAATGCAAAAGCCGCTACGATGAAAAAGATATCACAAAGCGCATACAATGATTTGGTGCGCCAAGCAGTTAGTGATTATGCAAAAGGAAAGAAAGTTGCTGCAGGTTCTTATGATGATATTGTGACAATTCTGCAGAGCAACTGGAAAGAGATTAAAGAGGCGTTAAAAAAAGAGTGACGGCAGTATGCCTTACAGAACAAAAGAGGAAAAGGGGGAGTTCGTAGTTAGCTGCGACGGCCTCAAGGATCGTGATGCTTTTGTTGACGCCGCACGCGGAGCTTTCTCCATTTTGTATGACATCGAAGCATCCCGCGGCAGCAATGAGCGCGTCAAAGTTGTCGTAGAGGCAAAAAGCGCAGAAGAACTTCTTGCGCAATGGCTTTCCGAACTCATTGAGCGGCAGGTGGTTTACGATATCGTCTATGGTGATTTCTCTATTGTTTCTATCCAGAAAATTAGTCCGACGCACTATCTCCTGACCGGCGCTGCTCGTGGTGAAACGTATGACCGAAAAAAACATCCGTTTCCACGCCCTGGTCTCGAAGTAAAAAGGAAGGGGATATCATGTTCCGGTGAAGGCAAGAAAAGCTATCATTGTGAATTTCGTGTACACAAACTCGAATCGTGAATGAACCGCGCACATTTGATTCAGCGAATTCTTGAAGTTATCCCCGGGTTGCTTGTCTGGGCAACATTCATCCTGGCATTCGGATTGTCATTTGTTAAACCGGTATGGGTCATGTATTTCATCATTATTTTCGACCTGTACTGGCTTTTTCGTGTTATCTATTTTGTAATTTTTCTTATCGTAGCATGGCGAGAATATCGACGATCGCTCCGGCGTGATTGGTATGCTGATTTGATAGCATCGCATCGGCAATGGCGCGACTGCTATCATCTTGTACTTTTACCGATGTATCGCGAGCCGTATGAAATCGTTGCGGCAACTCTCAATGCGCTGCTTGCCTGCCGCTATCCAAACGATCGGTTTATTGTAGTCCTTGCAGGGGAAAGGCGAGCAGGGGATTACTTTCTATCGATCGCGGAAAGGGTTCGGAACGAATATGGCGCATCCTTTCATCGTTTTCTGGTGACTGTTCATCCGGGAGATATGCCTGGAGAGATTCCCGCAAAAGGGGCAAATATCAATTATGCAGGCCATCAGGCACAAAAGCTGATCGACGAACTCGGCATTGATTACGATCATGTTATTGTTTCGACATTTGATATCGATACGATCGTACATCCGCAGTATTTTGCATGCCTCACTCTTGCATACCTTTCATCCGCTAAGCCAACACGATCGAGTTATCAGCCGGTTGTTTTGTACAATAATACCATCTGGCAGGCCTCTGCTCCGATGCGACTCGCGGCATTCAGCACAACATTTTGGCTCATGACGGAGCTGGTGCGTCCCGATCGGCTTTTTACCTTTTCATCGCACAGCATGAGTTTCCGTGCGCTTGTGGATGTTGGTTTCTGGCAAAAAGACATCGTAAGCGAGGACTCGCGCATTTTTTTTCAGGGTTTTATCCGCTATGATGGAGATTATCGCGTTACTCCGCTTTATATACCGGTATCCATGGATACCGTCGCAGGAAAGACATTGTGGGAAGGATTGAAAAATTTATACAAACAGCAGCGACGGTGGGCATGGGGAGTGGAGCATTTCCCCTATCTTGTGCAGCATTTTTTTGAAAACAATAAAATCTCGCTTCGAAAAAAAATAAAACTTCTTTGGATACAGATCGAAGGGATGTATACATGGGCGACCGCGCCGATCATTATTTTTGTTTTAGGCCGTTTGCCTCTGCTCGTTGCTGACCCAAAGGTGCAACAGAGTGTGTTGGCACGAAATACGCCGATCTTACTCGAAACCCTCTTGAACTTGAGTATGATTGGGATTTTGGTTATCGGCAGCCTCTCATTTTTTCTTTTGCCGCCCCGAGGTGAACAAATATCTCGCAAGCGCTATATCTCCATGCTTTTTCAGTGGATATTGCTGCCCTTGAGTTTGATTTTTTTCAGTTCATTGCCGGCAATCGATGCGCAAACGCGGCTCATGACAGGCAGGTATCTCGGTTTTACTGTTACGGAAAAGATGCGATCAGTGAGAAAGACGTGATTTGCCTTCCAGCCTCGATTCGGGCAGAATACTCGTATGTCACGAGTCACTATCAGTTTAGTCACCTATAATAGTGCAGCACACATCAAGGAGTGCCTTCAAAGCTTGCAAGGCCAGACGTACTCTGATGCGGAGCTTGTTGTGCTTGATAATGCTTCGTCAGATGGTACGGTAGCGATAGTAGGGAGCGAGATGCCTTCCTGCAAGATGATCCTTGAATCTCACAATACCGGCTTCGCTGCAGGGCATAACAAGGTCATTGAGCAATGCAGAAGCGATTACATCTTGGTGTTGAATGACGATTGTGTGTTGGAAAATGATTATATCGAAAAGCTCGTAAAGTATATGGATACACATCCCGATGCGGGATCAGCGACAGGAGTATTGTATCGCGTTTCATCATTGACTGGCAAAAAAAAATGTGATATTGTTGACACCCTCGGTTTGTGCATCAATTATTCGTTTCATGTGAAAAACATCGGTTCTGGTGCCGTGGAAGTTGATCATTCCTTCGAAGCGTTTCCCATTTTTGGGGTAAGTGCAACAGCTGCCGTATACCGGCGGCAAGCGCTGGAACAGTGCGCAATCATTTCTCTGCAACCGCAGGATCGCCAGTACTTTGACGAGCAATTTTTTATCTATAAGGAAGATGTCGATCTTGCCGCTCGCCTCTATCGATATGGGTGGAATGCCTACTGCCTCTCTGGAGCAACCGGCTATCATGTGCGGTCAACATCAATGCATGCATACAAACGCAATACTGCCTGGATCAATCAGATATCATATCGCAACCATTTATGGTTTGTATGTAAAAATATTGCGCCTATCGATGGCATCCGGACATACTTCGGTGTCCTCATGTATGAAGCTGCAAAGTTTTTTTACCTTCTTTTCTGCGAACCGCGCACGCTCGGGGTGCTTCCAGAATTCTTCCGAGGATTAGGGACAATAATGGAAAAACGAAGAGCGTTTTTTACCGCTATACCTTCTCCTCGGCCACTTCTCTTTTTGCACTGCCACTGACCATAAGTGAATAGTTTTATGGATCGTATCGACATCTCAATTATCATTGTTAACTATCGCGCGCGGGGCTTGGTGCGCGAATGCATAAAAGGGATAAAGCAGTTGCATACCAAACTCCGCCTCGAGATTATTGTAGTTGATAATAGTCCGCACGAGGGCGTTGGCGAGATGCTTGCTGAACGTTTTAGCAACGTGCATTACCTGCCGCAGGATCGAAACATCGGTTTTGCGGCAGGTAACAATGCAGGTATTCGCATCGCGCAAGGAAAATATATCATGCTCCTCAATTATGATATTACCCCCTTGCCCGGATCATTTGATTATCTCCATGCCTATCTTGAGAACAATCCTGCCGTGGGTATGGTAGGGCCACAGCTGATCAATCCAAATGGAACTATCCAGCATTCCTATTATCGATTCCATTCATTTCTTACACCTGTGTATCGCAGGCTATGGATAGGCAGATTTGGGTTTGGAAAGCGACACCTTGATCGATTTTTAATGGCTGACATGGATACAACATCACCCGTTGATGTGGATTGGCTTCTCGGAGCATGCCTCATGGTCCGTGCTTCATCTATCAAGACAGTTGGCATGATGGATGAGAGATTTTTCCTTTATTTTGAAGATACTGACTGGTGCCGCCGGTTTTGGAAAGCAAAACTGCCGGTCCGCTATGTGCCTGGCGCGCGCATGGTACACCTGCATCGGCGCGAATCAGCAAAGGGGGGCGGGATCCTTTCGCTTACGCACAAGACAACAAGGATCCATGTGATAAGCTGGTTAAAATACATTCTTAAATGGCATATGTATGGAAGACGAGCTTCTTGACTCACATAGCAGTGTTCTGCGCGGAGTGCTATTGATCATAGTACTCATCGTAATTGCCGCTGGCGTGATATTTGGATACCGCACATGGAAGCGGTTTGATGCCGTACAAGGAATGAGTAGTGAGGTACGCACCTACCTCGCAGACGCATCGCAAGACTTTTTGCCTGATAATTTTTTGAACGCAAAAAAGGAACTACAGTCTGCGTCCCAGATTCTCGGTGAGATGGTTCAACAACTCGACTCCATTTCCGTGCTTGGCATATTACCGTTTACTGAAGAACGGTACCGTACGGCGGTCCAATTTAGCACCGTTGCTAAGTCCTTTACGGATACCGGCATTCAACTTGCTGAACTTGTTGAACAAATCACAGAGCCGGCAATGCGGACTGATGGGACGATATCGATCGCTGAAGTGACTCAGCCAGAACGCGCCACGATCCTTGAGAGGACCGTGCAATCAATTCCAGCGTTCACCGGCATCCGTGCAAAACTCGCCTTAGACGCACAGCAGCTTTCTGCGATCAGCGACGACTCCCTCGATGAGCCGTATCGAGCTATAAAATACGATTTGTTGCAGAAGAGCGAGTTTATTGAGTACACACTTGGCCAGGTTATCCCATTTATGGAAGTTGTTCCTCGATTTTTAGGCTATGCCGACGAAAAAGCGTACCTCGTTCTCCTGCAGGATGCGCGCCGTTTACGAGGCACGGGCGGCATCATTCGTCTGTACGGCATTCTGCGAGTCAAGGACGGCACCATTACGGATTTTACGGTTTCAAATCCGGACGCAGATGCAGCACGCCTGGCAGATGTCCCCGCATACGTTCAATCAGCTGAAGGATTCGTTGGAGACGGATCTGCTTTTCAAAATGCGAATTGGGATTTTGATTTTCCATCTGTGGCCAAGCAAGCGATCAGCCAATATCGTTCTTTGCGTGGCGGCGAGCGGATCGACGGCGTTATTGCCGTGGATTATGATTTTTTTACCTCGCTGTTGCGGTTTACCGGCCCCATCCGTATACGCAACACAATTTTTTCGGCTGATTCCTTTGCCACAGAGCTTGACCATCATCGCTTGAGTGGCGCATACCGGGTTGCGAATCCTCCTGAAAAACCAAATGATCCAATTGCCGATCTTGTCGGCTCGATGATTGAAGCAGTAAATACGATGCCATTTACCGGCGTATTTGAAGTGACAAAAATTGTCGAGGCGCGTCTGCATGAAAAGCATATCTTAGTGTGGTTTGATGATCCGAAACTGGAGGAATTTGCGCAAACAAATAACTGGACAGGTACCGTTCGCCAAACCGATACTGATTATTTTATGGTGGTTGATGAAAACATCACTGACAAGGATACCGACCCATATATCGAACGCTCTATCAAGTATGAGGTTGTACAGGATAGCCTTGAACGCCTTAATGCATTCATGGAGATTACCTATCGAAACAATGCTACCATCACACAGACCACCGGCCATTATACAGCGTGGCTGCGCGTCATTATGCCTCGCGGGAGTGAAATCTTTGCCGTCCAAGGATTGCAAGGGGATATTCATGCTGAAGACAGCGGAGACGGAATGATTGTATCAGGAATTGTACCAGTAAGGGCTTTTCAAAAAACTATTGTTCGGTTAGAGTACAGACTACCAAAATCGGTCGCGCAAACAGCAAAAGAAAAAAACCGGTACGACCTTTTTGTCCAGCATCAGCCGGGATCGAAGCAGTCTTTGAATGTCTCGCTTTTCTTCCAGAAACCGGTCACTCAATTTACATCAGGTGGGTTCTTTAGTACGCCGACAGCGGGTGGAGACGCTCATGAGGTAAGGGGAGTGAAGTTTGTTTCAGACTTGCGCGTTGATAGGGAGTTTATGGCGCAATTTTAATCTTTCATTCATGCTAGCTCGAAAAGTCGGAATAGATTTGGGCACGACAAACGTCCTTGTGCATGTCCCAAAGCGAGGGATTGTCATTAACGAACCATCAGTTGTCGCGATATCTACGGTTGACCGCAAAGTGTTAGCTGTCGGTAAGGATGCAAAGGAAATGCTTGGGCGCACCCCCGATACCATCGTTGCTTACCGCCCGCTGAAAGATGGTGTAATAGCCGATTACCGTACGACCGAAGCGATGCTTCGATATTTCATCAATAAAGCGATTGGAGGCGTCCGTCTCTTGCGGCCGGAAGTAATGGTCGCCGTGCCGGCTGGTATTACTTCGACGGAACGACGCGCGGTCATTGACGCTACACTTGCAGCCGGCGCAAAAGCAGCTTATATCATAAAAGAGCCGATCGCAGCAGCGATAGGCGCGAATATCCCTATAGGTAACGCATCAGGGCATATGATCATAGATATCGGAGGAGGCACCGCCGAAATCGCTGTCATCTCGCTCGGAGGTATCGTTTCTTCGAATTCAGTCCGTATCGGCGGCAATAAATTTGACCTCGCAATCGTTGATCATGTTCGAAAGAAATTTGGTCTTGCCGTCGGAGATCGCACTGCAGAAGAAATAAAAATTACCATAGGATCGGCATTGTACCTTGAAGATAAACTCACTATGGATGTCCGTGGCCGTGACAACGTGACGGGATTGCCAAAAACAATTTCCGTTAATTCCGATGATGTCACTGATGCGATTTCAAATGAATTGGATGGAATTATTTCGGCACTGAAAGGTGTGCTGCAAAATACTCCGCCGGAACTCGCCGCTGATATTATTGATCGAGGCATCATCTTATCGGGCGGTACCTGCCTTTTGCGCAACTTTGACCAACTTGTTGCGCGTGCTACAGGCATTCCTGCATATGTTGCCGATCAGGCGCTGCTCTGTGTCGCTCGCGGCACCGGTATCGTATTAGAAAATCTCGACGCGTATAAACGCAGTATTTTGGCGACGAAGTCATAAACAATTCAACTCCATGACGATAGGCATTGATGCGTCGCGCGCGTTTCGTCAAGTAAAGACAGGTACGGAATGGTATTCGTGGCATATCATTCGCAGCCTTATAGAATTAGGCGAGCTTCGCGATGATCAACTTGTTCTTTATTTGAATGCGGCACTATCAGCTGATGATGCCGATGTAGCTCGGTGCAAGAGTGTTGCACTGCGTGTGCTTTCATGGCCGCTGCGGCATTTTTGGACGCAAGCGAGACTCTCGCTTGAGATGTTCATAAAGCCTCCTGATGTTCTTTTTGTCCCTGCGCATGCGATCCCTCTTATCCATCCGAAGCGAACCGTAACGACTATCCATGACGTCGGTTTTTTGCGGTATCCGCAGTGTTATGCGGGCAAAGAACTTTCAAATCTGCGATTTTCTACCGCTTATGCGATGCGACATGCATCACGCATCATTACGATATCTGAATTCAGCAAACAAGAGATACTCGCAAACTATAAGATTGATCCTTCCGGATTGCATGTTATCGGTCTTGGGTGCGATCACAATCAGTATTACCCCCGTGGCATCAAAGAGGTACTGCCGGCTCTGAAAAAATATCATGTGAATCAGCCATACATTATCTCGGTCGGTCGCATAGACACCAGGAAGAATACGTCAGCCGTGATTGAAACGTTTGAACAGATGAAAAAATCGGGGTATCCCGGTTCGCTCGTATTGATCGGTCCGCTTGGATATGGCAGCGATGCAGTGCTTGCACAAATAGGACAAAGTCCGGTAAAAAACCATATTATCCACCTAGGGTGGATTTCCGAAGAGGATAAAATCGCGTTGATATGCGGAGCTGAAGCAATGCTTTTTTTAAGCAAGTATGAAGGATTTGGGTTGCCGGTTATCGAAGCGCAATCATGCGGCATACTAGTCGTATGTTCCCGCGCGGGAGCGCTCCCTGAAGTTGCCGGTGATGCGGCATTGTATTGCGATGCGCAAGATAAAGAACAATGTTCTCAAACCGTGCTGCAGGCAATATCTGATACTGCCATGCGAGCAAGGCTTCGCGATGCAGGATTTGCAAACGCAGCTCGGTATTCGTGGCGGACAGCTGCAGAGAAGGTACTTTCCGTTTTGCAGATTCCTTGAACCTCGTCTTGAACCTCGTTTTGAGATGTGATATGATCCGTCATATGGCGAAGCAGGAATCAATACCGTTCCGATATCTTCAAGCAGTGGCACAACGAAACGCTCTTCACCATGCGTATCTTTGCATAGGTACCGATATCGGAGAGATGGATCACTGCATACGTTCATTGATCGATTCATTACCCTCAGCATTTCGCATTGACTGTGAGCCAGAGGAGGATGGTGGCAGTATCTCAATCGTGCAGATACGCGGATTGATTTCCCGATTATCGCGAGCGGCTCCCGCAGATCAGTTGACATTCGTAATAATTGCTTCGGCAAATGCAATGACGCGTGAAGCGGCAAATGCATTATTAAAAATACTCGAAGAACCTCCGAGAGGCACGATTTTTATGTTATTTGCAAAGAGCATGAAAGATTTGCTTCCTACGGTTGTTTCGCGCTGCCATACGATCCGGTTTGCGTTGCAGAGACCGTCGTTACCAAATACATATATCATGAACACCATGCAAACGTTGATAGGGGCCGATCGTCGACCATCCCTGGCTGCTTCTGAAGAGTTGGGCACTGACGACTTTGCGGCATGCGAGTCATTTCTATCAATTCACATTCGTCGGAGCACAGATGTTCAAAATCTGGAACGATCCCTTGCTCTGTATGCGAGACTTCGTCTTGCATATCGGGCATTCCGGTCGCATGTAGATCCGCAAGGATGCGTCGACCTCCTTTTTTTATAAAGTCATTCTACTCATGACACGATTTTACGGTTGGAAAATGTATGCACGAAAGGCAGGTGTCATTGTATTTGCTCTCGGTTCGTTACTCTTTTTAGGCGCCGGTTGCACTCTCAAGCTTTCAGCGCAAAATGTTCCCGGTATTTTCAAATCAGCTGACCGCGGTGTTTCCTGGTCGGCGAAAGCCTTGCAGATTTCTGAAGCCGGTAAAAAAAATAGACTTTCCGACATCGAGGTACGTTCCATAGCTGTTGATCCGCGTAATTCAAATTTGGTCTATATCGGGACCGACGCAAGCGGTGTGTTTGCTTCAGAGAATGCCGGCGAATCATGGACACAGATTATTCCCGGCCAGCGGATCGTCTCATTGGCATTTGATTACAGCTCCCGCTGTGTTCTCTATGCCCTTACTCCGAAACAGCTCTTCAAGACTTCTGATTGCGCAACGAGTTGGTATATCATACTTGATGAAACGCGCGCAGATGTCGAGTTGACGAGTATAGCAGTTGATACGCTTTCGCCGCACATTCTTTATGTGGCGACCAATGGCGGTGATATATTCCAAAGCACTGATCGCGGCACCACATGGAAGGCACTCTACCGATTCGCGGATGCATCGTTGCGTACCATTCTTGTCGATCGATTTGATCCATCCATTCTCTACGCCGCAACCGCTGCCGGCGATATATTCCGCAGTGAAGATAAAGGGCGCTCATGGAAGATGATTTCCGAATCGCTCTATCGTGATTTTCCGAAACGCGATGTATATCGAGGATTACAGATGCTCTCGCGCCAGAACTCGCTCATCTATGCATCACGCGCAGGGCTCTACCGCACGTTAAATGGAGGAAGAGCATGGGAACGCCTTGGTCTCTTGACGACAAACGATGATACCGCTATTTTCGCTTTGGCGGTAAATCCAGAAAATGACTCTGAGATTTATTACACAACCGAGCACACTTTTTTCCGCAGTTCGGATGGAGGAAAGACGTGGCATACGCAACCGCTGCCTCCGCAACGCGCCGGCTCAGTCATCAGCATTGACACCAATAATTCATCGATCCTCTATCTTGGGCTGCGAACACCATCAAAAAAATCACGCTTCTTTTATACCCCGGAAGAGGATTTTTATTAATACCCCATTTACTCATAATGAATAATGGATCATACCACTATGATCGATCTTAAATCCAAGAAAGAAAGCTTTGAAACTCACGTAGAACACTTCCGTGACGAGATAGGTCGGCTTCGCACAGGGAGAGCGAATGCTGCGCTTGTTGATCAGATCCTCGTTGATGCTTACGGCACGATGACGCCGATACTGCATCTTGGCACCATCAGCATACCGGATGCACGGTCGATTCTGATAACACCATGGGATACATCAGTGTTGAAAGAAATCGAGAAAGCAATTGCTGCAGCAAACATTGGAGCACAAGCATCGAATGACGGCGCATCAGTTCGTGTTTCACTTCCCACCCTTACCGAAGAAAATCGAAAGAATCTTACGAAACTGCTAAGAGAGCGAACAGAAAAAGCAAGAATCGCACTGCGTGGTGTTCGTGACGATATTCGTGATACTATCATGCAGGCACAGCGGAATAAGGAGATTACCGAGGACGATAAGTTTCAACTGTTAAAAAAGCTTGATGAAATGACAAAGGAATTTGTTGATGCGGTTGAAACAGCTGCTGCCAAAAAAGAGCAAGACATAATGACTATATAATTACATCCATGCTTGAAATCATCAGTACGACAGCATTATTTCTTATTATTTTAAGTTTTCTTGTTTTGCTCCATGAATGGGGACACTTTATTGCCGCAAGAATATTCGGCATAGCTGTTGAGGAGTTCGGTCTTGGTTTCCCGCCGCGTGCTGCGATCATCAAGAAGGGTAAACGGACGACATATACGTTGAATTGGCTGCCGTTCGGAGGGTTTGTAAAACTCAAAGGAGAGCAGGGCGAATCAGCAAGCGATTCGGATAGTTTTGTTGCAAAACCAATCTGGCAAAGAATAATTGTGCTCGGTGCGGGCGTGTTTATGAATATCGCTTTTACCGTGCTTGTCTTTACCATAGGGTTTAGCATCGGTATGCCACAAAGCATTGATGGGCTTTCTGCAAGTGCAGACATTCGCGACAAACATATTCAGGTAATTGGTGTACTGTCTGATACGCCGGCAGCTCTCGGAGGTTTGCAAGCAGGGGATATCATAGAAAAGATAGATGGCGTGGAATTTCCTTCAATAGCTTCCGTGCAGGAATTCGTTGGAACGAAATCAGGCATCGAGCTTCCGATCGATATCAAACGCGGGGGCCAAAAACGGACTCTTCGTATCGCCCCGTCTATTCGCGGCGAGAACACGAAAGCTACATTCGGCATTGAGTTGATCGCGATCGGTACGGTATCATACCCATTGCCGATTGCATTCTACGAAGCAGGCCGCACTACCATAGCGCTTGTGCAAACTATTTTTCAGACGTTAGGCAGCGCGATCCGAACACTTCAATTTGATGGATTTGTGGGACCTGTCGGTATTGCAAAACATACGGCAAAGGCTGCGGAACTCGGCTTTTCCTATCTCCTGAATCTTATGGCGCTTATTTCTTTGAGTCTGGGAATATTTAACGTATTGCCGATTCCCGCATTGGATGGCGGCCGCATTCTTTTTGCTTTGATCGAAGGGGTCCGTCGCCGTTCTATGCGTCCAGAAATTGAAAATGCTATCCACCTTATCGGATTTGTTATTTTGTTGGGTCTCCTCGTGCTCGTTACTGCTCGTGATATCGGTAATCTGATTCGATGATTGATACATTCCTATTTAAGGCGTTCCATGGCATTGCGCTGCACTACCCCCTTGTTCAAGGCCTTGTAATTATTTTTGCGCGTTTTGCAATTTTTGCCTATCCTCTTTTATTCCTGCGCTTTGCGAGATGGAAGCGTTGCATAAAACTTTCGCTTCCATCTCTGGCACTAGCGTACGGGATCAATGCCTTGATATCTCTGGTTTGGTATCGTGATCGGCCATTCGTATCCCTCGATGCGCAGCCATTATTCGATACGCACTATTTGCATGATTCATTCCCCTCTGATCATGCGGCACTTGCAATGGCGTTAGCGGCAAGTATTTTTCTTTGTGCGCCGCGCACGCGGGGTGTCTACGCCATCGTCATTGCAGTCTTGATCGGTGTTGCTCGAATAATGGCAGGCGTCCACTACCCAAGCGATATTCTTGCCGGATTTGGCGTCGGTTTGTTTGCAGCAGCTATCGGTAAGTATATCGATCACAGAGTAAGTAATAAGCCGGTTTTATGAATTCGATATTCCGATTGTTTGTCGGTGTGCTTGTTATTGCGCTTCTGATAGCCGGCGCTTTTTCCTACTTATTCTTTGCTCCGCAATCATCGGATACAAGCTCTATACGCTATATCGTCAATCAGGGAGATAGTGTGGATGATATCGCAAGAGGATTGGCTGTAAACGGAGTTATTATGAACGATGCGATTTTTTATCTCGTCTGGAGATTCGAAGGAGGAAAACTGATACAGGCCGGTACCTACACGATACCAAAATCAACGAGTATGTACGGGGTATACCGTTTGTTTGTGGGTGGACCCGATAGGAAAGAAACCACAATCCGTTTTATTGAAGGATGGACAACGCAACAAATTGCCGAATATCTCGCCAGTATTGATCTTGTAACTGTCGATGAGTTTAGCAAAGCCGTTCGGCAGAATTGGAGCAATGAATATCCGTTTCTTGCGGGGCTTCCAACTAATGATCCTTTGGAAGGATATCTTTTTCCTGATACCTATCGGGTTTTTGAAGATGCTGAAAGCGCGTCGATCATACGGAAAGTGCTGGGAACTTTTGGCGAAAAAATGACGGAAAATATGCGTCGGGAAGCGCAAAGCCAAGGATATACAATACATCAAATTGTAACGCTTGCCAGTATTATCGAAAAGGAAGTGACGAGTGAGCAAGATCGCCGTATGGTTTCAGATATTTTCCGGCGAAGGATCGCGCAAGGTATGCCACTACAGGCTGATTCTACCATAAACTTCATCACTGGTAAGAAAGACCCCCAGGCCAAATCTGTTGATCTGGCAATCGACTCATTGTATAATACATACAAGTATAAAGGCTTGCCGCCGGGTCCTATCGGAAACCCCGGCCTTTCATCTTTGAAGGCAGCGCTGTACCCAATAAAAAATGATTTTTTATTTTTTTTGACCGATGCGAAGGGGAATGTCTATTACAGCAAGACGTTTGATGAGCACAAGAAGAAAAAACTGCAATATCTATGAAAAACTATTCACGGACAAAAGGAAATCAGGGCAAGGCCCAATATCGTACCCCCAGTAGTTTTCGCATCAGAAAAGCCTATCAGACGCGAACGCAAATAGTCGGGAAAACAAAGTAATTACCCCATTGATCATTCTTTATATTTATAACGTATATTTATGGCAAACCGTGCATGGCTCGTGATCGGCGTGGCAAGCCTTCTTCTTGTTATTGCGGCGGGAGGAATATTCTATGTATGGAAGGGCGGGAAGGCATTGTTGCGTCCGGCTGTCACATTTCAACTGCAGCCCCTGAAAGCACGGGGTGAATTGGTCGTTGAACCAACTACAAGTTTTCGAGTAAAAAGTTCGCGGGCGATTAAGGCGGAGGAGCTGAAAACAGCGCTTGCGGTAGAACCGACAGTGCAGATGACTGTACAGTCAGTCGATGACACTACATTTGATCTCAAGCCAACAGAAGACCTCCAGCCAGATACCATTTATACTTTTGCTATCCAGGAACCTCTCGCGCAGAGAAAACAAAGTTGGGCGTATCAAGTGATAGCTCCATTCGGCGTTGCCAGCACCGTTCCCGGTAATTTTGTCAATGACGTGCCTATTGAAACCGGAATCGAGTTGACACTCAATCGTGAAGCAGAGCCGTTTCAGGAGTATTTTGATATACAACCGGCAGTCAAAGGAAAATTTGAACAAAAAGATTATACTTTGGTTTTTGTTCCTCAAGAGCCACTCGCATATAAGACAATCTACACCGTCACTCTCAAAAAAGGGCTCAAAGAAAAAACAGGAGCCGATTTATTATCAGAAGATACCGTGATTACATTCGAGACGCAGAGCAAAGAGGAATATGTTCCCGATGCGCCATACTTGGGTTTTGAGAAATCATTTTGGGAATTTGTCCCATCACGCTCCCCGGTTTTTGCACTTTCAGCAGGTAATATCAAAGAGGCGCGTTTTGTACTCTATCGATTTAAGGACTATAACGAATTTTTATCTGAATACAGCAGGATACAAAATGAACAGCAGTCGTGGTCTTTATATCACGATGAGATAAAGCTCCACCTCCCAAAGGACCAAAAAATATTCGATGAAAAATTGAAAGTGGAAGAGCTGGGTTATTATAGTTCCTATGCTTCACTTCCACAGAAATTTGACAAAGGATTCTATGGTGTTGAGGCATATATTGGCGATGAGTTAGTCGATACCGCATGGGTTCAGATTTCGAACCTGATAGGATTTTCAGCTGTCGCGGGTGCCAATTCAGTTGTTTGGATTAACGATGGCGCAACAAAGCGAGGCGTATCAAGCGCACGCATTGAGTATCGCGGACAAGCACTTGGTACGACTGATTCCCAAGGGCTTGCATCGTTCGCGACGCCAAAAGAACAAGTGGCCGGAACGCCGGAGAATAGTGAAGAAGATTCCTCAAAATATCCGTTTGTAATAGTCAGCTCTGGAGATGACACGCTTCTCCTTTCTATGTTTTCTCAAAACGCCTATCAACCCGATGAGTGGTGGGAAGGTCTTACTGTTGATAAGCCGATTTATGCGCCAACTGATACCGTGCATTTTTGGGGATTCCTCAAGCGGCGCGACGATACTGATATTAAGGGCAATCAATTATCCGTGGAGGTGCGGGACGCATACGACTATGGCGAGAAAGATGACGACAATGCATATGTGCAAGCAGCTGTTCGTCTTGGTGGCCAAAACACGTATATTGGCAAACTCGATTACGCATCTCTCACGCCGGGATATTATAGTATCATTGTGCGATATGGTGATACAGTAGTATCTTCGCAACAAATAAATGTGCAGACATACGTGAAGCCTGCCTATACGCTGTCAGTAACGGCAGATCGCGCAGTTGGATTTGTGGGTGACAAGATCACGTATACTGCAAAAGCGCAGTTTTTTGACGGTACGCCGGTTTCGGGCCTGAAAATTCTTTATACCGATGAAGCATCAAAGAGGGATAACCAGAAAAGCACATTAACGTTGGATGCAAACGGAGAGGGTACGTTTACAACGGTTATTCCTGACACCGGTGATGCCGGAAGGGGATTGCCGAGTATTTACACGACTACGATTGAGCCGGAGTTTTCTGAAGAAGCACAGATCAGCACATCAACATTTGTAGTTTCTCTGCCAGCACGTTCGATTCTATCTATTGATTCTACCTATGAAGGAAGCAAGGCAAATTTTGCCGTATCGCTTCATTCTATTGATATCGCGCGAGGACTTGCCGAGGAGGGAGGAACAGATGAAGAACTCTACTATGGATCACCGATAGCGGATAAAGCTATTCAAGTAGCTATTACGCGTACTGAATATGTAAAAGAGCTCACCGAACGAAAGTACGATCCTTATACGAAGACAACGTATCCTATCTACGACTTCAGAAGGGTTGAGACGACGCTGCCGGGACGAGAGATTCGTACGGATAAAGATGGCAAAGCAAGTTTTTCATGGGATGCTGATGAAAAGTACTCTTACCAGATACGTTTTAAGACGGAGGATGAAAAAGGCGTTGCGCTTGCATCCGAACACGATGTATATACGCCGTACCTTGGCTCCTACTATGGTTCACCGCTTGGTATCAATCTGGTAGATAAGAATGCGCCGAAGTATTATTACAAGATAGGTGATGAGATAGGAGTCGGAGTGGAGCGGAATGACGGAACAAAAATGAAAGAAGGAAAAGATAGTTTTCTTTACCTTCGCGTTATAAACGGAACTATCTCTCCGTTCGTTTCCGATTCTTCTGACTACAAGGATATCTTTACGGAAAAATAC
The DNA here is from genome assembly GCA_016206175.1 of Candidatus Uhrbacteria bacterium. Classification (GTDB taxonomy): domain Bacteria; phylum Patescibacteriota; class Patescibacteriia; order JACQRZ01; family JACQRZ01; genus JACQSB01. The sequence continues at coordinate 13,945 of JACQSB010000020.1, read as the reverse complement.
ATACCGAATATCGAGATTGCTGCTGCCTGGTTTTCCGGTGAGCGCTATTATTCCACCGGCGATTACTGGTATGGTTCAAATCTCAATTTTAATTTCGATTCTGATGATCGTCGTCTGGATGTGACGATCACGAAGGATAAAGAGCGATATCGGCCGCGTGAAACCGCTCGCCTTGCTATTGACGTAAAGGATGCAAAGGGACAACCGCGGAAAACCCATGTTTTGGTATCAGCAATTGACGCTGCGCTAAAAACATTTGGAGAGACTCCGACACTTGATTCACAATTGTACAAATCGCTTTACACCCAGCTCTTTATAGGCTCAACGCATGAAACCCCTCTTTCGTCCGGTGCGGAGGGAGGTGGGTGTTTCCTTAAAGGAACGTTGATCCTTACACCCGAAGGAGAACGTAGTATCGAGAAATTGCGACCGGGTGATTATGTACTTACCCGTGCGACGCGATCGGATACTACCTTGGTGCCTGCTCGCATCTGGCGTATTACTTCCCAGCCGTCAAATGAATACATTACGATCAATGGAACCCTTTCCATGACCTCAAACCACAGATTGTTAGTCAATGATCGTTGGACCAGCGCAGGCGCTGTTTCCGTTGGCGATAAGCTTTTGAATGCTAAGGGGGAAACAGTATCTGTTGAAAATGTCTCGCGAAAACAAGTAGTCCAAAAAGTGTATAACATCGAGATAGAAAACCAGCATACATTTTTTGCTGCTGGTATCTATGTGCATAATCAGGAAAAAGGTGGTGGTGAAGGAGCTCCACGTACAGAGTTCAAAGATACTGTTTATTTCCAGACAGTTGAAACCGATGAAAATGGGCATGCGCAAGCTTCATTTCCGCTTCCAGATAATCTAACCTCATGGTCAACGAAAGCGGAGGCTGTCACACCTGATCTTTATACGGGATATGAAGAGATCTCTCTGCCCGTGAGCATCCCATTTTTTGTGGAAGCTACCGTGAATCAAACATATCTCGAAGGAGACAATCTTACTGTGCGGCTCCGTACATTCGGGACAGAGGCTGGAGATAAACAGATTACCTACACGGTCGAAAGTCCCACCTTGCCATTTAGCAAAATTGAAAAACAGGGAGGCAATTCAATGGAAATATTCCTTGGGCAGCTACCGAAAGGTTTACACCCTCTTACAATAACAGCTCGGTCAGGCACATTATCGGATACGCTTGTGCGTATGATCGATGTGCGCGATACCTATTTCTCCAAGAAAGTAGGCGATTACCAGCTTCTCAAGCGGGGGAAAGAGACTGATTTTTCTTCCCTTGCTTCCAGGGTACAAGGCTACGCGACACTCACTGCCTGTGCATGCGAGAGGAATAATTATTTATCTGATCTCACTTTGCTCCAGTTTGGCGGTATTCGACTGGATGAAGCGGCAGCAGATGCGATTGCAGCGTCTCTCGAAGAGAAATATTTCGCAGATGAAGGTGCCGTGGAGCAGGAGCTTCCTGCTCCCAGAGATCTCACCTCGTACCAACGGGATACCGGCGGGTTTGGCGTTGTGCGCCATGGCGGGGATGAGCTCTATGTAAGCGCTCTTGTTGCGCAGGCGAGCCGTTATACTGATCTCATGCTTTATTCGAAACAGCAGCTCGAGAGCTATCTGTATACATCCATGAATGATCAGAAAACTGATCGCACTCGGCAGATATATGCGTTATGGGGCCTTGCCGGCCTCCATAAGCCTGTCCTTGATACGTTGCAGTTTTATCTTGCCGATAAGGATCTAACGCTTGAAGAAAAAGTATATGTAGCATCCGCGCTCGCTTCCCTTGGTGCGCGTGAAAAAGCAAAGGAATATTATGAATCACAGATCCGCCAACAACTGGTCGATCAGCAGCCATACCTATTCGTCCGTGGATTGAAAGATGGTGATGCGGATCTTCGCGTCACAGCAGTACTTGGATACCTTCTTGCGTCTGTGCAAGACGAGAGCGCTCTGCGTTCCCTCGCTTATATTCGTGAATATTCTCCAACGAAGACACGCATTGATCTCGAACATTCCCTGATATTGGCAGAGGTAATCCCGCAGCTAAATGATGAAGAGGCAGTGATTGAATACGAAACTCCTTCGGGTGTACAGACAGTTACGATAAGCAAAGACAAGAGGTTTTATAAGCGAATTGGTGCGCAAGAACTTGCGGCAACTAAAATACGTGCGAAGAAGGGGAATGTATCGATTTTGCTTGCCTACAACGAGGGCGATCCATCTAAGAAGAATATCGTTGACCCCGCTATTGGACTCGATCGGTCCTATCACCTCAAAGGTGATACCCGCTTTACGGAGCTGCATGACGGTGATCTGGTAAAAATTACATTGACACCCAAAATTGATAAGAGTGTTCAGCAGGATTCATTTGAGATTACCGATTATCTGCCGAGCGGCTTGAGAGCTATTGAGTCGGCACCATACTGGAACGGAGAATATGATTATAACGAACTTCCGACAGTGATTGTACAGGATCAGGGGTATCCCATCCGTGTTGACGGCCAAAGAGTTGTCTTTGATTGGTATAAAGGGAGTAGGCCTTTTTACTACTATGCTCGCGTTGTATCAAAAGGTTCATTCCGCGCAGAGAGCGCACAGATTCAATCAAGCGCAACCCAGGCAAGCGTGAATTATTCTTCGGAAGATGCTGTCATGATCAAATAAATCAGGTCACATGAACCGGTTTTTTTCTGCTGGCTTTCTTGCGAGTCTTGTTATTCCTCTTGCAAATCCTTTTCTCTTCAGCGATCGCGCGGCACTCATACGCCAGATCACCGAAATGCCTCCTCGTTATGCGAACAAGGAAATTGAGCCAGGCATGTTGGTTGGGGGCGTTGCGCCGCATCACGCCCCGCTTACCTTTTCCCTGATTGCAAGTTTCTATGCTCAATTACGGGAAGCGCGCAGTGATGATCCTACTTTTGTGATCGTAGGGCCTGATCATTATAATAAGGCACGGCAGCCGATCATAATCTCTGATAGGCCGTTTTTGACTCCCTATGGAGCCCTCGGAATTGATTCTGCATTGGTAAGGAAGTTACTTGCAAAACGACTCGTAGCCATTGATAACGAACCCTTCGGAAAGGAGCACGCGATTCATAGCCAGACAGCATTTATCAAGCGCTTCTTTCCGAGATCAAAAATTGTTGCCGTGCTATATCGCGCAAACGCTTCTGCTTCACAGGCACAGAAGGTAGGCGCATTCATTGCAAGAGAGAAAGGTAAGGGAGTTTTTCTTATCGCAAGCATTGATTTCTCCCACTATTATCCTGTCGAAAAAGCAAGGAAGCTCGATGAACAATCTGCACAAGCGCTTGCCAGTGTTGATATTGATGAGATATCTCGGATTGATGCTGATTCGCCTTCAGCAATCGTTACGTTATTGAGTTATGTTGCATCTTTTTCTGGCACTGCGTTCATCAATACACGCATTTATAATACTGCAGATTTCAGCTCAAACACTAAGAATACGACAGGGTATATCACCGGTTTTTTCACGACCCCCTTGACAGATTAGCGCTACACTGTATCCTTATACTATTCCCACAGACAATAGGTGCCTAGATCGGCATTAATGAGCTATTATTACGATAGCTGCCTATCGAGGGATAGAGGTTGAAGACGCGTGATGTTAAACTGAGCACGGCAACCGTATCTCATTATCTGTGGACGAAAGTCCATTTTTTATTATTTTCGCAACTAACAATAATTACCACTATGGCACGTACCCGAGGTAGTAAAGAGCACATACTTGCAGATCTTGCAGCGAGCCTTTCAAAGAGCGCAGCTGTTGTGTTTATCAACATGAAAGGCCTCACTGTTAAAGAATCGCAAGATCTTCGCAAGCAATGCCAGCAGGCAAGCACGCAGTGTATCATGGCAAAAAAGACTCTATTGCGAAAGGCGTTTCAAGATCGCAATATCGGCGATATTGATTTCAAGCAGCTTGCCGGTGAGGTTGCGGCAGTTTTTAGCTTTACTGATGAGGTGACACCCGCAAAGATTACCGCTGGATTTTCAAAAAGCCATGAGCAATTTCAGATACTTGGCGGTGTATCACTGACTGGTCCGGCAGGCGTGGAATTATTGAGTGCGCAGCAGGTTAAGCTGTTAGCTCAGGTGCCGTCACGGGAGGAATTGCTTGGGATGCTCGTTGGAACGATTGCAAATCCATTGCGAGGCTTCGTGGGCGTATTGCATGGGCCATTGCGCGGGATCGTATATGTGTTGAGTGGCATTTCGGCTAAATAATTATTTCATTTTGATTTAATTTGTTATTAACTAACGAACTACACCTATGTCAGAAGAAACACAGGTTGTCGTCCCAGAGAAATTTCAGGGACTTGTTGATCAGATTGAGAAGCTTTCCGTACTCGAATTATCAGAGTTGGTAAAGGTTCTTGAAAAGAAGTTTGGCGTGTCAGCAACGCCAGTCGTAGCAGCAGCTGCAGTGCCAGCTGCAGGTGCGGGAGAAGCAGCGGCAGAGGAGAAAACCTCCTTTACTGTTGAACTTACTGAAGCAGGAGCAAACAAGATCAATGTGATCAAGGCGGTGCGTGAAGTAACGCAGCTCGGCTTGAAGGAAGCGAAGGATCTTGTTGACGGTGCACCGAAAGTGGTAAAAGAAAGTGTCGGCAAAGAAGAAGCTGAGACTATCAAGAAGAAATTGGAAGAAGCTGGCGGCAAGGTGACATTGAAATAGGAAATCGAGAAAAGATGATAAAGAGGCCTTCAAGCGAAGGCCTCTTTTTAGAGTTTGATTTTTTCAAGAGGGATACGGGCAAGTTTACCGTTAGAAAGAACATAGAGATCCGATTTTGTAACAAGGATATCTTGGATACTGTCCTGAAACACAGGCGAAGTGACTGCCAGCACGAGTGAGCTCGTGCGGCTATCCACCACTAAAATTCTTCGTTCAACTGAATCTATTAGGTATAACAGATTAGTGCCTTCAGAAGCTTTGATGTGCGATAGCGACCGGACAGGTGGTTGGAGTGAAGGAAGGGGAACTGTTTTTATGCGTTTACCGGTATTATAGATAGCTATTGAAGAATCTGGCATGAGGAAATAAACATTTCCGTCGATTGCAAAGTCTTTCGCACCCACAACGGAGCTGCCATCTTTTATCCACGAGATCCCCGAAGAGAATCCCTCACCACTTTTATTGTGTCGTGTTAATACTCCGCGTGATATATCAAATACGTAGAGACGCTTATTAAAAATAGCGATCTCACCAAATGATTGGCCGCCATCAGCATAGGGAACGGCGGAAAGAGTGTCTGTCGGCAGGCGATATGAAAACATCCTGTTTTCTGCCCCGCAGACATACATAATTTCTGTGTTCAGCGCTGCTGCACAGGTGATGGCTGGCAACTTTGATTGCGTGTTTATTTGTTGAGCATTACCTGTCTTTGTGTCAATCCGATACAGCCCATCTGCATTAGCTACTATCAGCGGATTCGTTTCACCTACAAACCGAAGCGATCCAACGCTGGGGATTTGATTCGATAGGTCAGCAAGCGGTGCCGGAGCGGGAACCTCAATTGTTCTGGATAGTTTTTTCAATAATGTCTGTTGTTTCCCTTTCAGGGATGCAATCTGTTTTTCAAGATCAGGGAGTACACGGATAGTATTGAGGATTTCCTCTACTTCGTTTAAAAGCGCTTTTGTTTTTTCATCACTTTCATAAATAATACTTGCTTCTGCTAGGTTTAACTTCTGGTCAGCTTCGGTCAATCTTTCTTGCTGCGTACTAATGATATTTTCACGATTCTTTTTGAATTGAATTGCAATGAGACTTTGGAGGAAGAGGGCTATGAATAATATACTGACTACGAGGAGTGCTTTTGAATTAGGCTGTAGAGATTGAAATGTATCCCAAACGCGGACTCTTAGAAATCGTAGGATGTTGTGGCTTATTGTTACTATGGACGGTATAAGTTGATGTTGCGCAAATTGATATGCTTTGGCCAATCCCTTACGCACGACACGAATGTTGTGTGTGGCACTATACCTGAGTTGATGCGGCGATATCGACAGTTTTGGTATCCGTACCGATCTGATAATGGAGGGGACTGTGGCATTTTTCGGTATACGGCGCACGAGAGTCGTAATTGATACCATGATTGATCCAAGGAAAGCTCTCGATACTCTGCCAAATCCCGGTGTCAATACCCTCGTTGTTCCTTTTTGCCGTTCCAGCATCGATTCAATAGACGAATGCGATGTGCGCATCTCCTTTGGCAATGGGCCTTGCGCTAGTGATTGCGCATCATCATGCCAGGGATCAATAAATAATGCGGCAAAGTCGCTTCGCGCACTTGCCCGGGAGAGATGTCGTGTAAAATAATTCGCTAGTGAATTCGACGGTTGGTTTGTTAGGGCATGTTTGAGTTGGTCAGATGATACATAATCAAGAAAAGTGCTGTTGCAAACAACGAGCTTGCATTGCGGAATTGAAACAGACCCACTGATGACAGAAGAAAAGAATCCATTGGTTTGGTCATCTGTAGTCTCCTGATCGGTAATATCCATCAGCGCATATGGCAGCGAAGGATTGCCTGATTGTGCAGGATACAGAAGAAATGCCCGTACAAGTTTTCCTCGGACCGTAAGATATAATGTTTTTCCAATTAATGCTCCGATGATATAGTGAAGCTTTCGCATCTCAAGCCCCATTGTCCTGTTGGTTCGTTCTTGATATTCAGCGAGTGAATTTGATACACGCTCATTTACATATTGCAGGGAATGCTCGAATAAAAAATCATCGCCGTCCGTCTTCTTATCGACTTCGCCTTCTGAAATCTCTGGATGAGTGCGATGAAAAAAATCAAGGTAACTTTTTACCGTTTCCTTGATAAAAATTTGATAGATTTCCTGCGTACTTTGGACATGGAACAAGCCAAATACGGCCGTGTGCTCATTGGCAGGAATCGAACGTTCCGAAAAACTATAAGAAAGTTCATCGTCCCTTTTTCCGGGCAACGCAAGATTTGCAATATATGGAGTATGAATCATTGTATCCTCTCGGCGCGGCATATGCCATTTTGTTGATTGATGGGAGACCCCTTTACAAAAACAAGTGTACTATACTATACTCCTTCAAGGCATGCAAGGCACATAATGAGTACTATCCGTATACAGTAAGTAAGCTGCCATTTTACTACGTAGGTATGCTTGAACAACTTTTTGGCTCAAGGACAAGAACGAGGCTCCTCAACTTATTTCTCAAGCACCCGGAGAAAAAGTTTTTTATCAGAGAGCTTACGAGAAAAATTGATACCCAGATCAATTCAGTTCGGCGTGAATTAAAAAATCTCTTAGAGTGCGGGATCATTGAAGAAGTAGTCGAGGTTGACATATCCCAGCAGGGCAATGAATCAGCATCTTCCGTAAAACCAGTGAAGAAACGTCTAGTTAAAAAAAACGGCGATAGTACTCTGCGGAAATATTTTCGCGCCAACTCCTCTTTTTTACTTTATGATGAAATAAGCAGCCTTTTCTTGAAGAGTCCGCTCTTGCTTCAAAAAAGATTTTTGAAAGAACTATCTACTTTTGGGACTGTTGAATTTGCAATGCTATCAGGTTTTTTTGTCGGGAAAACAGATAGTCCTGTTGACATACTCATTGTCGGTGATGTTGAAAAAAATCGCATCAATAAATTAATTTCTTCCATAGAACGCGAAATCGATCAGGAGATCAATTATTCCGTCATGAAGAAAAATGAGTTTCTCTATCGCAAGAGCATCACAGACCGTTTTTTATTTACCTTACTCGAAGGTAAAAAGTTGGTACTTGTCGATCATCTATTGCAGTGATCTCCTTTTTCTATTTTTTATCATCTTGTACACAGGAGATCGTGCAAGGTCTTCTTGATTATGATATGCTATAATTTATGCCACTACTTCAAGAAGAAATTATCTTAGATGGCGAGGAGCGGATCATAGGGATGTTTCGTACTCATGTTTTTCGTACCGTGCTTTGGATTATTCCGCCGACCATCGGTCTTGTCGTAGTTTTTTTATTTCTTTTTAAGTTTTTTTCGTTTGGCATCATAGGCAGCGCTGCATTTTTTATTTTTGCTTCGTTATTTTTTTTAATGCTTCTTAGCGCTGTTGCCGCATGGTACGGAACTATCTATATCCTTACTACCCGCCGATTGATCGGTATTTATCGATCCTCTCTATTTAAGAAATACGCCACAGAGGTTATTCTCGAGAACGTAAGTGAACTTTCCTACGGCATACGTGGATTTTTTCCTACTTTATTCAGATATGGCGATATCCATATATCTCTTTTTAGCGGCGGAAAGGGATTCACATTGAAGAATATCTCCACGCCGCAAAGCACGATGGATGCGTTGTCAAATCAAATTGCGCAGGCGAAGGATATGAGAAAACAGTCGACCGCGGTTCCAGCTTCTATCACGCAGCAATAACCTAAACGGTGTGTGCTATGGCGCTGCTGAAAAAAATATTTTCATCATGGATCGCGGTCGGTATCTTGACTGTTGTTCTGATTCTTTTCACATATCGTGCATTATTACTTGCCCAGAAAAGCTATCGTACGGATTCCGATATTCATAAACTGGAAATGGATCTCGGAGATGCAAATGAAAAACGTCAACAGCTTGAGTCAATGAGAGATCTGCTGGCGAGTGATTTTTTCGCCGAAAACGAAGCAAGGACGAAATTCGGTTTACAAAAGGCCGGTGAGATGGCCGCAGTTGTTCCGCTGTCGAATAATGAATCAAAGGATCAGTCGGACACAGCTGATACTGGAATGTTTGAAAATACCATCACGGATATATATCAAGAAAATACCTTGGCTGATGAACCGCGAAATACCTTAGGTCGGTGGTGGGCGTATTTTTTTAGTGCGTCTTCCCGCCAAAGCCGACCACGGGACTTGAACCCATAACCTATCGCTTACGAAGCGATTGCTCTACCATTGAGCTAGGTCGGCATTGGCGGACCGGCGCGATACACATTACTTGCTCCGCGAAGATCTATCTGGTAGGATAGTGAATAACTTTTTCAAGCCCATGATCATCATTCTTTATACCAAATCCGGCTGTCCCTGGTGTAATGAAGTTCGGGATTTGCTGCGCGAGAGAGGCGTCGCGTTTGAGGAGCGGGAATGCAGAGGGAATAAGGCATATTTCGAAGAGCTCGTTGCCAAATCAGGCCAAACGCTTACCCCGACACTTGATATTGATGGCGTGATCATTGCTGATACCGATGCGGTGACAGTTGAACGTATTTTGAGAGAAAAGGGAGTAGCGGGATTTTAGAAACTATATCTTACTCGCATAAGAAAAGCAAGATGAAGAAGCATAAATTTATTTTTATTGTTGGAGGTGTGATGTCGGGAGTCGGTAAAGGCATCGCTTGTGCCTCCATCGGAAAAATACTGCAATCACGGGGCTTTCGCATCAATCCAATCAAGATTGATCCGTATTTGAATGTAGATGCCGGCACAATGAATCCAAAAGAGCACGGCGAGGTTTTTGTGCTGTCAAGCGGGCTTGAGTGCGATCAAGACATGGGAAACTACGAGCGTTTTCTTGACGTTGAGCTTTTGTCGGAGAACTATATGACAAATGGGATGGTTTTTAAGACTGTAATAGATCGGGAGCGCAGTCTTGGATACAACGGAAAATGCGTAGAGCCGCTTTTTCATATCGTGGAAGAATCGCTTTCTCGCATTCAGACATCGGTAAAAAAGTCAGGAGCCGATATTACGATCGTGGAGATCGGCGGTACCGTTGGTGAATATCAGAACGCCTTGTTTGTTGAAGCTGCTCGGACAATGAAATTGCGTAATCCAAATGATGTGATTTTTGTTTTGGTGAGCTATTTGCCCATACCTCACATGATTGGCGAGATGAAAACCAAGCCGACGCAGTACGCGATCCGCACCATGAATTCCTATGGAGTAAATCCGGATATCATTATTGCTCGCGCCGAACGGCCGCTCGACGAGCAACGGAAACGCAAGATCGCTGATTTTGGCAACATACCGTATCAAAACATCATCTCGGCTCCGGATGCTAACACCATTTATGAGGTACCATTGAACTTTGAAAAATTCGGTCTCGATGAGATCATTCTTCGTCTCCTTCATCAGAAATCAAAGATTAAATCAGACATGCTTGGATGGCGGAAAATGGTACAGAAAGCAAGTTCTGCAAAACAAGACGTTTCGATCGCTATTATTGGCAAATATTTCAAGACAGGCGATTACGTGCTTTCCGATGTATATATCTCCGTCATTGAGTCTCTCAAACATGCCGCCTACTTGCTCGACTGCAACCCAAAGATCGAATGGCTCGATTCATTGGATTTTGAAGAACAGGAATCCTCTATTGAAATGTTGCGCGCCTTTGACGGCGTTCTTGTGCCAGGAGGGTTTGGGAGTCGCGGTATCGAGGGGAAGATCAAAGCTATTCAGTATGTACGCGAACAGAATATCCCTTATTTCGGCCTTTGTTATGGCATGCAGCTAGCGCTCATCGAATATGCCCGCCACAAACTGGGCATTGAGGATGCGCATACGACCGAGGTGAATCGGAGAACAAAACATCCTGTCATCGATATTTTACCGGAGCAGATAGAGAAACTCGCGGCAAAGGATTATGGAGGAAGTATGAGGCTTGGAGCATATCCAGCCATACTTCAGAAGGGCACAATCGCGTATGAGGCATATACACGATCAAAAAATGGCCGTTGGTCATCCAATGATCCGCAGAGTGATTCTTTTACCGTCAGAGAACGGCATCGGCATCGCTACGAAGTAAATCCGGAATATATTGAACAATTTAAAAAAGATGGCGTTGTATTTTCCGGCACCTCCCCGGATCGGGTATTGATGGAGATCATGGAGCTTTCTCGGAGCGAGCATCCGTTTTTCCTTGGCACTCAATTTCATCCGGAGTTCACCGGGAGCCTCTTGCACCCGCACCCACTTTTTACCGCATTCGTTGAGGCGTGCATTGCTCGTCAAAGCAGTTCGCGGTAATCCGATAATGGAAATTTTCTGGAGCGGGATACGGGGATCGAACCCGTGTCTTATCCTTGGGAAGGATACGTTGAGCCACTCAACTAATCCCGCACACTGTTATTGAACCGCGAGCTATGGTATAATCGTGGTTGCGCAGTAATACGTATCATACATGAGTAGAAGCAAAAATTGCAACATTCACTTACGTATAATCGCAATGGCATCTGTTTTTCTTCTTGCGCCACAGAGTGTTGCAGCAGCAAATCAGAGTAATGAAACATTTGTGCAGGATTGTGGCATGTCGATCGTTTCGGCAAAGACTGACTTGGGGAACTCGATATTGCGTCAGATCCCCGCTCTGCTTGTTGACGCTTTCTTGTCGGCCCCACAACATCATCGCCGCGTCGCAAACGTATGTGAGTTTGCTCTAAAGAGTACGGTGCCGTATAATACTAATAATGCTGCACGCGTGACATTCAATTACACAGATAGTGACTATCGCGCGCGGGTATATTACTGGCGTAAGACAAAAAAAGAGTGGAAAGCGCTGCCGACAGAGATGAATCGCGCCATGCGCACGGTGACTGCTGATGTGCCGTATGCTACAGCGATCGTATCAGTCTTTGCAGATGAGATAATATCACGCGAGGGCATCGTAAGCTGGTATCGGCACAAGAAGTACCCATACGGATCTGCAACGAATCTGTATCCGACCGGTACAAAACTCACTGTCACAAACCTGGACAACGGTAAAGCAGTGGATGTGATAGTGACCTCGACTTGGACCAACACCGATGACAAAAGAATTTTGGATCTCGTGAGCACTGCATTTGAAAAAATTGCAAATCTGCGAACAGGGCTGATATGGGCACGGATTGAATGGAAGGGCTACGAAGATCCATTTACCAAAAAAGAGAAAAGGAATGATAAAAATTGAAAACGTTTCAAAAACCTATCGTCCTGATGTAGAAGCCCTCAAAGATATATCCATTGCGATAGAGCCGGGAGAGTTTGTTTTTTTGGTTGGACAAAGTGGGGCGGGCAAGTCGACGCTTGTCCGTCTTTTAACAGCAGAGGAACGGCCATCGTCCGGTCAGATCGAGGTTGGCGGATGGGACATCACGCGGTTAAGCAGACGGCATATACCACGACTCCGCAGGCAAATTGGCGTTGTGTATCAGGATTTCAAACTCTTAGAACAGCGTACTCTCTATGAAAATGTTGCCTTTGCACTTGAAGTATGCGGTACGTCACTTAAGACTGTGCATACAGTTGTTCCGCAACTTCTCCGTATCGTAGGTCTTGAAGAAAAGGCTCATCGCTATCCAAGGCAGCTATCAGGCGGTGAGCAACAGCGCTCGGCGATCGCACGCGCACTTGTTCATCGCCCCAAGCTGTTGATCGCTGATGAGCCGACAGGCGATCTTGACTCTGTCACGGCGAAAGGCATTGTTGATCTTCTCATGCGCATTAATGATGTCGGAACTACCATACTGTTTGTCACGCACAACCGCGATATTGTCAACATGTTGAGGAAACGAGTGATTTCACTCCATGATGGCAGTGTACGGTCTGATAAAGTTGGTAAGTATTTTATTTAACGGAGATCCTCTCTATGTTTTCAAATTTCTACCGAGTCATTAAGTTTGCTCTCCAAAATTTTTTCCGCAATTTTTGGTTGTCAGCAGTGACGATATTTATTATTACCTTGTCGTTTGTCACGGTAAATTTCTTTATCCTCGCAAATGGGTTTTCCGATGCCGTATTAACGACGATCGAACAGAAAGCAAATATTACCATTTTTTTCCAAGTGACAGCGCAAGAAAGCGATGTCCAAGCATTTAAGGCGGAAATCGAAAATATGCCCCAGATAGCATTGCTCGAATATATTTCAAAACAAGATGCGCTTGAACGGTTCAAGAATTCAGCTCGAGTGGAGGGGCGCACTTCCATTGTAGATGCACTTGACGAGCTTGAGATCAATCCTCTTCAATCCAGCATCATCATTACGGCGCGATCTATTGAAGACTACCCCGCGATTCTTTCAGCTATTGAAAAGAGTCCCTACACTTCAATCATCGAAGAAAAGACATATCGCGACCGGCAGTCAATCATTACTTCTATTGAACGACTCAAGGGTAAGATAAGAGATGTCGGCGTTTCGGTCATGGCATTCTTTGCGATAATTGTCGCATTGATTATTTACAATACTATCCGTATTACAATTTATTCAAGAAGAAAGGAGTTTGGCATTATGAAATTAGTTGGCGCCTCAAACTGGATGATCCGTATGCCGCTCCTCCTCGAGGGTATTTTATACGCTGTCATTTCGCTTGGGATCACCATTTTGATTCTGTTCCCCCTATTGAGCTTTTTGCAGCCCTATACGACGCGATATTTTGACGGATTGGCATTTGATGTACTCGGCTTTTTCAGCGATCGTTTTATTGTTATCTTTGGCTATGAGCTCGCCGCTGCCATCGGAGTCAACATCCTCGCTTCCGGTCTCGCAATCGGGCGATATTTGCGGGTGTAGACACGCTGCATTCCATGGGGTATATTCATTTCCATTGATATTGGGGGATCGTCTAACGGCAGGACGACAGCCTTTGAAGCTGTTTATCCAGGTTCGAATCCTGGTCCCCCAGGAAGAAAAAAATTCCACTGTTTTCGCCCCCGTTTGGGGCGTTTACATTTTTTGGTCCGATCTGATTCAATTCCACCTTTTCCTTGAATTCAAAAACAAAAGACCACGGTTTTTCAAAATCCACCCGAGCCCTTCGCTCCGCGAGGAGGCGGTTCGAGCCGTGTTTTTTAAGAAAATCTTTTTTAGAGAAAAGATTTTCTTCCAAAGCGACAATTTTCGCTTGGTGAGCAGTATTTATGAACGCGCGAGCGCGTTCGAGCCATGCGTTGCCCT
>JACQSB010000019.1 GCA_016206175.1 Candidatus Uhrbacteria bacterium | reverse complement strand
GTGCATATATTAGGGTATAGGGTCAAGGGTATTGATCATGAGTTAAAGAAAAAAATTATAACAATCCCAACTAGCACTGGGTGTTATCTCATGAAAGATGCTGCTGGTACCATCATTTACATAGGGAAAGCAAAAAATATTCGAAAACGGGTATCCTCGTATTGGCACGCGCGGGATATCAAAACATACGAACTGACAAAAGAAATTGCAGATATCGAATACATCCTCACCAACACAGAAGCAGAGAGTTTGATCTTGGAAGCGCAGCTGATCGTGCAGTACCACCCGAAATACAATATAGATCTTCAGACTCCGGGGCGGTACGCTTTCATCAAGATAAGCGATGACGAGTATCCGTTATTTACCATCGCGCGTAGGCTTGAAGATACAGGTATCTTTCTTGGTCCCTACCCATCCGCAGCGGCTCGCAATGCCGCGCTTGCATCAGCGTATCGCATCTTTCGTATTTGCAAACAAAAATCAAAAAAGGGAAAAGCCTGCTTTCGGTACCATTTGGGAAAATGCGGCGGTGCGTGCGCTCGCATCATCAGTCCCGAGGAATATCGCGCTACCGTGAAGGCGGCGGAGAAATTTCTTCGCGGCGATTTGCAGGAAGTGATCACAGATGCCGAGAAAAAAATGAAACAAGCAGCGGATTCCGAAGAGTTTGAAAAAGCGGCGATCTATCGAGATCGTCTCCTTGCACTGCGTAAACTTGGAGAACAGAATGTTTCACGGCCAAAGCACTATGACCAAGACGTGATCAATGGATTGTTTGGTAGTGACGAAATACGATTGCAGATTTTTCATTTCAACCGCGGCATTATCTCGGGACGAAAGGAATATACGTTTGACAGTTCTACTATCCAGCGAAGCGAACCTGCTTGTATCCTTGCAGATTTTATCATGCAATACTACCGCTCCCATGATGTGCCGCGCGAAATCATCCTTCCATTATTCTCCTCGGATCATCGAGCTCTTGAAAAATCGCTGCGAATCATGTCTGGACATGCCGTGACGCTTGTGGTCCCTAGCAAAGGTATCAAGAAAAAACTTCTTGATTTGGTCAGGAAGAATCTCGTATCCGCGTTTGGGGAGAGGGGAGGGCAACTGTATGAGTTGCAGATGGCATTGCATTTGCAATCGTTGCCGACGCGGATAGCGTGTATCGATATTTCTACGCTCGGAGGGACGAATACCGTAGGATCGCTTATCCAATTCAGTAATGGCCAACCGCTGAAGGGCGGGTATCGCCGTTTTCAAATACGCGGTGTAGTAGGCATCAATGATTTTGCCGCTGTCCAAGAAGTTGTCCAGCGGTATACTATCCGTGTAGCAAAAGGAAAGGAGATCCGCCCCGATCTTTTGATGATCGATGGCGGAAAGGGGCAGCTTTCCAGCGCGCGCAAAGCTCTTGCTTCCACGGGAGTTGCTATCCCTGTCATTGCGCTTGCGAAACGACTTGAAGAGATTTATCTGCCAGATACCCCTCATCCTCTGCGTCTTCATCCTCGTTCTCCAGCGCTCCAGCTTCTACGCGCCATTCGAGACGAAGCGCATCGATTTGCGATCACGTATCAAAGAAGGAAAAGGTCGATCTATTCTCGATCCAAATGAAAAAATTTTTTTGGCATACTCTCCCACGCCCATTCTTCGTCCTTGCGCCCATGGCAAACGTCACCGACGTTGCGTTTCGCGAAATCATCGCAACGTATGGCAAACCTGACGTACTGATGACAGAGTTTGTATCCTGTCATGGGCTTTGTTCGGCAGGACAGGAAAAACTATTGCCTGATCTTTGGTATACCGACAAGCAACGGCCGATTTTTGCGCAGATTTTCGGAGCGGAGCCCAAGCATTTTTATGAGTGCGCCAGACTCCTTGCGGATAAGGGGTTTGACGGGATTGATATCAATATGGGATGCCCTGATCGCAATGTTGAAAAGCAAGGGGGCGGCGCTGCGCTCATCAAGGATCCGAAGCGCGCGCAGCAGATCATCGAGGCAACAAAAAAAGGCGCACCGCATCTGCCGGTCTCCGTTAAAACGCGCATTGGATACAATCGCATAACGATCGATGAGTGGCTGCCGTATCTGCTGGAAGCGCGGCCGGCAGCTATCACTATTCATGCCCGTACGCGAAAGGAAATGTCTGATGTCCCTGCCCGTTGGGATGTTGTGGCACAAGCAGTGGCTCGTGTCCGCGTATTTGATGCGACTGACAGCCGCCCGCTCATCATCGGAAATGGAGATGTCACCGGCCTTGAAGACGCGCGGGCAAAAGCGGCGGCAACCGGCGTGGATGGTGTCATGGTCGGGCGTGGAGTTTTTGGTAATCCATGGTTTTTTGCGCCGAAGCACATTCGCGATGCCGTTACGCTGCAAGACCGTTTGCGTGTCATGGTTGAGCATACCGAACTGTTTGAAAAAACATTTTCCGGCATCAAGCCGTTTGACATCATGAAGAAGCATTACAAAGCGTATGTCTCTGGATTCGACGGAGCAAAAGAACTGCGCGCCAAATTGATGAACACAAAAAATTCTGCCGAGGTAAGAGCGCTCTTGAGTAATTTATATTCTTTGTAGTAAGGTATGAACAGATAAGCGCCAGCTATGAAGTACTACATCACCACTCCCATTTACTATATCAACGATAAACCGCATATCGGTCATGCCTATGCGACCTTTGTTGCTGATACGTTTGCGCGATACCACCGCCTCAAAGGCGCTGATGTTTTTTTTCTGACCGGCACTGATGAGAACAGCACCAAAAATGTCGAAGCAGCTCGCGAAAAAGGGTACTCTGATATCCAACACTATCTTGATATGCAAAGCGCGGAGTGGCAAACGGCATGGAAGGAGCTTGGTATTACGAACAATGATTTTATCCGCACTACCGAGGAGCGCCATAAACAAGGAGTCGAGCAATTTTTCCGCCTCGTGCATGAGAAGGGCGATATCTATAAAGGAACCTATCAAGGACTCTATTGCACGGGCTGCGAAGCCTTTTTGCGTGAATCCGACCTTGCTGATGGTCTGTGTCCGTTCCATAAAAAGAAGCCGGAGCTGATTGAAGAGCAAAATTATTTCTTCCGCGCATCCAAATACCGTGCCGCTCTTTTGGAGCACATTGAAAAAAATTCGGACTTTATCCAGCCGGTTTCACGCCGCAACGAAATCGTGAACTATATCAAAGACCATTTTGAGGACATCAGCATCTCACGGGAAAAAATAGAGTGGGGGATACGGTTGCCGATTGACGATTCTCAAGTAATCTATGTGTGGTTTGACGCGCTCATTAACTACCTTACCGGCATCGGTTATGGATGGGATGAAAAACTATTCGCGCGCTACTGGCCTGCAGACCTCCATATCGTTGGAAAGGATATTATTAAGTTTCATTGCGCGCTGTGGCCCGCTATGCTGCTTTCCGCCGGTTTGCAGCTTCCCCGGCGAGTGTTTGCTCACGGCTTTTTTACCATTGAAGGGCAAAAGGTTTCTAAATCATTGGGCAATGCCATTGACCCGGTGCAGCTGTGCGCTATCTATGGCATCGATGTCGTGCGCTATTTTTTACTGCGTGAAATCCCCCTTGGCGGAGATGGTGATTTTTCGGAACTGCGCTTACAGGATCGCTATGAATCGGAACTCGCCAAGGGTCTCGGGAACTTTACCAGCCGCGTGCTTACTCTGGCAGAAAAGTGCGAAGCGACTGTATTTGAAGCGGCGGCAATCCCGGCAGAGCAGGAAGCTGCGCGCGCTGTCGCTGACCTTCGGTACGCATGGGAAAATGGATTTGAGCAGTGCGTGCTGCATGAATCGCTTGCAGCCATACATGATCTGATCGCATGGGCTGATCGCTATATTGATAAAACAAAGCCGTGGGCATTACTGAAAGAGGATAACAAAACAGCTGTACAGACACTAAGTATTTTGCTAGAATTACTACGTCAGGCATCGTTGTTCCTTTATCCTTTTATGCCACATACAGCAGCTGCAATCAGAGAGCGACTTGGCCTGTCGGGCATTGCAGGCGATGGTGTTGCATGGCTCCAATGGCGGGCAGAGCGCATCCATTCTGTCAGTAAAAAAGAAAATCTTTTTCCTCCCCTAGCCCCTAAACCCTAGCCCCTGTTCTATGCATTTCCTCGACGTCACAATAGTAGTAATCTTGGGGGCATTTGTTGTCATTGGATTTACTCGGGGCCTCGTGAAGCAGATTGGGTTTATCATCGGCTTTATTGTATCGTTGATCTTAGCGCGGCGGTACTACGACGATGTTGCGTTTTATATCCGCCCTTCATTGGAGGAGTGGCCCTTTATTGCCGCACCGCTTGCGGCAGTGCTTGGTTTTTTTGTCGTGTACTTTGCTGTGGGTTTCGCGTTTCATATCATAGTGCGCCTCCTTGATGCGCTGATCAATTTTTTCAAATTCATTCCGTTTCTCAAGGCAACGAACCGTTTTGCCGGCGCGGCAGTAGGCTTTGTGGAAGGCGTACTCCTGTCAGCCGCCATCTTGTATATTGTATCCATTATTCCGATTGATTCGATACGGTCGACGATTACCCAGTCGCGCCTTGCTCCTTCGCTGGTGCGCGTGGCAGTTATTCTCAAGCCGTTGTTGCCTGATTTTTCTGCCATTGCGCCGCAAGCGCCGCAGTCGATCGATATCGATGAATTTCAGCGGCAGATTGAACAGATACAATCCGGAGCAAAAGATATCCGGCAACTCAACTCCGAGTTTCTCGAGAAAAAGTTGAAGGAATACAACATCGAAACGAAAGGGTTAGAAAAGATACCAACGCTTGCCCCGCAGATTTTTAATGATGCAGTCACCGAGACAAAGAATATCTTGGATGTTACACAGCAGAAGTTTGCGCCGAAAGAAAAAAAACAGGAACAAAAAAACAAAAAATGACAATTCTGATCGATACCCATGCCCATGTACAATTTGAGCAGTATCAGGAAGACAGAGAGAAACTGATCGAGCAATGCTTGAGCGAAGGGGTAGGCATGATCCTTGTTGGCTGCGACTACGACAGCAGCGTAAAAGCGGTAGAGCTTGCGGAGCAGTACCGCAATCGTGCGGTCTGGGCTGCGGTGGGCCAACATCCGACAGACACCGAACTTCCCTTTCAACCAAAGGACTTTGCCGATCTGGCAAAAAAATCAAACCGCGTTGTCGGAGTAGGCGAGTGCGGGCTTGATTATTACCATCTGCCGCATGACGCGTCTGCCGAGGCGCAAAAAGCGCGGCAAAAAGAGCTGTTTGCCGCTCATCTTGAGCTTTCGTCTGATCTTTTCAAGCCGCTTATCATCCATTGCCGCGACGCGCATGATGATATGCTTGAGATGCTTTTGGCGCATTTCACCAGCGGGGGGATTCATTCACTTATGCAACAACGCGAGCACGGCGTGATGCACTGCTTTATCGGTACTGTCCAGCAAGCGCGAAGCTATCTTGATCTTGGTTTTCTCATTTCGTTTACGGGGATTATTACTTTTGCAAAACAATACGATGAGGTTGTGAGATCAGTGCCGCTTGAAAAGATTCTTATTGAAACGGATTCGCCCTTTCTGACGCCGGCTCCCTACCGGGGCAAACGCAACTCGCCGGCATACGTGAAATACGTGGCGGAAAAGATTGCCGAACTCAAAGGAATGACAGTCGAACGTGTTGCAACGCAGACCACCGAAAACGCCCAGAGATTGTTTGGGCTTTGGTGTTGACCGTTTCTGCTGTTGTGCTCTATACTATTCGCATCATGGATAAGCCACCAAACCAATCAAGCGGAAGTGTGTTAGCGATGCTTGGCATCGTATGGACGATTGGTTTTATGGTCGCCGTCCCGCTCGTTGGGTTTGCACTGCTGGGCCGGTACGCAGACAAGGCATTCAATAGCTCGCCACTCTTTTTTTTAAGCGGCGTAGTTGTTTCCATTATTGTTTCGAGTATCCTGATTTTCCGTAAAACCATGCAGTTGATGCATGAGGCGGAGAAAAGACAGGAATGACACATTCTTTATGAACATATCAGTCGCGGCAGAAAAAATATTTTCAATTGCCGGATTTCCGGTGACAAACAGCATGCTCGTTGCATGGATCGTGATGGCGCTTGTCGTTGTCCTTGCTGCTATCGCGACGCGCAAGGTATCGTTCGTGCCCCATGGCCTTCAGAATTTTTTTGAAAGCATCTTCGATGCGATCTTAAAACTTGTCGACAGCGTCACCGGCGATCGCAAGCAATCCCTGCAATTTTTCCCTCTTGTCGCTACAATCTTCATTTTTGTGCTCATCGGCAACTGGCTGGGATTGCTGCCCGGCGTCGGATCGGTGGGTATTATGGAAGAGCACGAGGGGAGAGAAGTCCTTGTGCCGTTCTTACGTTCAACCGCGGCGGACCTCAATTTTACCCTCGCATTATCGATCATCAGTGTTCTTGTTGTACAGGTGGTCGGCATTATGAGCATCGGATTTTTCAAGTACATGGCAAAGTTTATCAACTTTTCGAGCCCCTTGAATTTTTTCGTAGGTGTGCTTGAATTGATTTCTGAAATCGCGAAGCTGATTTCTTTTTCTTTCAGGCTTTTTGGCAATATTTTCGCCGGAGAAGTGCTGTTGACAGTCATGTTTTTTTTAGTGCCGTATCTCGTGCCGCTGCCATTTATGCTTTTCGAGGTGTTTGTTGGCTTTATCCAGGCAATGGTCTTTTCCATGCTGACACTCGTGTTTCTCAAGATGGCGACCATGGAAGCGCATCATTGAGATAGGGTGTAGGGTATCGGGTGTAGTTAAAGATACTATACCCTATACCCTAACCCCTAATAACTAGCAAAATATGGACGAAAAACTTGAGCTCGTTCGCGCATCAGCAGAATGGGCAAAACTCTTGGGTCCGGCCATCGCCATTGGATTTGGCGCGATCGGACCGGGAATCGGTTTGGGTATCCTTATGGGCAAAGCGCTCGAAGCAATCGGCCGTAACCCCGAAGCAGCCGGAAAGATCCAGGTGCCGATGTTTATCGGTCTTGCGTTTACCGAGGCTGTTGCCATCTACGCGCTTGTCATTGCGTTCATCCTTAAATTCCTCTAGCACATGGAAGCGTTAGGAAAGCTTGGCATTGACGGCCGTCTTCTCATCGCGCAGATTCTCAACTTTGGGATTTTGCTTTTTTTGCTGCATCGGTTTTTGTATAAGCCGCTCCTCGGGATGCTTGAAAAGCGACGCGTCTTGATCGAGAAAAGCCTCGAAGAAGCAAAAGCTATCCAAGAAAAGCTGGCATCTGTCGAGCAGATGCGCTTCGACGAGCTGCAAAAAGCAAAAGAGCAAGCAGCTGCCATCGTTGAGCAGGCGACAAAACACGCGGAAGAAAAATCCGTCGCCCTCATTGAAAAAGCAAAGAATGAAGTACACGGTGTCGTACAAAACGCTCGCGAAAAAATCCGCATGGAAAAAGAGCAGATGCTTACGTCAGCAAAGCAAGAATTTAGCGCGTTGGTGCTTTTGGCAAGCGAGCAAGTGCTAAAGGATGTGAGCGACAAGGAACTTTCCGACAAGTTGCGCGAGAAAGCGTTGAGTAAGGTGGCATAAGACCTCTTGCGCAATAACCCTTCCTACTGCAATCCTTATGAAAGTCACCCCCCGCATGTATGCTGAAAGTCTTCTTGCGTATACTGCAGATGCAAAGCGAGAAGACGTAGAAAAGGTTGTTGCCAACCTCGTATCCTATTACAGCCGGCGCGGAAAACTGCGGATACTTGATTTGATTGGAAAAGAATTGGTTGCATCCCTCAAAGCGCGTGATGGTATGTATCCGGTTGATATTCAGTCAGCGCACCCGCTGCAAGATATCGATCGCCGCGAGATGGAAGAGCTACTCTCGCGGTTCCGAAAAGGACAGCCCGAAATTACCGTAACAGTCGATCCAGCTTTGATTGCGGGCACAGTCATCACCGTCGGCGATATGATGATAGACGCAAGCCTTTCTTCTCGGATCAATCAACTGAAAAACGTACTAATCCCTAATTCCTAAACCCCCTACTTTCTAGACCCTAGTGTATGGCCGATACAAATTATCTTCTTGAAGTTCTTGAAAAACATATCGCAGATGTGAAATCGGAAGCGACCGTTTCGCATATTGGCCGCATCGCGGAAGTCGGCGACGGCATTGCCCGCATAGTTGGTTTGCGCGAGGCAAAACAATCGGAAATCCTTACCTGCGAATCGGCAGCCGGCAAACCCGTTAACGCTGTTGTGCTCAATCTTGAAGAGGATACCGTCGGCGCCATGATTTTAGGGGACTATACATCACTGAACGAAGGCGCTGTTGTCAAAAGTACCGGACGTATCTTGGAGGTACCGGTTGGCGATGCCTTGATCGGCCGCGTTGTGAATCCGTTGGGCGAGCCACTCGATGGACGCGGAGCGATTGAGCCGGCAGCGCAGTATCCGATCGAAAAGATCGCGCCGGGCGTGATCACGCGTAAAGGAGTGCATCAGCCGCTGCAGACCGGCGTTAAAGCGATTGATGCAATTATCCCGATCGGTCGCGGGCAGCGCGAGCTCATCATCGGCGACCGCCAGACCGGCAAGACTGCCGTGGCGATCGATGCAATCATCAACCAGAAGAAGTTTTGGAAAACGGATAAAGCGGTCCATTGCATATATGTTGCCATCGGACAGAAAGAATCAAAAGTAGCCCGCATCGTTGCCCGCCTCCAGGAGGAAGGCGCGATGGAGTACACAACTGTTGTGCTCGCTGGAGCATCCGACCCTGCATCGCTGGTTTTCCTTGCGCCATTTGCCGGATGCGCAATGGGTGAGTATTTCATGGACAAAGGGAAAGACGTCTTGGTGGTGTATGACGATTTGTCAAAACATGCCGTTGCGTATCGCCAGCTTTCATTGCTCCTTCGCCGCCCACCGGGACGCGAAGCGTATCCCGGCGATATTTTTTACCTCCACTCGCGCTTACTTGAGCGTTCCGCAAAATTAAATGCGGACTATGGCGGCGGATCATTGACCGCGCTGCCGGTTATTGAGACGCAGGCAGGCGATGTTTCCGCCTATATACCCACCAATGTTATCTCTATCACCGATGGTCAAATCTATTTGGAAACTGATTTGTTTTACCAAGGCATTCGTCCGGCGTTGAATGTTGGGTTATCCGTATCGCGCGTGGGGTCTGCGGCACAGACAAAAGCAATGAAGAAGGTTGCCGGCAAGTTGCGCCTTGACCTTGCGCAATATCGCGAGCTTGCCGCTTTTGC
This sequence comes from Candidatus Uhrbacteria bacterium, assembly GCA_016206175.1. Lineage (GTDB taxonomy): Bacteria > Patescibacteriota > Patescibacteriia > JACQRZ01 > JACQRZ01 > JACQSB01. Next base: position 66,582 of record JACQSB010000019.1, on the reverse strand, counting down.
ACAATTCGGTTCTGACTTGGATGAGGCAACGCAAAAACAACTCAAGCGGGGAGCGCGCCTTACTGAATTGCTCAAGCAAAATCAATACCAGCCGCTCGGCGTCGAGCAACAGGTTGCAGTCCTGTATGCCGCTGTGAATGGTTACCTCGATGAAGTGCCGGTAGAAAAGATTCGCGAGTTTGAAGCAGGATTCCTTTCGTTTTTGGAATCCAGCAAATCTGATCTGGCATCTGCGATCCGCGATACCGGTGAGCTCGCGGCAGAAAACGAGGAAGCATTGAAAAAAGCGATCGAGGAATTCCTTATACGTTAATCCCTGTTGAGAGATGCCATCCACCCTTGCAATCCGCCGACAAATTCGTTCCGTGCGCAACACCAAGAAAATAACAAAAGCGATGGAATTGGTGTCAGGCGCAAAGATGCGCAAAGCAGTTGCCAGTGCTTTGGCGACGCGTTCATATGCTCATTGCGCATGGGATCTTTTGCAGCATCTTGCAACGCGCGTGGATCGCGCGCTGCACCCGCTTCTTGCGGTGCGGCCTGTCCGTCGGAGCGCGGTTATCATCATTAGCAGCAATCGGGGCCTCTGTGGCAGTTTTAATGCGCAGTTGGCAATGAAGGGTATCGGAGCGATACGGCGCGCGCAAGAAGCTGGAGCGCAGCAGGTTGATATTATTACTTTCGGACGCCGCGCGCGCGACACGGTCGCACGGCACGGATATACGATTCACGCTGATTTTCCAAAAGCAGATATCACAACTTCTATTATGGATATCGCGGGCATCATTCATGTGATCACGCAGGGATTTTCAGACGGCTCATTGGATCGTGTTGATATCGTGTCATCTTCGTTTGTCTCAAGCATAAAGCAGAATATCGAAGCATGGCAACTGTTGCCACTCGTCACGGAAGGGTTTGTCCGTACCGGCATTACGGAAAGTGCGACAAAAGAGACTGCAAAGAAAGATTCAGATTTTTCGCAATTCGTTTTTGAACCGTCAGAACAGCAGGTGCTTGGACATATCATTCCTCGCCTTCTTGAAACACAGATTTTTCAAGCCGTGCTCGAAACAGAAGCGTCAGAACACAGCGCGCGCATGATGGCGATGCATAATGCGACCGAGGCGGCATCGGAAATGGTCGGCGATCTGGAGTTAACCTATAATCGCGTGCGGCAATCGGCGATCACTCAAGAAATCGCAGAACTTTCCGCCGGCAGGGCGGCGCTTGAGTAATTAATGAAATGAAGTCGAGGGATCTACATGGTCGGTCGAAATGACAAAAAGATACATTTCGTAATTTAGAGGAAATCATAAATCATAAATCTGAAATGGAATCAAAAAATAGTATGAGTACATCTACAGGTGTTATCCAACAAATCATCGGTCCGGTAGTTGACGTATCTTTTGCGCAAGTAATGCCGCCCGTACTGCAGGCTTTGGAGGTAAAGAATGGCACAAGCACGCTCGTATTAGAGGTGCAGCAGCACCTTGGCGGCGGAGTAGTGCGCACGGTCGCGCTTGGGCCGACAGAAGGCCTGCAGCGAGGACTGTCAGTGCGTGATACCGGCGCGTCGATTTCCGTTCCAGTTGGCAAAGAGACTCTCGGCCGCATGTTTAACGTGTTTGGCGAACCAGTAGACGGGAAAGAACCGCTCAAAGGAAAAAGCGGAGTACGCCAAGCCCCGATCCATCGTGATCCGCCAAAATTCCAAGAACAATCAACAAAGACAGAAGTGTTTGAAACAGGCATCAAAGTAATCGATTTGATTTGTCCTTTTGTGAAAGGGGGCAAGGTGGGATTATTCGGCGGCGCTGGTGTCGGTAAGACGGTGGTGATTACGGAGCTGATCAGAAATATCGCGGCAGAACATGGCGGCGTATCGGTATTTGCAGGGGTAGGGGAGCGCACTCGCGAAGGAAACGACTTGTACCACGAAATGAAAGACTCCGGCGTACTAGACAAGACCACGCTGGTATTCGGACAAATGAACGAACCGCCGGGAGCGCGTCTGCGCGTGGCTCTTTCCGCACTGACCATGGCAGAACATTTTCGTGACACGGAAGAGCAGGATGTATTGTTGTTTGTGGACAATATCTTTCGTTTTACCCAAGCTGGCTCTGAAGTGTCTGCCTTGCTTGGCCGTATTCCTTCTGCTGTGGGGTACCAACCGACGCTGGCAACTGAAATGGGTCAGCTGCAGGAACGTATCACGTCAACCAGCAAAGGTTCCATCACATCGCTTCAGGCGGTGTATGTGCCTGCGGATGACTTGACGGATCCGGCGCCGGCAACGACGTTTGGCCATCTTGATTCTACTGTCGTGCTTGCACGTTCGTTGGCAGAGCTTGGGCTCTACCCGGCTGTTGATCCGCTGGATTCTACTTCAACGATTTTGGACCCTGCGATCGTGGGAGAGGAGCATTACCGCACCGCTCGTGAGGTGCAGCGCGTACTCCAGCGGTATAAGGACTTGCAGGATATCATTGCGATTCTTGGCATGGATGAACTGTCGGAAGACGACAAGCGTACGGTATCCCGCGCTCGCAAGATCCAGCGGTTTCTTTCGCAGCCGTTTTTTGTAGCAGAAACCTTTACCGGCGTACAGGGTAAATATGTGTCGCTCGCGGAGACGATCAGAGGCTTCCTCGAAATACTTGACGGCAAACATGACGACAAATCAGAAGGAGCATTTTACATGAAGGGCACCATTGATGAAGTTGCATAGTATGCATCTCTCCATTGTCACACCAGAACGCGTAGTTTTTTCCGACGAGATCGAATACGTCACGCTGCCCACCGAGGAGGGCGAGATTACGGTACTTGAGGATCATGTGCCGCTCGTCGGTATCTTGAAGCCGGGAGAGTTGGTGATCTCACGCGCGGCGGAAATGATTCCGCTTGCGGTATCGGGCGGCGTGGTGCAGGTAAGGCAGCAGATGGTGACTATTTTGGCTGATACAGCCGAGCGCGTAGAAGAGATTATCGAAGAGCGCGCGGAAGAAGCGCGAAGACGCGCGGAGCAGATATTGGCAGAAAAGAGTTTCGATGCCGTTGAATATGCGGTGCTATCAGCAAAAATGGAAAAGGAATTAGCCCGCCTTCGCGTTGCAAGAAAATGGAGGAAAGGGACTGGAATTCGATAAGAGAAATAAAGAAGCGCACCGGAAGAGCACGGCGCGCGTAGTGTGTGGTGCGAAGAACGAATGGGGCGTTTCATGGCCGCCGCAATATCCTGAGAACCGCTAGCAGTCTCCCCCCGCGCAGCCTCCTCGATTGAGGAACATCCTTTGCCTGCTCCTGCTGTGGGGCCCTTTCAGGGTTATCCAAGATGGTATCGACGAGTCTGCTTATTTCATTGTCCGGAAGATTTCGCGTATTCCTCCGAACGTGTTCGAGTTGCATGTGGACCTCCTGAAGAGTTCTACCCTTAAGCTTCTCGCTGCTTTCTTCCACCGAAGAGGGTGCGAAGCGCTTTGGTAAGCCAGTCGAGTCCGCCGGCGTTGCGATCAGGGTTCGTGGCAGGGATTTCCCCGACCGTGTCTTGGTGCGGGAACGCCGATCCTTGCAGGGTCTTCAGGATCGTTTCCGCGTAATCATTCCTCCCAGACACCAGATCAAGACGCCGCGCAAGCGATCCGATGTCTCCGGCGGACAGAAGAGCCGCTTCTTTACTTACGGAAGAAGGCCCCGGGATCTCGCCAAGATACTGCATGGCAAGCTGCTCGCTGTCATCTTCAGGAATATCTGCCAGTGGAGCGTCTTGGTCGTGAAGTTCAGCGAGCTTGTCGCGAAGTGCCACAATGATGCTCTCGTGAACGTTGGGAAGGTTGACTAGGCGACACGTCTTTGCAAAATCCGGGAGGAGATTTTGCAACGTAGGACAAAGGCCATTGGCTTCCTCGAAAGCGAACAGCGCCCGTCGGACGAGATACCTCATCCGGCGCTTATCCGGCCCTTCTTCAGGTCCGGAAAGCTTGTTTGTAATCGGCGGCCGGGGTGGCGGAGGGGGAGCGAACGGCTTGGTCAGCTCGCGCCCTTCCGCGAGCCGTTTTTCGACGGATACAGGATCCGTCATTTCTCCGGTTGGCACGAGCGAGCCTCCTTTCACATGATCCTAGAGAACTTTTAGCAGTATGATTGCTCCAATAAAACAAAAAAGAACGAACAGAATACGTACAGGGAAAAGGATCTTGATTGGCGTCTTTGAAACCTTTGCCAATGCTTGGCAGGCTACAGCGATGCCACATTGAAAAGAAAAATAACAGGTTGCTGCCCACACGACAGCCCAGAGCACCGTGCTCATTTGTTACCTCCTCTGCACGATATTTGTATAATGATAAAGATACCGCAGGCAACATCTTGCGTAAAGGGCAATGCGGTCGGTATACTTTTAGGCACTATGTCATCTCTTGATTTTCTTCTCAGCGATCTTAATGAGGAACAGCGGGCAGCGGTAATGGCTCCCGCCGGTCCGCTGCTTATTGTTGCCGGCGCAGGTACGGGAAAAACGACTGTCATCACTCGCAAAATCGCCTGGCTCATCCTTTCTGGCACATGCAAGCCGGATGAAATCCTTGCCGTTACATTTACCGATAAAGCTGCCGGCGAAATGGAAGAGCGCGTAGATCGTCTATTGCCGTACGGATACGTCAATCTTTGGATTATGACATTCCACGCGTTTTGTGAGCGCATACTCCAGAGGCACGGTCTTGATATCGGTTTGCCTAATGATTTCAAATTACTCGATCAGACATCCGCATGGCTTCTCGTGCGGCAACATCTTGATCGTTTCAAACTCGACTATTACCGTCCTTTGGGTAACCCATCGAAATTCATCCACGCGTTGCTCAATCATTTTTCGCGCGCAAAAGATGAAGACATCTCGCCGGAAACTTACATAGAATACGCACAGAATAAAACACTCGATACTGATCAAGAGACGGCAGACGCTGCGGGAGATGAGTTGAAACGCATACGCGAGATCGCTGAAGCGTACCATATATATCAACAGCTCCTCTTGGAGAAAAACGCGCTTGATTTTGGAGATCTCATCACCTACACGCTCCGCCTATTCCAAAAACGCCCCGCGCTCTTGGAGCGGTATCAAAAGCAGTTTCATACCGTCCTTGTTGATGAATTTCAGGATACTAACCATGCTCAATACCAACTGATTAAGATGCTTGCGTCTCCCCGCAACAATCTTACCGTTGTGGGCGATGATGATCAGGCAATCTTCCGATTCCGCGGAGCCTCGTACCATAATATTCTGCAATTCAAAAAAGATTATCCGACCAGTCGCGAGATCGCGCTGACACAAAACTATCGCTCATGCCAAAATATCCTTGATTGCTCTTATCAGTTCATCAAGCGCAATGATCCACATCGTCTCGAATGTCAACTGGCGGAATACGGCAGCACTGCGCGAGGCAGTGAAAGGGGAGAGCAGAGCAGGGAATTATCTAAGCGGCTCACGGCACATCACGATTCTGTCGGCGTTATTTCCCACATCCATTGTGCGACTCTTGAAGAAGAAGTGGAGCGCGTCATAGAAAAGATTATAGAGATGAAAAACAGCAAGCCGGATTCGTTGTGGTCTGACAACGCGATCCTGGTGCGCGCAAATACTACCGCGCAACCGTTTATCGCGCGGTTGAGCGAGCTGGAAATCCCGTACCAATTTTTGTCATTACGCGGACTGTATGCAAAACCCGTGATCATTGATGTGCTTGCATACTGCCGCATCGTGGTCAATTATTACGAAGGGCCATCGCTGTATCGCGTACTCTCTTGGCCCTGCTTCCATATCAATACTGCCTCGCTCATCGAACTTGGTCACGCCGCCCAGCAGAAAGGTACGTCATTGTGGGAAGCATGCAATAAGACCGAAACGCTCAACCGCATTGAAAAGAAAGATCGTGAGACAATTTCGCAGATCACCGGTTTCGTGCAAAAGCACGCGGGTCTTGCAAGGAGCAGGCATTGTGTTGAGTTGCTCGTGCACATCCTGCGTGATACCGGATATCTTTCATTTCTCAAAGACGCAGACACGCTTGAAAAACGAGACGCTCTGGATTATTTGAATCAGCTGTATAAAAAAATGAGCGCGTTTCAGACAGAGTATCCCGATGCACGGCTCAAAGATTTTCTTGAGCTTCTTTCCTATGAACAAGAAGCGGGAGATTCCGGCAAGCTTCGTATCGGGTCTGACAGCGGACCTGATGCGGTAAAGATTATGACGATCCATGCGTCAAAGGGTCTTGAATTTCCCCATGTGTTCATTGTCAACATGGTGGACCGTCGTTTTCCTACTGTTGAACGAGAAGATGCAATTGCGCTGCCTGACGATCTCATCAGAGAGATCGTGCCGGAAGGAGATGTCCACCTGCAAGAAGAGCGGCGACTCTTTTATGTCGCGCTGACCCGAGCGCGGGAGAGCATATACCTATCATCGTCGCAAGATTATGGTATGGCGCGCGCAAAGAAACCCTCGGTATTTTTGTACGAAGTCGGTGTTTTGGAAAAAGGATTGGACGCCCTGAAAATGGGAAAAGAAAAAACGCTCGATGAGGTTGCTGCTGTTGCTCCGTCGCAAGTTCAAACAAATGGACAACATCCTTTTGTACTTCCAACTGTATACAGTTTTACCCAATTGACCGCATTCACCACGTGCCCGCTCCAGTATAAATTTTCATTTTTGCTCAAGATACCGGTATTCGGAAAAGCCCAATTTAGCTTTGGCAAAACGATCCACCTTGCGCTACAGCGCTATGTGGAGCAGATCATTGAACGCGGATCACGCGCTCAAGCGGATCTTTTCGGCGCAGAGAAAAAGGAGTATACTGACAGCGAGGCGGCTTCCTATCCGCCTTTTGAGGATTTACTTGCTCATTACGAACGGTCTTGGCATGATGACTGGTTTGTAAACGCTCGGCAAAAAGAAGAGTACCGCGCGAAAGGCCGCGCGCTGTTGAAAACGTTTTATGATGAGCTGATCCGCGAGCAGCCGCGTCCGTATGCGGTAGAGCAAGAGTTTACTATGAAGATCAGCGTCGGGGATTCTGCTATTACTATCAAAGGACGGATTGACAGAATTGACCGTGTAGAAGGCGGTATAGCGATCATTGACTATAAGACTGGCGAGGGCAAAAAGGGGGATGCGTTATCATCACAAGATAAAGAACAGCTCGTGCTCTACCAGCTTGCCGTAGAAGAAGTCATGCATGAAAAGCCGCTCTCGTTGACATATTACTATCTTGGCAGCGGCAGAAAGATTTCATTCCTTGGCACTGAAAAAGAGAAACATGCCTTAACACAGCGCATCGCAAAGACGGTCGCGGCATTGAAGAACAGCGATTTTGCCCCAACGCCGGGTTGGCATTGCAAGTCTTGCGACTTTCGAGACATTTGTGAATATCGGCAGCTATAACTAAGGCGGTAGAGAAATTATCCATGAGCTCACTGAACGTAACGAACATTCCATAGATCTCGAATGATATGTTTCTTCCTCTTTCTTCACTCCTCCAGAATGCTACGCACCGCGCCAATGTCACGCAGGGAGTTACTGTTTCTCTGGCGTTAGAGCGGGTGAATAGCACGCTTGCGCGTGCTCTTGGCCAGATGCGAAAGGCACGAGCGCGCGCTGCCTACATCAAGTATCGCACGCTCACGATATCCGTATCAGATGCATCCATCGCGGCCATGCTTGGTTCGCACGAGAAAGAAATTTTGGATACGCTTAATCAAGGATGCGTCAAACCTCTCGCCGAGCGTATCCAAGTCATTTTAGAAATTCCGAAACAAGAAGGCTAGCGCTACTATATGGATTCCGAACAGAGACAAATACTACTTGAACGGATCGGGGCAGGGCTGCTCGTCGTCGCATTTGCTGTTGGCGCATGGTTTTTGAACCAATATGAGCAAGCAAGGAGCAGAGATATCCAACGCATGAGCCGTGTGCTTGAGACACAGTCGATGTTCGGTGCGTATGCCTCACGTTATGCCATCTTTCCACCAGCGGTAGAAGGGTCTATGCTTTTGGGTGTAACCGGAGCCGATTGCATGAGTAAAGCAGGGATCACCGATCGTTCTGCCGATGGCTGCAAAGAGGGGTTTATCGGGTATCTGAGCCCTCTTGGAAGCGATGGAGAGAACGCTTTTATGGCGTATGCAACGTTTGGCGCCGATCGGAAATCGATCTGCGCCTCGCAGAATGGCTGCCAATGGTATACAATACAATTTGAGTTTGAAACAAACGCGGTTGCGTCGAAGGGAGTCCATATCGTAACACCCGAAGGATTTGCGTTTTGAGTTCTGACATTTGCGTTATCGTATGTCCTTAATCCACTATCTCATCATACTCGCGAGCGGCACTCTCATTTCTTGGGGAGCGTGGTATACTGTACTTGTGAATGTGAACCCATTTCAGACAGGTCCGGTCGGTTTTTTATTATTCTACGGCAGCCTCACATGTGCTTTGATCGGCACCTTTTCTCTCCTCGGATTCCTTATGCGGCTTACCATGATGCGCGACGAACTTCTCTTTCAGAAGGTTGCGATTTCGTTTCGGCAGGGGATTTTCTTCGCGATGCTGCTCGATGGCATCTTACTATTGCAAGGACAGCGGTTACTAACATGGTACAATCTTTTATTATTGATCATCGGGCTTACTGTTGCTGAATTATTCCTCATCTCCCGCAAGCCGGCACGGCAGCGGTAGATAATTTGATATGTTGAAAGACGAATTGCAATCATTACTTACAAGCGTAAAGGAACATCTGGCAGAGATAACCGACGCAGATCAGTTGCGACAGTATGAATTTGATATTCTCGGCCGAAAAGGGAGGTTTACTAATCTGGCGCGAAAAATCAGTGCAGCTCCCGCATCAGAACGTCCTGCATTGGGGCAGTTGATCAACACAACGAAGCAGGAGCTAGAGCAGGTATTCCAAACCGTGAAAGAATCGTTTGCCGCACGTAGTACAGCTGATCTTGAACCATCCCTTGATGTTACTTTGCCTGGCGTACATTCAGCGCAAGGCCATCTTCACTTGGTGACACGCGCGATCGAAGAGATCGAAAAGATTTTTTTGCCGCTCGGATTTTCCCGCATGAGTTACAGGGAGATTGAGTGGGATCATTACGCGTTTGAATCGCTGAATATGCCGAAGGATCATCCTGCCCGCGATGAATGGGAAACCTTTTTTATCAGTGAAAAGGAAGTAGGAAAATACGGCAGGGTGCTGTTGACGCCGCACACTTCGTCAGGACAGGTACGGGAAATGGAAAAACGAAAAAAACGTGGCGAAGGTGTCCGTATGGTCAATATCGCAAAGTGTTATCGGCGCCAGATTGATATTTCCCACCTCCCGATGTTTCATCAGTTTGAAGGTCTTGCTGTCGATACCACTGTCACCATGCGGCAGTTGATCGGCACGATCCAGCATTTTGTCACGCATTTTTTTGGCGAAGGACGCAAAGCGCGTCTTCGTCCGTATCATTTCCGATTTACGGAGCCGAGTTTTGAGATTGATGTCACATGCGGCATCTGCCTGGGGCGATCCTGTGCCTATTGCAAAGACGGCTGGTCAGAGATCGGCGGTGCAGGTATGGTGCATCCCAACGTGCTGAAAGCGGGCGGATACGATCCAAAACAGTATACTGGTTTTGCATTTGGTTTTGGTGTCGAGCGATCATATATGATGAAAAATAATCTCAATATCGGCGATTTGCGTCTCTTGTACAGCAATGACATTCGTTTCTTAGAACAATTCTAGTGCCTCTACCCTAAACCCTCTACCCTAGCTTTTTCATGCCCCAATATAAGTACAAAGCTCGTAATCAATCGGACGCCGTTGTTGAGGGTGCCATTGATGCTGACTCAAAAGATAAGGCAGCGAGTCTCTTGATGGATCGCGAGTTGGTCGTCACCAGTCTTGAGGAGGTTGGCAAGCAATCGGATTTCGTTGAAGCTATTAATAAGTTTTTCAATAAGGTCTCAAAAAAAGACCTTGCGATTTTTTTGCGGCAGCTATCTATATTGATTGCTGCGGCTATTCCGCTTGTTCAGGCATTACGGATGCTTTCCAATCAAGTTGAAAATAAGGTGTTGCAAGTGGCATTGCGGGAAATTGTCGATGAGGTAGAAGGAGGCACGAAACTTTCTTTAGCGCTCGAGAGATATCCAAAGGTATTTGGCACGTTTTTTATCAACATGATCAAATCTGGAGAGACATCCGGCAAACTTGACGATACACTCAATTACTTGGCAGACCAGCAGGAAAAAGATTACGAATTGCAATCTAAGATCATCGGCGCCATGACGTACCCGATCTTTATTGTGTCCTTGCTGATTATTGCCGCGTTTGTGATGATGACATTTGTATTGCCGAAGATGCTCACGATGTTTTCCGAGTTGGGGCCGGATGTTGTATTGCCGCTAACAACCCGTATCCTTATCTCAACGACCGGCTTTTTTCAGGCATTTTGGTGGCTGATATTGGCGGGAGCGATCGGTCTTGGTGTCGGCGCCAGTTACTATGGTCGTACGCCGGAGGGGAAGCGCATGTTTGACACCGTAAAACTGAAAATTCCGATATTCGGAGCTTTATTTAAGTATGTCTACTTGGTGCGCTTCACGCGGAGTTTTTCAACGATTTTGGTCGGAGGCATCACCGTGCCGCAGGGTTTACGCGTGGTACGAGATGTGATCGGAAACGCTGTCTATGAAGACCTGATTGATCAGACCGTAAAAGCTGTGGAAGATGGCAATCCCGTCTCATCGGTATTTTCAAAATCGAAATATGTGCCGTCACTTGTTTCACAGATGCTTTCGGTAGGCGAACAGACGGGGCGACTCGATGATGTGCTGAACAAGGTGACGTCGTTTTATGTGCGCGAGATCAACGCGATGATTGAAAATGTGATTTCTCTTATCGAGCCGGCAATCATGGTGCTGTTAGGTCTTGGCGTGGGCGTGATGGTTGCCGGGATCCTTTTGCCGATGTATACGTTGACTTCGCAATTTTAGAATTCGGGCGGAATGGTAAGGTATCCCCACATGACAAAAAATGTGCTATAATACTATTATCCATTGTGGATAAGTATATTATTCCATTGATGATATCGTTTGGTTGGCGATATCGCGGTTTCTTAATTTAATGCATAAATTCAATGTGTATGCGAAAAGCAAGTGGTTTTACGCTCGTTGAGCTTCTCGTGACCATCGGTATCATCGGCATTCTTGCGACCGTCACGGTAGTGTCAGTCGGCAATGCCCGCGCCAAGGCACGCGACTCAAAGCGCGTTTCGGATATTAAGCAGGTCCAGTCAGCACTGGAACTCTATAGCAGCGATACGGGAGGATATTATCCTTCTGGTAAGGATGCTACGCTTGGCGCTGGTAATTATGTTGTCGTTTGTGACAAGGGCGCCCAAGCAGATACCACTGGCTGCGGAACTGTTTACTTAAATCCAGTTCCTGCTGATCCAACCAGCAAAGCTGATCTCAAATATGTCTACACCGCTACACCTGCTGATTGTACCGATGCTTGTACTGGATATGAAATAAAATTCCAGCTCGAAACAAAGACAGGAAATCTCGAGCCAAAGAAAACACACAAAGCAACACAAACCGGTATCCAGCCAGGCGCCTAGTTTGGTTTTGATATCGAAAAAAGAGCCCTTCGTAGCCTATGGCGTAGAGGGGCTCTTTTCGTTATCCAATGGAATTGATATGATGAGGAAATGATGATTCTTTCATTTGTTATCGGCATTACGGTTGGCAGTTTTCTCAATGTATATATCATGCGTTCGTATGAAGGCCGTTCGCCGTTTCGCGGGCGGTCACAATGCGATGCGTGTGAGAGAAAGCTTGGAATAGCTGATCTCATACCGATCTTCAGCTATCTCCTTGTGCGCGGCAAGTGCCGCACATGTAGCGTACCGCTCACGATCCAATATCCGCTTGTTGAATTCGCGGCAGGCATTTTGTTTGTACTTGCTTACACCCGCATCTTTCCGTATGGTTTTATCAATGCGGGAATAGGGGATATTGCGGAGCTGATTAGGCTTTGGTTTTTCTTGGCAGTGATCATTATATTATTTGTTTATGACTGGCGCTGGATGGTAGTGCCTGTTATCCCGACACTTTTGTTTGCGACGACTGCCTATTTTCTCAACAGCCCCTTTTTGGTTAGTACGGAACCGTGTTCATCGTTTTTTTCCTGTACATTACAGGTAGGATGGGCGCAGTACCTGTTTGCAGGCAGTATCGGCGCCTTATTTTTCTTTGCCCAGTACGCAGTGTCGCGCGGGAGGTGGGTGGGAAGCGGGGATATCTATCTCGGTTTGCTATTCGGCATGATGACGGGATACCCGGGAATACTGATTGTGCTTTTTCTTTCCTACATGATCGGCAGCTTAGTAAGCGTGGTGCTCATGATCTTTTTCGGATATACGCGCAAAAGCGCTGTGCCGTTTGGACCTTTTCTTGCCGCGGCGACCGCGCTTGTTGCATTGTACCACGACTCTTTGCTGTCATTTATCCAATACTATTTTTATGCGGTTTGACAGATTTTCTCGCGGCTTTACTCTTGTCGAAATCCTCATTATTGTTGCCATTGTCGGAATCATCGCAACAACTTCTGTCGTAAGTTTTCAAAAAGGGCAGCAAGACGAGGCGCTGCGGATTGTCGCCATGAGAATCGGGGAGGGGCTCCGGAAAGTACAAAACCTCGCGCAGACAGGCACTCACGCGGAATACCCAACTGCTGAAAGTTTTGGGGTATATCTCAAAAAACCGGACATCGCCATCGTATTTGCCGACAATAAGAAAGGGGTTGCTATCGGCACATGGGAGCAAGGGAAGGATGACTTAATAGGGGAGCCACTCTCTTTCGATGTTGGATCGCATAAAAACATCGAGTTGATGGCAGAAGGTGGTCTTTCCTTTGATGGCGTGTCGGTTGACGAAGCGAATCTCGCCTTTCGAGCTCCGCAGGCATCGGGATTGGTAAACGGAAGATCAGATGTGTCGGTTGTGGTGGTTACCATAAAAGACACGAAGAGCGGACACACACGCACAGTCACTTTTAATAGAATTACCGGCAGGGTTGATGTGGAATATTAGTACATGAAGCATACGACCGGCAAAAAAAACGCAGAAGTATGTTTGATTGTCATCACCTATAACGGTGAAAAGGATATTATAGCTTTTCTCGAGTCGCTTAACGAAGTGTCGGCGGAGATCGCATATTCTTTCGTCGCTGTGGATAATCATTCAGATGATGGCACTACTGCCGCGATACTGCGTCTAGCGCCGCATGCGCATATCATACGCAATACGGACAATAAAGGGTATGCCGCGGCAGCGAATCAAGGAATACAGTATGCGATTGATCATGGCGCGAAATATGTATTTGTCGCGAATCAGGATTTGCTTTTTGAAAAAGATTTTTTTACGCCGTTGGTGAGAGAAATGGAATCTGATCTTTCCATCGCTGCACTGCAGCCGCTTATCATGCTTGATCCCGAGCGCGAGCTCATTAATTCCTGCGGCAATGCGCTGCATCCTGCCGGATTTGGCTATACGCGGGGGTATCGGCTTTACCCTAGCGTCTCTCGGAGCGCTTTGGGTAATGCCCCAAAAAAGATCTTCTCATGCGAAAAATCAGATGTCGCCTATTGCAGTGGCGCGGCAGTGCTTTTTCGTATATCAGCTCTAAAGCGGGTGGGGTTGTTTGATGAAGAATATTTCATGTATCACGAGGATACTGATCTTTGCTGGAGGCTGCGTATTGCCGGCTATCGCTGCGTTGTTGATCCAGCCGCTGTCGTATACCACCACTATGAGTTTTCGCGCAGTATCAAGAAGTTTTATTACATGGAGCGCAATCGATTAGCCATGATGTTGAAAAATTACAGCTTCACTGCCTTTATGGTTTTTATTCCTCTTGTTCTGTTCTGGGAAGCGGGAATGCTCCTGTATAGCGCACTGATGTCGATGAGCGGAAAAGGAACATTGACATGGAAAGAAAAAGTGCGCGCCTATCGATATTTTTTTTCAGAACGCGTATGGCGGTCCCTCCTTGCAAAACGAGCCGCAGTGCAGAAATCTCGGATCGTGCCCGATAGCGTGATTGTACGCCTGTTTGATCCAGCGATAGAATTTCAAGATGTTGATAACCCGCTTCTACAGCTCATTGCGAATCCGATTACAAGATGCTATTTTTTCCTTGCACGGCAAATCCTGCGAATGTTCTAAATATGCCAAAAAAACTTGCTGTTCTTACTCCTGTCTATTCTCCTTACCGCGGTGGTATCGGCGTTGTCGCACATGCAAATGCCCGGATGGCATCTGAAGGAGGATATGAAACCACAGTGTTGAGCCCGTGGTACGGCTGGATGCGGAAGCGCAAAACCCCATCTCAAGAAAAAGACGGAACAATAATCATTCGACGCCTCCGCCCTTTATTTTCCCTTGGAAATGCCGCCGTTCTTCCCCAGTTATTCTGGTCGTTACGGAAATATCGGCGAGCCCACTTCCATTATCCATTTTTGGACGCTGTGCTTGCTATAGTGCTTGCGCGTCTTGTGTGGGGAACACGATACTCTGTCACCTACCACATGGACCTTGTCGGGAAGAAGTCGTACGAGAAAATCATCTTTCGCGTGTATACGTTTTTTTTCTTGCCCTTGATCCTGAAATATGCTGACCATATCTTTATCTCTTCTCTTGATTACGCGCGCCAGTCAAAACTCGCACTTTTCTTTGCAAAATATCGCGCCAAGATGACGGTGCTGCCCCATTCGGTAGACACTGATGTGTATACGAAAGCAGATGAGGCAGCACTTGAAACAATCCGGGAGAAGCATTCCTTGAGTTCCAATCAGCCTGTCATCCTCTTTGTTGGCGGACTTGATGATGCGCATTATTTCAAAGGTGTCGAGTATCTCCTCGAAGCCTTTGAGGCTTTGACGCGCATGCTGGAACAAGCGCGGCACTATCCGCTGCCAGCGCTCATACTTGTTGGCTATGGCAACCTCATCAATCATTATCAAAATCTAGCCGGCCAGCTCGGCATTGCCGACAAAGTGATTTTTGCCGGCAGGATAGCAGAGGAAAAAGACCTCGCGGCGTATTACTCCCTTGCGGCAGCCACTGTCTTGCCTTCGGTTGACTCATCCGAGTCATTTGGTCTCGTGCTGATCGAATCAATGGCATGCAGCACAGCGGTCATTGCCTCTGATCTTGCCGGTATTCGAAGTGTGATACGCGATTCCGTAAACGGTTATTTGGTGCCACCGCGCAATATTGAGCGTCTTGCTGAACGAATGTTTGAATTATTAAACGATCCGTCACGCGCGCATGAGTTGGGGAAAAACGGCCGGCGCATCGTCGAGGAAGAGTATTCGTATCAAGCGGTCAAGCAAGCATTTTTGAAAACAATAGAGTAGTGGAACGGAGACACTATGCGCATATTGATCATCGCAAGTTTATTCCGTCCCTATTCGCGCGGCGGCGCGGAGATCGTTGTTCAAACCGTAGCAGATCAGCTTAAAAAAAATCACGAAGTCCTCGTTTTGACTACGCAGGCATGGAATGGTTTCCGCTCGTTGCTTCCGTCCAAATGGAATGAAGACGGGCTGATAGTATACCGCTTCTATCCGTGCAATATTTTTTCCTTTGCATCTATTGAAGACGGCAAACCCTTTTTGATCCGTCTCGTATGGCATCTGTTTGCGTTATTGAATCTTCACAGTTATGCCGTTGTCCGATCTGTAATAGCAACGGAAAAACCGGATCGTATCTATACACATAATCTGACCGGTATCGGTTTTATGGTTCCGGCAGCTGTGCGGCACGCGCGAGTTCCTTGGATCCACACGGTGCATGATGTGCATCTTGCTGTGCCAAGCGGCGTGCTTATGGCAGGCAAGAAGTCGTCTCGTCCCGGGATCGTCGAGTGGGTCTATAGCGCCGTGACGCGCGCGTGTATGGCTGCTCCAGCCGTGGTGGTGTTTTCCTCACGATTCTTATTGGATTTTTACGAACGGCGTGGATTTTTTTCAAAATCAAAAAAAATCCTCTTGCCAAATCCTACTCCCGAGAGTGTGCGATTTAGGTATGAGGAATATGAAGATGCCCTTCATGCTCGGCTTTCGTCGCGCTCAAGTGAGGGGACAGTATTTTTGTATGTAGGTTTATTGAAAGTCCAGAAAGGCTTGTTTGATTTGCTCACGGCGTTTTCGCGGCTCAAGGATGCGAATGCACGGCTCATCATCGCCGGCACCGGTCCTCTCCAAGCCGCGCTTGAAAAGGCGGCGCTTCAAGACACTCGTATCACCTTTGCAGGGCATATGACACATAATGAAGTGCGGCAGCTTTATATTCGGAGCCATATCACCGTCGTGCCATCTCTTCTTTGTGAAAACTCCCCTATGGTGATTCAGGAAAGCTTTGCTGCCGGTATTCCGGTTATCGCCGCACGCAGCGGTGGCGCTGCCGAGCGCATCCGCGAAGGTGAAAACGGATTTGCCTACGCTCCGGGAGATAGTGTGCTCCTTGCGCATGCGCTCGACCGTTCGTGCAAACTTACGAACAAGCAATATGAAACAATGAGCGCACGTGCATACCAAACAGTGCAGGAAGATTCATCAGAACAGTATTGCGAAAGACTGCTCAATTTCGTCAGCCCCTCGGAGAATCTCCCTCTCGGCGAAGACCGTCGGCAAGCAAGAAAGTGATTTATGGAAATTTATAATAAAGCACTGTGACAGCATCTTCTCCAATCACATATACATCATTCGCTTCTTTTTTTGCCGTATCAATGATGGTGCGAAATCGCGGCTCATATCGGTTGACGACAAAATATGCTTGCGATACTCCGACAAGCTGCGCGGTGCGCTCTACTACATCTCGAGAGGGATGCGCCAGCATTGCTTGATAGAGCAAAGAAAGCGGGGATCCATTCGGGATCGGATAGTAGAATTGGTCAACACCGCCAGCCGCGGTTTGAATAGGATAGTATCGAGCAAATCCAAACTCTCGTACGCTTGCAGCTGAAACAACTTGGTTTGCCAGTACAATATAATTTTCTTTTCCCGCATGAGAATTGATCCAGCGGACAGCATCAATATCAGTTTGCGCTATCGTGTACCCGTGGTACGGGATATATGCATCGTTGTGCGGATAGGATGCATAGACATGCGCAACCGCCGTTATCCCAATAAAAATAAAGAGAATAAACAGAAGCAGTCTGCCATAGAATAAGTTGAGTTTTTGCAGAGCCCGTTGGAGAGGATAGATACTTACTGTCAATAAAAACAGCAACATGATTTCTAGTATGCGGTCGGCATAGATCATTTGTTCGTATTGTGGCAAAGAGGGGAACGAGAGAGAAATACGCATCACAATGAAAGTGGCAAGCATTGCTGCAGAACCCATGCCAAGCACGGCCCCTATGCGTTGATAGACCACGCTGCGAGATAACATAAGTGTTGCAGCGCCGATAAGTCCGACACCGAGCAAAAAGAAATTTGAGTTTTGAATAAAGAAATAGGCTAGATCAAGAGCTGCGTGAAATCGATATTCCCACTGCGGCGCAAGTTGTGCCCAAAGCACCGAAGCGATAGCAGCGATATCCGGACTTGTAAATACAATCGGCAGCTGCCTCGATATGAGTGAGTTGGCAAAGAATGCAAGAGGCAGAGATAGTGCAGCCGCGATGACACAGCTGATTCCTTTCCATACTGATAGTTTACCGTACGATGCGAGCACAGACCCGACTGCGATGAATGTGACCGGCAGACCGGCGAGCGGATGCACTGCCAAAAGCGCGAGAACACATATCCCTCCTATCATAAGCGTTCCCGCCTTGTTTTTCTCGAATTGGAGCTGTATACTTGACAATATCACTACGATCGTTAACAAGATTGCATACCCCCATGGCGTACCGGAACCCAGTGACGCTATCGGCAGACCGATAGCGAAAAGCGCTGTGCCGATCCGAGCCTTTTGTTCGTCAGCGCCAAAGAGAAAGGAACGGTAGGCTAGGACTGGAAGCGACAATGCAGCAAGAATAGGCACGATGAATCGGTCAACAGTTGCACTTGCAAGCGACAGTGTTTGCGCAAGGGTCGTGATAAGTCCGTAATGTCCTCCGTAGTAGAGAGTCCGCGGATTGATAAAGCCTTGTTGTGCTATCATACCTTCTGCCGCTCTATGAAGAATCGGATCAAAGCCGAAGCCGAGCGGATAGGCGATTGCTACTACCGCAGTAATCGAAGCGATGTACGCTGACATTGCCGCATATAGTGCTACGATCGGAGTGCGTTCATCTTTTGCAACGATGAGGAGCATTCCGGTATTGACAGCGACGAGAGCAAAAAAAAGAGGTTCGACAATATCCCACGGACCAAGCGTTGTCGCTGTAGTACGAGCAGCAAAAAGCAATACGATGCTTATTGCAGAGAGCAGCAGTGAAACGCCGCAGCCATAAAATGGGAGGCTGAACATTTTGGGTGTTACAACTGGCACCGAGTTTTCTGGTCGAACTGCGCCGCGTGATTTTTTAGCTAAAAGTGCCGCACCTATCACGGCAAGGGGAGATGCAAGGATGATGCCGATCGTTATGGAAGTAAAGCTGCCAAACAAAAATATGACAGCGCTCACGATGGTTATCACGAGGCTCACGGCGAGTGGCGCAAGAAAGATCGCTTCGATTTTTCGATAACCAAAAACAATCCACGCGATACAGTATCCCACAATGCCGAGATAGAAGATTGCGATTAGCTGCATAGTATGGTATTTCCTTCACTTCATTCTACCCAATATAGCGCTCCGGAAAAAGTATATGCCACTGACCGGATTGTTATGGCGTTGGGTGGGCGTTTTATTCCTATTTTTATAACCCCGAATCAGATTACTCTATTTCGCATGATTGCAACACCTGCCGTGTTGGCATTATTGATATTGGAACAATACTCTTTCGGTGTGCCATTATTTCTTGCCGTTGCCTCCACCGATGCCCTTGATGGCGCATTGGCGCGCACGCGCGGTATGATCACCGAGTGGGGGAAAATGTTTGACCCTCTTGCTGACAAATTACTCATCATACCAACCGTGCTTTTTTTAATCTTTCACGCACTTCCCCTCTGGGTGGGTGCCGTAGTGATTGCAATCGAACTGCTTATTATCGTTTTGGCATTAGCATGGCGTTCCAGCGGTCGTGACGTGAAGGCAAATGTATGGGGGAAAGTTAAGATGATCCTTCAGGTTGCGGGAGCATTCATGTTGCTGCTCTCCGCATGGCTATCAGTTCCACTGGAAGCGGCAGCTGCCACGTTACTGTTATCGAGTATCGTCTTTGCCTCGATTAGTATGCTTCGATATGGGATATAAGACAGGGGGGTGCAAGTGGCTGCTTGCAGGAGGCATAGCGATCAGCATGGTCGTTTTTTTCTTTTTGTACAGCTTCCTTTCGTTTACTTCGTCGAATGAGCCGAGCATCCGGCTTAATTCGCCGGACGAGACGGCAAACTATTTTTTCTCGCGGCTCTTCGCTACTACCGGTGATGTCCGTTATCCCGAAGAGCTCCTGTCCGCAACGGACCAATTTTTGCACCCAAGAAGCATGCTTGGCGTGAATGGATATGTTGTGCCGGTAAGTTTTGTCGGTATGCCGTACCTGTATGGTTCCGTCGCAAAACTGTTTGGCGTGAATGTTCTGCTTTTTATCACGCCGTTGCTTGCGATCTTCATACCATTCCTTTTTTATCTCTTTCTCCGCTCGATGTTTTCTTTGCGCGTTGCTGGCATTGCCGCTCTGCTGCTGGCAATACACCCCGCATATTGGTATTTTGCGAACCGCGCCATGATGCATAATGTTCTTTTTTTTGGTCTCCTTGCCGCCGCCTTTGCAGCCCTTACGCGAATCCGCGGTCCTCTGTATACCGCAGGGCGCATCGTTGGCAAAAGGGTTGCATTGGTGTTCGTTGGCGCATCCTTGCTCGGCGCAAGCCTTACCGTACGCGTTTCTGAAATCGTATGGGTGATACCACTGCTGCTTCTTATTGCATTATTTTTTTGGAGGAAAAATCCGTGGTGGGCTGTTTTCATTTTTATCTTCGGTTTTGCGGCGCCGCTCACGCTTGCATTCATATCCAATGCCCGTCTTTACGGGAATCCGGCGTCATTCGGGTATCATGGGTATGAGGTGTTCTCGTTTACACCCACACTTGATGCGATCGATGCGGCAAGCGCTGCGGTGCGGGCAGAAGATTACTCTTCGCTCGGGAATGCGGTCGATGAATTATATTATGGCTTTGCCCCGCTCTGGAAATACTTGCTGCCGTTTGGCTATGACCCGGAAATATTCAGCGCGCATTTTACGGAGTATTTCGCAAAATTGTTTCAGTGGCTCGTATTGCCGATTGCTTTGGGCACGTTGCTTCTCATACGTAAAGGGCTATTTCATATAGTAACAGTGAAAGACCATCGGTTGGTGGTATATGTAATCTGTTCATCGCTCATCTTTTTTTGGATGACCGCGTATTACGGCAGCTGGGTGGTGCAGGATAACATCACGAACATTCCGACGATCGGAAACTCCTACGTACGGTATTGGCTGCTTTTGTATGCACTCGCGCTTCCCGGAGTTGCTACGCTGTTTGTATGGGCGTATGACCGTGCGCGATGGTTCGGACTGCAGAGACTCGCGCTGGTTGGAGCTCTTGCAGCCGTAACTATTTATTCATTTGACGCTACCTTTTTGCGCTCCAACGATAGTTTGGTGGCGATTGCCGCAAGTATTCGCGACTCCCAACAGAAATTCATCACCGTACGCGCTTTGACGGAGGAGGATGCGGTGATTGTTTCGCAGCGATCAGATAAGAATTTTTTTCCCGAACGCCGCGTGATGGAATCAGTGGAAGATTTCGGCGAAACTCCGCTGGTGAGGGCGATGCTTGATAAGGGTGTGCCGGTGTATTACTACGGACTCTGGGAGCAGGATGATGCCGCGTATATCAGCAAACGGTATTTTTCTCCGTACGGTTTCGGCCTTGAGTTCCGAGCTTCCGTTGCGGGGAATGAGTATCTGTATCGCGTGATTCCCGCGTTGATTCCTGATTCGTAATACATGGCTCGCATTTTTGCAGTACAGTTTGGTATTCGAGCGGTTCTCATACTTATTGCCGCTACATTTTTTGCCTGGCTTTTTGATCAAAATATTCCGGTTGCAGGAGTAAAAAATATCACCTATACTTTTAGCGAAGTAGGAGGACCGGTGAGTGAGCCGTATCCTCGTGATCGGATAGCGCGAGAGTCGGCAGGACTCCAGAAAGATCGTCCGATCAGCATGGTTGAAGATCCATTGTATTTCGATGTCCACTCTCGCATTGATTACGAGACAGCAGATATCGTACTGTATTTTCACAACGAATCAGTAAGGTCCGTCCAGCTCGGAATGAGAGTATTTGGCGATACATGGAAGACTGTGATACCTTCAGATCAGAGTCGCGGCACATCGGGCGAGTGGGATACCATCAGCGCGCAGTTTGACCTTCGCGATGTAGCTCGGTTTCAGAACAAGTATACATTTTTACTTTCGGCGCCCGGATTGCGGTATGATCCGAACGGGAATGAGTCGCTCACTATCTCTCGGGCAGATATTCACCTAACACGTAAACCATTGTTTCCAAGATGAAGTTCGAACAGCTGCAATACATCATCTCTCGCATCGCGTACGATGTTTTTCTGGTGTCCTTCTGCGTGTTTGTTATCTCTTTTCTGCTGGAATCGCAATGGAGCGGTGTTGTGGCACGGTGGATAAATATCAACATGATCCTGATCATTTCTTTTCTCGCGGGTTTTGTCGCGCTTCTCACTGCGAAAGAACAGGAGCCGACACCTTCACGCCCTTCGTATGGCTACTGGATCGGCTCTTCTGCCATCAGCATTGCTGCCGGATGGATCGTCTGGCGCATGTCATTGTCGCTTGGCATCTGGGCATTTATCGCCGCCGCAGGTGTGAGCTTGATTATTCTTTTAATGAGCGGTATTATAGCCGTTCAAAGCACAGAACATGAGTGATTGTCTATTTTGTAAAATCGTTTCCAAAGAGCTTCCCAGCTACAAGGTGTATGAAGACGAGCATACAATCGCTTTTTTGGATATTCGTCCCGTGAAGGCGGGACATACGATCGTTGTTCCGAAAGCGCATTGCGCAGATTTTGTTGGCGCAGACGATGCATGCCTGCAATCGGTACTAAAAACAACACAGCAAGTCGCTCGTGCGGTCCTGTCTGCAACCGGAGCTGAAGGATGCAACATCACAACCAATAATGGCGCGGCTGCCGGCCAATCTGTGTTTCACCTTCATTGGCATATTATTCCTCGTTTTGAAGGAGACGGCCTTGCGATGTGGTCCCAAGCGCCGTATGCGCAGGGAGAAGCCGAAAAAATAGCGGAAAACATACGAACGTCTTTTCTACCCTAAACCCTTTTATGCGATTTCTTATCACTGGCGGGTTAGGATTTATTGGATCAAACATGATCCATTATCTGTTGAAGAAATATCCTGACATCAGCATCTGCAATCTCGACAAGATGACGTATGCGGGCAATCCCGCGAATCTTTCGGATATAGAGAATGATCCTCGGTACTCGTTTGTAAAGGGCGACATCGCCGATGCCGCTATTGTGGAGAAGACGTTTGCCGAATTCCAGCCGGACGTCGTGATTCATTTCGCTGCAGAGACCCATGTCGATCGCTCCATTGCCGATCCCGATGTATTTATCCGATCAAACACCATCGGCACCCACGAGCTCCTGAAAGCTGCGAAGGCGCACAATGTCACTCGATTTCATCATGTGTCGACCGATGAGGTGTACGGCCACATCGCTCTTGATTCCGATGAGCGATGGACCGAGGAGAGTCCGTATGGTCCGCGAAGCCCGTATTCAGCGAGCAAGGCGGCATCAGATCACTTTGTCCGCGCGTACTACCACACCTACGGCCTCCCGATTACGATCAGCAATTGCGCGAACAATATCGGCCCGTACATGTACCCGGAAAAACTCCTTCCCCTTGCTATTACGAATATCCTCGAGGGAAAGAAGGTTCCGATGTACCCGCCCGGCAACCAAGTACGAGAATGGCTGTATGTAGAAGACCACTGCAGCGCGATTGATAGTATCGTGTCGAAAGGTATTCCTGGCGAGACGTATTTTGTCGGACCAGACAATCCGCAGCTTTCCAATCTCGAGGTGATAAAGAAACTTCTCGCGATTATGGAAAGGGGAGAGGATATGATTGAGTTTGTGAAAGACCGTCCCGGACACGACCAAAAATACGCGCTTGACCATTCGAAAATTACACGCGAGCTCGGCTGGCATCCGCGCTACAGCTTGGACGAGAGCCTTGAGCGCATGGTTGACTGGTATACAAAGAATGAAGCATGGTGGAAACCTCTCAAGTCAGGAGAATATCTTGAGTATTACACCCAACAGTACCTTACGAGGGAATAATATGTCTGAATCAAGAAGACACGGCACTGGAGAACCGGCACGCGGAGATCAGCGTCAGAGGGAAAGCAAAATCGCATTGTCTTCTTCCCAACGGGAGACAATTGCTTCTATCGTACAAGCGATCGAACAAGCCGACGATAAAAAACTTCTTATTTTTCTGGAAGGAGTCAGCGGCATAGGCAAGAGCATGATCGCGCCGGAAATACAAAAAGCAATAGGAAAAAAGAAAAGCATCGAAGTTTTGCACTTAGAGGATCGCTACCGCCCTTCCATTGAGGAGCTTAAAAAATCTCATGGTCATATCTTGGCAATCGGCACGCCTTCTGATGTTGCATCTGGAAAAGAATACTCTCTTTCCGCTGATAAATTTCCTGATCGCAAAAGGGTTTCAATAATTCTCAAAGCAATGAATGATGCCGAGATTCGAGAATATATCAAATCTCTTGGCAATAAGCGCAATCCAAAACTTTCTTTGGATGAAATCGTCCGGTATTCTCTCGGAGTCCCGCTTCTTGCACAGCGTTTGACAACAGAAGACATCGATGTTGAAGATGCGCGGCTCATGGCATCAGGTTTTCTTCGAAGTCTTACCTTGTCGCATAGAGAGGAAGAAGAAAAAAAAATCCCTTTTGGAGATTATTACAGTGTCACGATTCCTGATTCCGTGAGAGAGGGAATAAGCCGTTATGCAAATGATGGTAAAATCTACAATACGATTGATCGTGTTTTCTCAAACCTTGAAGCGCTTCGCGCTCGGGGTTCGCATGAGGAGAGCCCTTTATTTGTTGCGCCCGAAAGCAAAGCGATTTACGATAGCATGCTGCAAAGACATGTCGGATTCAATACCTTTCTGCGGATTTATGCTCCCCATTTGAGTGAAGACGATTTTACCAGACTTGAACAAGGATTCGGTTGGAATGGCTCCAGCTATGATTTTGGTCGAGAGATGATGCGGCATACCGACCGCGCGGGAGCTTTTCAAGGAACAGTACGCAAGACTGCGATTCACGCGCGCAACAGGGATATTGATCGTTGGGATCACGAGGGCCATGCCAGTCTTTCTCATAAGAGATTATCAGATGAGATGGAAAATAAATTCCATACAAGGAAATATCCTTTCAAGCCCCAAGAGGGGGGGGCGGACAGAAGTTTTCACTTGTCAGCATGGGGACATGAAGGAGATAATTTCAATCAAACAAAACTTGGCTGGGCGCTCGAGTCATTGCTACAGCATCGCGGCGTTGCCTATATCGTAGAAAATCAGCCTGCCGGCATATGGTATGTGTATAATCCTCAAAGCAAATCAATAGAACCATTCACCCCGCCACCTTATGAAAAATAAACAACAACTTGGCATTCCTTTCGTTTCTCTCGTCGGAAGAGTGAATGTGGGAAAGTCTTCCTTGTTCAACCGTTTGTTAGGAGAAAAAAAAGCGCTTGCAAGCCCGGTGCCCGGGACGACACGCGATGTGAACTACGGAGTATGCCACTGGCGCGACTGCCAGATGTTATTAGCTGATACCGGCGGGCTGGTACTGCAACCCCAGACAGAGATTGATAAAGCGATCCAGCAGCACGCGGGCTCGGCGATACGCCGGAGCACGCTCGTGCTTTTTTTGGTTGATTTGTCTGCCGGCCTTCATCCGGATGATAAACGGTACGTGCAGCTCGTATCCAAGATGACGAAAGCCCCTATTCTTTTGGTTGGCAACAAAGCCGACTCTCTCGCAAGCCCTGGCGATCTCTTTGCAAAAGAATGGTATTCATTGGGGCTCGGCGCGCCGCATGCGGTATCCGCGCAGAGCGGAATGGGAAGCGGCGATCTTCTCGACGTTATCTGCAACGTGCTACCGAAGCATCAAGAAAATGAATCAGATGTCGCTCCGATCAAAGTGGCAGTCATCGGAAGAACTAACGTCGGCAAATCATCGTTGGTGAATCGGGTCCTGGGCGAGGAGCGTGTGATCGTATCGGCAACGGCTCATACGACTCGTGAGCCGCATGATACGTTGATTCAGTACGGCACGACACCCCTTTTGCTTATTGATACCGTTGGGATCCGGCGCAAGAGCGCGGTATCATCTCACATTGAGCGCGAAGGCGTGAAGCGCAGCATTAAAAATATCAGGAAGGCTGACATCGTTCTATTGGTAGTGGAAAGTGCGGTGACTCCTTCAAAACAGGAGAAGCGGCTTGCGAGCATTGCTGACGAAGCTGGTTCCGGGATCATCATCATCGTGAACAAGTGGGACCAGGTGCCCGACAAGACATCAAAATCAATCTTAGCGTATGAAAAGCAGTTTCGTGATTATTTTTCATTTGTCGATTGGTCGCCGATGATTTTTTTATCTGCTTTGACAGGGCAACGGATCCACACCGTCCTTGATCGCGTGATGCTTGTCCAAGAGCAGCGTACGCGCGTTCTATCGCAAGAATTGGTGAATGATTTTTTCGCAAAGGCGAAAAAACGGCAGCCTCCGCAATGGATACGCGGACAAAAGAAGCCAGTGCTTTATGGTATGAAGCAAGTCGATTCTTGCCCGCCGACATTTCGTCTCGAAGTCAAGGAACGCTTTAGCATTCATACGAACTACCTCCGCTATCTTGAGCGGCGGTTGCGGGAAGTGTTTGGATTTGCAGGGACGCCGATACGGATCGTCACAGCGCAGCCACGAAGCAAATTATTTGCCAAACAATGAATACCAGTGCTTACATTTTAATTGGATTGCGAAATCCCGGCGATGAGTATGAATCAACGCGCCATAATGTGGGTGCCAGCGCGCTGGAGTACTGTATGGAGCAGTGGAATAGGGACGCGCACTATGAGCAAAGCGGCAGGAAAAAGAGCCGCTTGTATGAAACGCGGGAATACCGCTATTGGATGCGGGATGACGCATCAATTGATATCGTTGTCGTGCTGCCGAATACGTATATGAATCTGTCTGGCAATGCGATAAAGAGTTTTTTACATACTTATTTTGAAGGCGAGGATGCCATAGGCAGCGTATGGGTCTATCACGATGATATTGATCTGCCGTTTGGCTCTTTGAAAATAGATCGCAATGTGTCTTCGGGTGGGCATAAAGGCGTACAAAACATCATTGATCAATTAGGCACCAAGGATTTTGTTCGTTTTCGCATCGGCATTCAACCGCCGCACGGAAAGAAAGGTCCTGCCGATGAGTTTGTTTTGAAAAAGTTTGCAAAGACAGAGCTTGCAACATTACATGCTTCTATATTTTCTGCCATACGTGATGCAACAGAATTGGCGTTCCAGCAAGGTGTCATACGCGCGCAGAATATGGTTAATAGCCGTCGCTGATCGTGAGTAAAGAAAAACTCCCAAAGTACTCTTTGCCAGCGGAAGGGGACGCCGATAACGGCATTCCCTTCACTTTTGACTAGGAGCGGGAATAAGGAGGAATATTTCCGCTTTCGTCACTGACAAAGAGGATTTTGGGAGTTTGGCTCCTGTCAGGTCTATCAAGAAAATGTCTCTCTGTCAAGTTTTGCACCGCCAATACATCTTCCCTGTTGCTTTGAGATGTGCCATACTACTACAATATTCTTAATACATATATCATCCTATGCGCTTCTTTCTTCCGAAAGAAAACGGATTCTTTACTCTCTTTAAAAAGATCAATGACGCCCAAAAAGAAATAGCCCAGCTTCTCAAGGATTTTGCTAGTCACTTTCCTGATGGAGATGAATACGAGAAAAAAGCAAAAGACATAGAGCGGCAAGCCGATGCCGTTGCCCATGAGATCATTGATACTCTCAATCGTACGTTTATCACCCCGTTTGATCGGGAAGATATTTACCTCCTTACAAACGAACTTGATGACATTGTTGACCTCATAGAAAATGTCATTCACAACGTGGGGGTGTATGCAGTTATCAGCAAACGAGAGGAGTTTGACCAGTTTGCAGACCTTATCATCGAAGCGTCGCAAGCGCTTGGAAAACTTCTTGACCATTTCCAAGAATTAAAAAAAACAGACCTTCTTACAAAATCAAAAATCTATATCCATGAACTTGAGGATAAGGGAGATGAAATTTTTTGTAAGGGGCTCCATACACTCTTTACAAATGAAAAGGATGCCAGAACGCTCATCCAATGGAAGGATATTCTTGAAGATTTGGAAAACGTGATGGATAAGTACCAGAAAGTAAGCGACATTATCGAAAGTATTGTTGTCAAAACAAGCTAACAGTACTGCACAAGAGGTCTTATGCCGACTCCTGACATCCTTTTTATTATCTTCATCATCACGGTTGCATTCGTCTTTGATTACGTGAACGGAATGCATGATTCCGCAAACTCGATTGCAACGATAGTTTCGACAAAAGTGCTCACGCCGCGCCAAGCTGTCATATGGGCTGCCTGTTTTAATTTTCTTGCTTTCTTTGCTTTTGGTACGGCGGTTGCAAAAACCATTGGCAAAAGCATGATTGACCTTTCGGCCGTGACGCCCCTTGTCATCCTCTGCGGGCTCATAGGCGCTATCGCGTGGGACCTCATTACCTGGCACCGCGGATTGCCGTCAAGCTCATCTCATGCGTTGATCGGCGGGTATGCCGGCGCGGCGATTGCCAAGGGCGGGTGGAGTGTCATCCTTGTTGCGGGGTGGTATAAAACTTTGGTTTTCATCGTCCTTGCACCAGCGCTCGGATTTGTGTTTGCCTTTGTTTTAGAAATTATCGCGGCATGGGTGGTGCATAAACGCGCGCTTGCATCCATCAATGTATGGTCTCGGCGTCTGCAACTCTTTTCAGCTGCGCTCTACAGTCTTGGACACGGAGGCAACGATGCTCAAAAAACAATGGGGATCATTACGGGCCTTCTCGTCGCAGGCGGCATGCTGCAAACATTTGACATTCCGTTATGGGTTGTATTGAGCTCATATACCGCCATTGCGCTTGGCACGCTTAGCGGAGGATGGAGAATCGTAAAAACCATGGGGCAGAAAATAACAAAATTGCGGCCTATTGACGGTTTCTGTGCAGAGACCGCGAGTGCGGGGAGCCTTTTTCTTGCAACGTATCTTGGCATTCCAGTCAGCACCACGCATGTGATTACCGGGGCTGTCTCGGGCGCTGGAGCAATCAAACGCCTTTCAGCAGTACGCTGGGGTGTCACGCTCAATATCGTATGGGCATGGATTTTTACCATCCCGTGCGCCGCTCTCATCGGCTGGGCTGCATATCTTGTTGCACGGACTTTCTCGTTTGGGATATAAAAAAGGACGGCCGCCGGAAGGCATTGGCGGCCGTAAGTCACATTGATGAGTCTGGTGGCATGTCACCCCCTATCTTCCAGTTGGGACGTAGCGCCTTTTACAGCGCTTCTTCAAGGCGTTCCTTGTTCACTTCTTTGACGAGGAATTCCTCGTCATACACCCTTACGAGCGTACAAGTAAACTCGAGAAGCCTCGGCCATTCCTCGCGGGATTTCCCCGGTGTTTTCGCAGGCACCTTACGGGAAGGAAGCCGCACGCTGACGCGCGCTTGCCGCCACTCCTTTGTGGCGAAATTTCCTTCCATTGATACCTGGAGCCGTACCGGGTACAGCCGTGTTACGAGTCCGCATTTCGCTGTCAGCTCAAGCTCGAGCTGAAGGCGGAATGTCGCTGTTAGGCGTTGCCGGGTCTTGTTCAGTGTCACGCACGGAACAGGATGATTCCGTACGAGATGCCGATAGTACCCGATTTCTGCGAGCTTTGCAGGTTCGTTGATAACCTGCAAGATTTGCAGAAAGCTCTGATACGCCTTCTGGTCCTTAAACTCGGCCGTTTCGGAAACCTCGACGAGCAGATACGGCAGCATCCGTCGGATGTACCGCAGT
Organism: Candidatus Uhrbacteria bacterium; assembly: GCA_016206175.1. Classification (GTDB taxonomy): domain Bacteria; phylum Patescibacteriota; class Patescibacteriia; order JACQRZ01; family JACQRZ01; genus JACQSB01. The sequence goes on along the minus strand of JACQSB010000019.1, from coordinate 37,207 downwards.
GCTGTCATCTGAAGTTCCTCCCTCTCCCGCTTTGCAGTGCGGGACATATCGGGGTCCTCCTCTATGAAGGAATAGCGACATTGCTATTCCGTTGTGCCACGATCCATTGACAGTAGATACAAGTATAGGAAGCAATCCGTATGCTTGTATCTACTGTCACGGACGGTATAATAAGACTCATCAGGTTATAAAGACCACGTACTTTCACTGATTACATACTATCTTGAAGAACAATTTTGTGCAAGATGATGAAATTAATACCTCTTATACAATGCACTCCGACAAAGTATACGCAATAGCGTTATCGCATATCGATGGGCTTGGCGCTATTCGCATGGCCCGCCTTCGATCATATTTTCCATCGCTTGAAGAGGCGTGGCACGCGTCAGTTGCCGAGCTGCGAAATGCATTACAGGAACCATCGATCGCAAATATCATTGACGTTCAAAGAAAAGCATTTGACATCGAAACTGTTTTATCATTTATTGAAAAGGAGAAAATCATGGTCGTCACGCGCGACGACGAGGAATACCCAGAAGCATTAGAGACGATCTATGATCCGCCTTTTCTTCTCTACTATCGCGGTATGCTTCCCGGATCGAGTCGCGAACTTTTTACGGTTGTCGGCGCGCGTAGAGCCACGCCATACGGATTGCAGTGCACTCATCGCATCGTTGCTCCCGTCGCGCGGCGAGGTATTGGCATCGTAAGCGGCCTTGCATACGGGATTGATATCGCAGCTCATGAATGCGCTCTTAAAAATGACGGTTATACCATTGCCGTGCTCGGCACCGGCATCGACTACGGGAGTATCTATCCTGCGAGGCACCGCAACCTCGCCGAACGCATCATTGATGCCGGCGGATGCCTGCTGTCTGAATTCCCTCCACGCACCGGTGCGCAAAAAAATCATTTCCCCCTGCGGAATCGGATCATCGCTGGACTATCTCGCGCTACGCTTGTCGTGGAGGCGGCAGCGAAGTCGGGATCATTGATTACTGCTACCTGCGCTTTGGAGTCATCGCGCGAACTGTGCGCCGTGCCCGGACCGCTGTCGAGCCCTTTTTCTGCTGGCACGAACCAGCTTCTCAAATCAGGCGCGCACGTCATCACCGATGCAGCCGACATACTATTATTATATGGCATCGACGATGCAGCCCACACAAACGTCGATGCGATAAAGCAAGTATCTTTCGACGACACGGAAGCGCTGATTCTTGCGGCAATCGGCGCAGAACCATCTCATCTCGATGATATTATACGAACTGCAAAACTTGACACTCAAACCGTTGCCAGTACACTACTCATGTTAGAAATGAAAGGCATTATCCGTTCGTACGATCGGATGTATTATGGAAAGATCTAACTCAAAGCTCAAATGAAATTAGTAATTGTTGAATCGCCGACAAAAGCAAAAACAATCAGCAGATTCCTCGGCAAAGGGTATACCGTGGAATCTTCATTTGGGCATGTGCGCGATCTTCCAAAGTCAAAACTCGGGGTGGATGTTGAACATGATTTTGCGCCGAACTATATTGTGCCGCGTACAAGCCAAAAACGCGTGACGGCGTTAAAGAAGCTGGCTTCAAAAGCTGATGAAGTATATTTTGCAACTGATGAAGACCGTGAAGGGGAAGCGATATCATGGCATCTGCTTCATCTGCTTGGCACGCCGCAAGAGCGTGCAAAGCGGATCGCTTTTCATGAAATCACTGAGGAGGCGATTCGGCATGCTTTAGAAAATCCGCGATCAATCGATATGCACATGGTGGATGCGCAGCAGGCACGTCGCATCCTTGACCGGCTTGTTGGGTATGGCTTATCTCCGTTGCTTTGGAAAAAGGTGGCAAAAGGCCTTTCGGCAGGACGCGTGCAATCGGTTGCATTGCGCCTGATCGTCGAGCGGGAGCGCGAGATCCTTGCGTTTGTCGCGCAAGAGTATTGGACGATCGATATTGAAGCTTCGCAAAAGGGCGTTGAGCAGCCGCAATTCAGCGCGAAATTATTCCGTATCGGAGATACGGCACTCGACAAATTTGCCCTCACCAACGAATCAAACGCAAACGATGTTGTCCATGCTTTAACTGGCGCATCATGGTCAGTCGCTGACCAGCAGACAAAGGAAGTGAAGAAAACTCCCTATCCGCCGTACACCACATCTACATTGCAGCAGGATGCGAACCGTCGATTACGTTTCGGTGCAAAGCAAACCATGATGATCGCGCAGCAACTCTATGAGGGTATCGAAGCGGATAAACAGAGCGGGGGATATATTACCTACATGCGCACGGATTCTGTCAATCTTTCAGAAAAGTTTCTCGGCGAAGCGAGAGATTTTATTACTTCTCAATACGGAGCGCAATACGCCATAGGGCCGAAACGCTACACGACAAAATCAAAGCTCGCGCAAGAGGCGCACGAAGCGATCCGTCCGACGTCGGTCGAGCGTACGCCCGAAAGCGTAAAAGAATATCTTACTGATCAGCAATATGCTTTGTATGGTTTGGTTTGGCGGCGTGCCGTTGCAAGCCAGATGGCAGATGCTGTATTTCAGGCGACAACAGTGGATATCGCAGCAACATCTGCCAAGATTCCTGACCACGTCTTTCGCGCAAGCGGCCACGTCACTATCAGGGATGGTTTTATGAAGGTGTATCCGATCGATTCAGAAGAAGCCATCCTTCCTCTGTTGCAAAAAGGGGACGAAGTCGCAGTTCACTCACTACAGCCTCATCAGCATTTCACCAAGCCGCCCGCACGGTATTCGGAAGCAGGTTTAGTAAAGGTCCTTGAAGAAAACGGCATTGGGCGGCCGTCTACCTATGCGCCGACCATCGGTACGCTCGTGGAACGCAATTACGTCCAACGGGAAGATCGGCGGCTCAAACCAACGGAAATTGGCATCCTCGTCACTGATCTTTTGCTGGAACATTTTCCAGTAATTGTTGATTACCAATTTACCGCGCGGATGGAAGATGAATTGGACAAAGTAGCTGAAGGACAGCAAGAGTACGCTCCGCTGCTGCGAGAGTTTTATACACCTTTCAAAAAGAATCTTGATGCAAAGGAGCAAGAGTTAGGAAAGGTAGTGTCCCAAGCAGAGCCAACAAACGAAGTATGCGAAAAATGCGGCAAACCAATGGTGCTGAAGATGAGCCGCTACGGGAAATTTTTGGCATGCAGCGGATTTCCGGAATGCAGGAATTCCCGTTCGCTCCCATCAGACTCCGGCAGCGAGTCGGGCGCTGAAGATCAAACCTATGAGCCCTGTGAGAAGTGCGGATCATCGATGGTATTGAAAGCAGGAAGGTTTGGGAAATTTCTTGGGTGCAGCAAATACCCAGAGTGCAAAAACATCCGTTCCCTTACCGACAAAAAACTTGGCATCACCTGTCCGGAATGTCGAGAGGGCGAAGTAATCCAAAAGCGCAGCAGAAAGACCCGCAAGTCGTTTTATTCGTGCAGCCGGTACCCCGATTGCAAGTATATTGCATGGACAAAGCCGGAAGGAAATGACCCGCGGCATCTCGTCAAAATAGAGTTGCATCAAGAATAGCAAAGACGATTTATACATAAGGTACTTTTCTATGAAACTTCGTATTTTTGTGACAGGGGGAACGTTTGACAAGGAATACAATGAGCTGAACGGTGAATTTGTGTTGAAGGACACCCATGTCCCCGAGATGCTGCGGCTAGCGCGCTGTCGAGTTGATATTGATGTTCGTACCCTTATGATGATCGACAGTCTGTTTATGACGGACTCTGATCGGGAGATTATCTTGGAAAATTGTCTCAAAGCGAAAGAGGAAACGATTGTCATCACCCATGGCACCGATACTATGCCGGAAACCGCATGGGTGCTTGGGAAAAAAATCAAAGACAAAACCATCGTGTTGACTGGCGCAATGATTCCCTACACGTTTGGCAGCTCTGATGGATTATTTAATCTTGGCTGCGCTATCGCATTTGCCCAGACACTCCCGCACGGCGTATATATCTCGATGAATGGAAAATTTTTCCGATGGGACAATGTGAAAAAAAACAAAGAGCGCGGTGAATTTGAAGAAGAAGAACGCGACGGAATCGCATAAATAATAAGAAAGCCATGGCTACCGCCAGGGCTTTCTCTTATATCTCACGCCGTCAATCTTTTCTCGACGGCTCCCCAATCAATCGCCTTGAAGAACGCTTCAATATAATCGGCGCGTTTGAGTCCGTAGTCGAGCATAAAGGCATGCTCAAATACATCCATGACAAGGAGAGGGGTCGTCCCCACTAAATGACCGACATCATGTTCGTTGACCCAGATATTGAATAGTTCATTACTTTGATTGTCCTGCACGATCATCGTCCAGCCAATGCCCCGCATCGCTCCCACTGCAACAAAATTTTTCTTCCAATTTTCAATACTTCCGTATACAGTATTGAGTTTTTCTTCCGTTGCGCTGTGAGGGATTTGGGGTATTTTTGTCATGTTGCCGAAATACAATTCGTGCAAGCGCATTCCATTGAACTCCCATCCAAATCGACGTTGGAGTTCGGCATATTCAGGAGTATTTGCTTCCTTGGAGCTCAAGAGTTGAATGAGAAGGTTTGTGTTTTTCACATATCCTTCATACAAGGCAAAGTGGTTTTTCAGAAGTGCATCGGAAAAACCAGGCGTACCGAGAAGGTGGTCAAAGTTTTTTGGTTCGTACATACGTATGCGATTATATTTTTCCGACAAGATCAAGTCCCGGCTTGAGCGTTGCTTTTCCTGGTTCCCATGAGGCAGGGCATACCTGCCCGGGATTTTGTTGTACATACTGTGCCGCCTTGATCTTGCGTAAAAGCTCACTTGCGCTTCTGCCGATGCTATTATCATGTATTTCGAATGCTTTGAGCACGCCTTCCGGATCAATAATGAATGTGCCGCGCAACGCGACGCCTTCATGTTCGAGGTAGACGCCAAATGCTCTACAGAGTGTATGCGCAGGATCAGCTGCCATAGGGTATGCTATTTTTTGAATTGCCGGTGAATTATCATGCCATGCTTTGTGAACGAATGCGGTATCTGTGCTGACGCTCACGATCTCGGTATTCAATGCCTGGAATGATTCATACTGATCAGCAAGTTCTTCTAATTCTGTTGGGCAGATAAATGTGAAATCTGCCGGGTAAAAAAAGAGCACGAGCCATTTACCCTTGAATGCATGAAGGTTTGTCGGAGAGACTTCATTATTGTGAAAGACACTCATCGTGATATTCGGTACTGGCTGACCAATCGTTGGCAGCGCTGGACATTGGCGTTCTGTCATATCGTAATAATTATGTATAAATGGAGATTACATTTCATCGTATGGCTCAAAAACATCTTTACTCACCCCACATACTGGACAAATCCAGTCATCAGGGATGTCTTCGAATGCTGTTCCGGGAGCAATGCCACCATCTGGATCCCCAAGTACAGGATCATAGATATATCCGCACGGCGGACAAATATATTTTTTCATGGAGCGAGATGTGATAATTATTAAGTGTTTTTATTATGGTGGAGAATGAAAGAGCAGTCAATTAGACCTCTTGGTGAACGATTGTTGGATGAAAATCCGCAACAGTTGAAACCTTGACAAAAAGATTGGAGTAATATAAAATCATATTATAAATTATTACTCATATTTATCCTATTATTATGGGCATTCTTACCGTACCACTCACGACGCACCTATCAGAGAAAATTGAGGAATTGATTAAAAATGGACGGGCGGCAAACAAAGCCGATCTTGCTCGTCGCGCACTTGAAAAGTATATTGAAGATCAAGCGGTTGCCGATGTGCTGAACGCAGAACGTGAAGTATGTGAAGGAAAAGCTCTCTCCGGCGATCTTGACGAGTTGGCAGCAAAGCTATGACCGTGAAGTTCGCTCCTGCTTTTGTCAGGGCATACAAGAAGCTTCCTCAAAATTTGCAGCAAGAGATAAAAGAGAGAATTGCGCTTTTTCAGTCAGATCACAACCATCAATTTCTAAAAACCCACAAGCTCAACGGTCCGCTTGAAGGACGTTTGAGTTTTTCCGTAAATTATCGGTACCAGATTGTCTTTATTTTTTCCTCCCCAGAGGAAGCTACGCTTCTTGCGGTAGGGGACCACGGTGTGTATAAGTAGATCACCCCATGACTCTTCCTGACGTACTTACCCTGATCAAAGAATACAAGCCCGAGGCTGATACGAGCCTTTTGGAGCTTGCGTATGAATTTGCTGCCGAAGCGCATAAGGGCCAGATGCGGAAGAATGGCGAAGAATACATCCAGCATTGCTTGGCAACCGCATACCGTCTTGCCAAAATACACATGGACGAAGCGACGATAATCGCGGGAATGCTCCATGATATATTGGACGAGACGAGTGTAAGCGTTGATGAATTGAAAAAAAATTTTGGCCCTGATGTTACGCAACTGGTGGTTGGGGTAAGCAAACTTGGAAACCTCAAATACCGCGGTATTGAACGCTACGCTGAAGACCTGCGCAAGATGTTTGTGAGTATTGCGCAGGATATCCGCATTATCCTTATTAAATTCGCGGACCGTTACCATAATCTGGAAACGCTTTCTGCATTGCCGCGCGACAAGCAATACCGCATTGCGCGTGAAGTGCTTGAGATTTACTGCCCCATTGCCGATCGCCTTGGTATCTGGTATATGAAGAGCAAACTGGAAGATCTTGCGTTCCCGTATGTGTACGTCGATGAGTTTTATCTGTTATATGTATCATCAGGCCCTATTCTTAAGGGGAAGGAAGAATATATTGAGAGATTGAAAGATAGCGTAGAAGAAAAATTACGGGAACACGGAATACAGCCAATCCTTTTTGAACGGCGGGTGAAATCTCTGTATAGCGTGCACAAAAAAATGATGAAAAAAGGCTTGCCTTCCATCGAGGGCATTTATGATATCACGGCGCTTCGGGTTGTTGTCCCAACAGTTGCAGATTGCTATGCAGTGCTTGGGATTATCCACCAATACTGGCGGCCGCTGCCAAAACGGATAAAAGACTATATTGCTCAGCCAAAGGCGAACAACTATCGCGCGCTTCATACAACAGTCTTTTGCGAGAAAGGGGAGATTGTCGAGTTTCAGATCCAGACGCCGGAAATGCACGCGCAGGCAAAATTCGGTATCGCGGCGCATTGGCACTATGACGAATCGCACAAACGGTCAAGGCAGATCACCAAAAATCTCGATTGGTTGCAAGAGATCGTGAGTGTATGGAAAGATAAAGATGCAACAGCAGATGAATCGTTTTCTGCCGTGACATTGGATTTGTTTAAAAACCGCATTTTTGTATTCACGCCAAAAGGAGATATTATCAACTTGGCGGAAGATGCAACGTCGATTGATTTTGCCTACGCGATTCATAGCGATATCGGGCGCCGATGCGCGGGAGCAAAGATCAACAATCAACTACAGCCATTGAGTACACGATTACACAGCGGCGATGTTGTAGAAATTATGATCGAAAAGAATCGCAAGAGTCCGAGCCCGGCATGGCTGGAGTTTGCAAAAACGCCGCTTGCGCGGACAAAGATCCGATTACAACTTCGTGACAATCTTCTATGAAAGCAATTACGCGTGGGATTCTGTTTTACACATTTGTCCTGTTATTTTTCATGACGGCTGCGGCAATTCTTTTTTACGGTTCAGGGTACCGTTATAATACTTCAAAGAATACCATTGAGCGGACGGGCGAATTAATTGTTGAATCAATGCCGAGTGGCGCTGCTGTTCTATTAAACGGAGAACCGATCCGGCGACTGCGTGATACTATTGCTGGAGCACAAGGAGCGAGTACTCCAGTTCATAAAAAATATCTCCTTCCCGGTACATATCATTTGGATTTTGTAAAAGACGGGTATGAGCCCTATCGCAGGGACATATCGGTGACATCCGGTACGGTAACTATGGTGACAGATCCGGTACTGCTTCCTCGCAGTGAGCCGGAAAAGATTTTTTCTTATTCAGACATTCGGCAAATACTTGTGCGTACGCCGAATACGGTAATCTTTTTACATGGAACCGAAGAGGTGATCCGGTATCTGGTTGACACTCGTACATTCGAGCAACTGTATCGTGCAAAGAAAGATGAATCTATCACTGCGTTTCCAACTCCTACATATCGGCGTGCGCTCATCGCCACCAAAAGTGGTCTATCAGTCGTGGAGGAGAATGCAGTGATTCCCCTGCCAGACAAGGACTTTACTGGCCCGATCATCCATGCTGTTTGGTCTGATGATGAAAAATCAGTATTTGTTTTGACAAGATCAACAGTTATTCGGATACGAACGGATGGCGCACAGACCACCCCAATATTCACAGGAGTATTTGCAGATATCGCACTCGCTCAACGCACTCTCTACCTCCTAGAATATTCAGAAAAGAAGCGCGCGATCATCCTCATAGATTCTGTCACAGGTAAAAAAGTCGGAACCCGAAAACTTCTTCCAAGCGAAAATATCACAACTCTTGAGGCAGTGCTGCTGCCGCTCGTAATTGGAAAGGATATAAGGGGAGTAATAACGACTATCGATCTTTCCGACGCCATCAAAGCGCAAACGCCGCTTGCTTATGTTCAGGAATTTTTTTCAAAAACTTCACAAGTCGTGGCCGTGACGTCTGATTTCGAAGCTTTGATTTTTGAGAAGAGTTCCGACAAAACGGCGCAAAACAGGCTGCTTGCACGTCTATCGGTGCCGATTCAGAAACTTGTAATGGCAAAAACAGCTCCCTACGCTCTGTTGCTTTCCGACAGCGTTCTTGAGGCTTTGGAAACTGCAAACAGACCAGATCAAAATCGATACGTGATAAACTCACCCGAACAGCGGGTAAGGGATTTCTTCTTCGATGACAATGGGATATTGTATTATATTGTTGAAACAGAAGACACGACGGCGCTATTCAGAAAGATGCTCCAAAATCCCTAGGGGCTTATCGGTTGCTGTCAGTTCCTAACACAATGAGAAAATCGCTTCCCTGTAACGTTTCTCGTTGCTCTTGCTCTGCAAACGATATGACAGCGGTGGGGAATATTGTTTGCAGATAGCGGAGGGATTCTTTCTTTTTGCCGTCGGTAAAGTCAATCAATACTGTTTTTTCAACAGAGCGATCTTCGGCATTACCAATGAAATCAATAGTGAATCCCGCATTCTGCAGCGCTTGCGCGGTGCGGGTAGCCAATCCTTCGATGAGTGTACCGTTTTTAATGCTCGCGACGGGCTGCTCTGAAAGATGCGTGAGTGCGGCTTCATCTGGCGTATCTGCAAATACCGTGTTGATGCGCGCGCGCATTTCTTGAAATGTTCCATCTCTGGGTTGCAGGATATATGCTCCGTCAACGCCGACTCCTGAAGTCAGCAGGCCGTCAGGAGAATCATCGAATGATACTGTTTTTAACGAATTATAATCAAGATTTTTTGCTAACGACAGGAAACGCGCAAACTCCCAGGAAGAGATATTTGTTGTGATATTATCCTTCAGGATTCCCATAATTTCGGATATCTTGGCGGGATTGAGGAGCACTTGTGATGACGTTATCTTTTCTTTGATTGCGAGGAGTATTTTTTGCTGCCGTTTACTCCGCGCAAAATCTGATCCTTCGTTATTCATCATGCTGTGTCGTGAACGTGCAAATTTCAGTGCAGTCGCGCCATCCATTATTTGCTCGCCGGCGGCGAAAGAAATTGTTTGGTATTTTTTATCGAGAGTTGGATATTTATAGTCGGTAAATGCATTTTCGACAGTAACAGTCACCCCGCCGATTGAATCAATCAATTGTTCAAATCCACGAAAGTCGATGCGGATGTAATATTGGATCGGGATATCAAAAGTCTTTTCGAGAACGAGTCTCATAAACTCGGTACCCCATCCCTCTTGTTCTTGTTCTCCAAATGCGTTTGCGTTGTTGATTTTTCTGATTCCGTATCGTTCCATTGGCACGGTAAGGTCTCGTGGCAATGAAAACAGAGCGACGCGTTTACTTTTCGGCTGTACGCTTGCAAGGATGATCGTATCTGCCAGTTCAGGACCCTCATGACCCTCTCCGCCAATACCAACGAGTACTATGTTGATGCGGTCAGATTCTCCGCGAAGAGTTTTTGAAAAACCCTCCGTAAAATGATTGAGTGTATCGAGCCCGGTAAATTTTATGAAAGAGTTCCAGGTGCGGGATACATAAGAATCGTCTTGCTGGGAGGAATAGTACGAGTACACGCCGGTCGCACCAAGAAGCGTAGTGAGTAAAATGGCGCCAGCTAGAATAATTCCTCGTACTCCGTCAAAAAGCGGAGACGCATCGAGGAGATCGCGATTTTTTGGCAATCCTGTTCGGCATGCCAGGAGATTGATTTGAATCTTGTGCATAACAATTACCAAAGTATATCAGTTTGACTCACCGCTTGCAAGACAGACAAAACTGTGAGAATATGAGTAATCCTCATATATGAGACGAAACGCAACACAGCGGTCCTGTATCGATCTTCGGGGACAATTAGCTCAGTTGGTTAGAGCGTACGGTTCACATCCGTAAGGTCGCAGGTTCGAATCCTGCATTGTCCAAGGAGGTTGGCACAGGAAACGGGCATTTTCACGTGACAAGATCTATAAACTTCGATATACTTTTTATCAGTGGATGTGGATAATGTATGGAATCAGGAGAGCTGCAAGAGAAGCAACCAAAAATTCGAGGCGCACTCAGAGAACAAGGCATAGAGTTCCTGCGTGTTTTTATTATAGCAGTAGCTCTCATCCTACCGATTCGTCTTTTTCTTATCCAGCCCTTCTATGTCCACGGGCAATCCATGGAGCCGTCCTTTTACGATACTGATTACCTGATCATCGATAAGATTTCACTGCGACTCCGTCCGATCAAGCGAGGTGAAGTAATTGTATTTCAATACCGCTTTTCAGATGCGTCAAAAAAACCACGCTACCTCATCAAGCGCGTCATCGCTCTGCCCGGTGAGCGGATACGGATTAGCAATGGATTTATCACACTCTTTACAAAAGAGCAGCCACAAGGTTTTGTATTGCAAGAAGATTTCTATCAGCCACGTTCCATGGCAGGCCTCTTCGATGATCGGGTATTGAGTGAAGATGAATATTATGTTTTGGGTGATAATCGGCCGGTAAGCGAAGACTCGGAAAATTTCGGACCGATTCATAAAGAGAATATTGTTGGACGGGTATGGGTGAGGGGATTTCCATTTCAGCGACTTGCGGTGTTTGATCCGCCGACATATTAATATCTAATTGGCACGATCCATGCCACGAATAAAAAAAACAGAAGAAGCAACGAAACAGATCGAGAAGCCCAGTAGCGGGATAGCGCGGTTAAGCAAGCAACCGCAGCTTGTGAAGGGCATGAAAGACGTGCTGCCTCACGATCAACTGTATTGGGACCACATTCGGTCAATCGTTGCTAAGATTGGAGACGATTACCGTTTTGCCCGCATTGATACTCCGATCGTGGAACATTTGAATTTATATACTGCCGGTCTGGGGAAACAAACGGATATTGTCGAAAAAGAAATGTATAGTTTCACGGATCAAGGCGGAGATACGCTTGCTTTGCGTCCCGAGTTTACGGCTGGGATAGCTCGCGCCTATATCGAGCACGGGATGGTATCACTGCCGCAGCCGGTGAAGCTCTATGCATTCGGGCCTCTCTTTCGCCACGAGAAACCCCAGGAAGGAAGATTGCGTCAGCACACGCAATGGAACTGTGAAGTGATCGGTGAAGGCAAGCCGGTTATTGACGGGCAATTGATATTGCTTGGTTATAAATTATTGACATCCCTGCACATCAAACCGTTGGTGCAAGTGAATAGCATCGGTTGTCGGTCGTGCCGTCCCGCATACCGCGAATCACTTGTAGAATATTATCGTGCGCGCCGGGCATCATTATGTGAAGACTGCAAGCGCCGATTAAACAAAAACGTGCTTCGACTCCTTGATTGTAAAGTTGAGACATGCCAAGGCTTGATTGCAAAAGCGCCGCCGATCGTTGACTCTTTATGCGAACCATGCCGCGACCATTTTATCTCTGTGCTGGAATGCATTGATGAACTTGAAATTCCCTATCAGCCAAATCCTCACTTAGTGCGTGGATTGGATTACTACTCACGTACCGTTTTCGAGTTTTACGCACTCATGAATACGGACGAGTCTGATACGCAGCCGGCACGTATGGCTGCTCTTGGCGGCGGCGGGCGTTATGACGATCTCATTGAGATGTTTGGCGGTCAGAGTACGCCGGCTGCCGGTTTTGGCATCGGCATTGAGCGAGTAATCATGAAGATAAAAGAACTCGAACGAGCGAGCGGCACGAAATTAATCCCTCGACGCGTTAATCCGGAAATTTTTGTAGCGCAGCTCGGCGAACAGCCAAAACGGCGGGCAATGGTGCTCTATGAAGATCTGTTGCGTGAGGGTTTTACGGTAGCCGCGGAATTTGCAAAAGACAGCCTGAAAGCGCAGCTGGAACTCGCCAATAAATGCAATGCTGCTATTACCATTATTCTCGGCCAGAAAGAATTGCTTGACGGAAGCATTATCATCCGGAATATGGAAGGCGGAGAGCAGGAGGTTATCGATATCAAAAAATTGATACCAACGCTTCGCAGGAAACTCAATGGAGCGCTCGGTGAACAACAGAAAGGAGGGTGACGAATGCCAGAAGTACGAAGAAAACCAAAAGAATCGTTTGAAGCACTGCTGCGAAGATTCAATCGCCAGATACAGCAGAGCGGACGGATATTGCAAGTAAAAAAGATTCGTTATTTTTCCCGGAAAAAAAGCGCTGCAAAAAAGCAGACGACTGCATTGCGCCGCAGGATGATTGAAGAGAAAAAAGACTATCTTAAAAAAATCGGAAAGCTGAAAGATAAATTTCCGGGGACAAAGGCTCTCATGAAGCTGTAGGCTTTACTTGTAAGAGGAATAATCGTGTCAGAGCATACCCATGCGCTCCGGATGCGCGCCAACAAAAAAAGATATCGCTTTATTCCCTTTCTTTCGATAGGGGGTATTGCAGTCTTATTTTTTACGTTGCTCGTGTTTCCGGCATACGCCCAAGAGGTGAGCGGGTTTGCGCGCGTGCTTGGATTGCCGGTAAATGACACGCGCCTTATTGTATTGCGCATCTTGCAAGGAGTATGGATCATCACAACGCTTATCGGTATCACTGTTGCTGTTCTTGGATTTGTACGTCTGCGCTCTGCTCGAGAAGATGAAGACCTTGGCGCAGAGGCATCGGCAAAACGGAATCTTATTCTTGGTGCGATGATAGCAGTTATTGGATTGGTGCTTTTCGGGGTTATCACCATTATTTATTCACGAATTGCGCAATCATATACAAAAGAAACGCCGCCTCCGTTTAAGGCTGCCGACATATCTCAGCCGATATATTTTGGAGAGTATCAAAGCAAACAGTCGCGAATTGAAACGCATTATCCTGCCCGCGATGAAAAAAATATACCCCGGAATGTAAAGATCCTTATTACATTCCGGGAGGCGATCCGTGCGAATAGTATTCGCGCAGAAGACGGGACTTTGATTTCGAGTAGCATACGGCTCTACCAAATTTCTCCAACGCCAACTCCCGATGGGCTCAGCGTTCCTGCCAACGTTACCGTGAGCGATGACAGCAAGACAGTGGTGATTTCTCCCATAAATCTTCTTGGCATACCTGATGCTACTTCGTTATATGGTGTGACTTTGATGAGCTCCGTGCTGACATCGGGCGGAGAATCGCTTTTTGGAAATACGGGCGGGTATTCCTGGCAATTCGAAGTGAGCGGACTTGTTGATAACGAGCCGCCGCGCATCACTCATGTATTCCCAACTATTCCGTTACAGGATCAAGAATTAAGCGTTGCGCGCAATGCGTTAGTTCAAATCACTTTTTCTGAAGCGCTCGATCCTTCGCTGGTAAGCGGCGAAAAAATATCAGTGCAAGATCTTGAAACTGGGGCGTTGATCGCCGGAACGATTCTTGTCGGCAATCAATATCGGACAGTCACATTCGTGCCGCGCGAGCTGTGCGGTACGAATAACTGCAAAGAGCCGGTATATTGCTTTCCGGAAAAAGGAGGGAGATATCAAGTTTCTCTCAAAGCTGCGACGTTAGCGCAGCAGCGTACACAGGAAAGCCCGCATCGAGCTGCGTATCCGTATAATGGAATCGTGGATGCAGCCGGCAACTCTCTTGACGGTGGGGGAAAGAACGGCGCTGACCGCAATGGAAAAGCGGATGGTCCGCCCGCGGATAATTTTGTCTGGACATTTACCATAATAAAGAATCTCGAAGTGACGCCGCCATCAATCGAATCCGTCAATCCGCGGCGTGATGGTACGAAAGTCGATGTAACGGCGCCGATTGATATCACGTTTTCAAAATACATGGATTTGAACTCATTGCATCAGAGTTCCATCTATCTGAGTAATGACGTGAGCTATTGGGTTGAATCAGAACAAGATGCGACATCAACACGAACGCACGCTCGCATACAACATGATCCTTTGAAAAAGGACCAGCTTTATCAGCCGGAAGTTCGAGCTTCAGCGCGAGATGTGTATCAGAATTGCTACAATCCGTGTACGGGGCCTTCTCCCCAAGTTCGTTGAGCACTCATTTCATATGAGATACAAGATCGCATCACTTTTTATCGGCAGTACTGCAGGCATCGCAAGCATGCTTGTAGTACTGTTTGCGCTTTCCTTCGTGTCTGCCCAGCAGAATACCCAGCAAGGCGGCGCTTCCACCGTAATTACAAAAGCATGGCCAGCATCCGGAGGGAAAGGGCAGTACGTTACACTTGATGGCTCCGACCTTGGCTCCGTGCCGGGAGAAGTGTCCTTTACAAAAAATGGACAAACAGTACCTGCTGATATTGATTTTATCGGCGATTGTAAAAAGCTGTATTGGCGCAATTCCTATGTCATTGTTAAGGTCCCAGCCGGCATTTCAGAAGGCAGCTATACCGTATCGCTGAAAACAGCCGATGGGAAAACAAGCAATACAGTTCCTTTTGTCGTCACCGGCGCTGCGCCAAATCCCGGCATTTGCGGCATGGAGCCGGATAACGGGCCACCGGGACTCTCGTTTACGGTTTACGGAATTGGATTCGGAAATGATAAAGGGAGGCTCGTTGCTGGCTCAACAGAAATACCCGTAGCTGACGCAGAATGGACCGCCACAAAGATTACGGCACTCATGCCGGCTCTTGAAGCAACGCCTGCGAAGCTGCGGATCATCACTTCATTTCGTACTATCAGCAATCCGGTAAATCTTGGCTCTACATCGCGGTGTGTGCCGGGCACTGGCGGCCAAGGAATCCAGTGTTGTTCGGACGGTTCTCTGCGGCCGAGCGGCCAATGCGGACAAGAGGTCGTTGCTTGCCGGTATACGTGGAATTTTTTTACCGGCGAGAAGAAAGATATTGGAGAGCAGTGCAGCGCAAACGACCAGTGCTCATCGAGCCGCTGTGAAGGCGGCGTTTGCGTTCGCGGCAGCGGCGAGCTTGATGCGGCATGTGAGTTTGATGCGCAATGTCGATCGGGACTCGTATGTGAATTAGGTGCCTGCACACTTTCAGGCAAAGATATCGGCGAATCATGTACGGCGAATCGTGAGTGCGCGTCTGGGTCATGTAAAAACGGCGTATGCGCAGCAGGATCAGGCAAGATCGGCGAGCAGTGCAGCAATGACCGTGCGTGTTCCACAAACAACTGTGTTGGCGGCGTATGCGGCCAATCAAAACGCTGCGTTTCTGTGGAATCAATTTCTCCAAAACCAACGGATCGCGTGTATCGGAATTCCGTGTTCCGCGTACGTTTTAATCAAATGCTTCGTGAAGATTCAGTCCGCCCTAATATCCGCATTGAGCCGGCAGCTTCCGGAGATATGGAGATAACAACAGTAGGAAGCGGCGATTCTGCCAAGACAGAGGTTACCTATCGTCCCAGCCAACCGCTGGCAGCCCGCACCTCCTATCGTGTCGTGCTTGGGGACGGAATCCAATCCGCTTCCGGTAACGGGACGCTTGGCGCATGTGCTCTGAAAGATTCAGAGAAGTGCAGTACGCCGGGTGCTGTATGCAAAAAAGAAGGGGAAATTTGCAGTAATGGAGCGCGATGCATCGGAGGGACAGCAGTTTGCTCCGGAAAGGGAACTGTTTGCACCGGAGCCGGATCAAAATGTCTTGATGGCGCGAAATGCACCGGTGCCGGTTCAACATGCATCGGCACTGATACGCAATGTACCAATAGCGGATCACAATGCCGCGATCGCGCCGAGTGTTCCGGCAGTAATTCCCGCTGTGACGGATTGGGGACCCGTTGTCTCGGCGATGGCTCTGAATGCAAATCGGGCGCCGCATGCATTGGTAGGCCGCCGCAGCACACTGCAACACCAGCTGTTTGCGATAAAGCAAAACAGACATGCCTGACCGTTAGTTCCCAATGTTCCAATGGCTCACAATGTAAGGCCATAGATTCATCGTGTTCCGGAGCTGGCACCATATGTGAAGGCAATGGCTCTTCCTGCACAAAAGGATCAACCTGTACTGGAAGCAAATCGCAATGTTCTGATCCCGGCACAACGTGTACGGGTACCGAATCGCGCTGCATAAACGGCGCAAAATGCACAGGCGTCGATTCAAGCTGTTCCGGTATTGGTACGCAGTGTACCGGCGGCAATTCACTATGTTCTGCCGGCTCGTCATGCAGTGGTCCGAAATCAAAATGTACGGGTGAAAGCACTACGTGCAACGGTGTTGCTTCTACTTGTCAAGCGGGTGCTGCGTGTCAAAACAAGGGAAACACCGTGACGACCGGTGCATGTTCGGAAGGCCTTACACGATGCGCTGACGGCCAATGCCGCAGTCCGTTGGATCAACAATGCAAGCCTACTGCATGCAACGTAAATGGAGTGTGTGATGCTACCGAATCTTGTTCCTGCGGCGATTGTTCAGGCAAGCAAAGCTCATGCCAGACTGGCTTTGTCTGTAGCGCTGAAACGAAGAGCTGCCAAGGAAAAATAACGATCGCTGTGCTTCCGACCGACAACGCGCGATGTACGATAACCGCGCCTGCCGAAGTGACGGTCGGCCAAGTATTTACCGCGCAGATGCGATTCGAAAATACCGGAACTTCAAACTGGAATACCACTGACTATGTGCTTTCCAGTCAACAGCCGCCGTACACGAATCTCTGGGGTCGGACATCCGTAGTGTTGCCCTCGGCAGTGCAAGCAAAAAGCGCGTCCACTGTTTCTGTACAGGTGACGGCGCCTGCCGCAGCAGGCACATACGCACTAGCCTGGCAGCTGCGGAATAAAGACACGTGGTTTGGCGAGCAATGCGTAAAGAGTGTCCGTGTCACCACGCCTCGGAACGGCGGTTCCTGCAATTCGAACGGCCGATGCGAGACAAATGAGTCATGCTCGTGCGGCGATTGCTCGACTCGTTCGGAATGCCAGATCGTGAATCCGAATCCGCCGAACTGTGGCAATGGAAAAGTTGATGATGGCGAGCAATGCGACGACGGCGATAAAGATAATGAAAATGCCTGCCGTAACAACTGTACCGGTAAATCCGGTTTTTGCGGCAATGGCATAAAAGAAGGAGCAGAGCAATGCGACGACGGCGATAAAGATAACAACAATGCATGCAGTAACACCTGTTCGCCAAATGCGAATCAATGCGGCAATGGTAAGAAAGAAGGATCAGAGCAATGCGACGATGGCAATACCATTGACTACGATAAATGTCGCAATAATTGTATCACCAATACCAATCGTCCTATCTGCACCGATGGCATTCGAGAGCTCGGCGAGCAATGCGACGATGGCGATTCTGACAATGCAAATGCGTGCCGCAATGATTGTGTGCCCAACGCGGGCTTTTGCGGCAATGGCGCGCTTGAGGCAGGCGAACAATGTGACGACGGAGATAAAAACAATACCAACGCGTGCACTAATTCATGCGCTCCTAACCCGGAGGGATGCGGAAACAAGATCGTCAATATCGGCGAGCAGTGCGACGACGGCGATAAGGATGATGCGAATGCGTGTCGGAATGATTGCACGATCAAAGGCGGCCCGTCACCCCAATGCGGCAATGGCATAAAAGAAGGGACAGAGCAGTGCGATGACAAAAATCAGATCAATACCGACGCTTGCCGCAACGATTGCACTGCGAATCCGACTGGATGCGGGAATAGCATCAAAAACGATGGCGAGCAGTGCGACGACGGCGACACGATTGACACCAATCTCTGCCGCAATGATTGCAGCCTTGCCACGCCAGGCGGACCCGTTTGTCGAAATAATGTACGTGAAGATCCTGAGCAATGCGACGACGGTAATTCAGTTCATACCGACGCTTGCCGTAACGATTGTACCAACAATTCCGGTTTTTGCGGCAATGGCATAAAAGAAGGGACAGAGCAGTGCGACGACGGCGATACAAACGATGCGAACGCCTGCCGCAACAACTGTACGCCTCGTTCGGGACTCTGCGGCAACGGAACGAAAGAAGGGACAGAGCAGTGCGACGACGGCGACAGAGTCAATAGTAATGTATGCTTGAATGATTGTACGTTCAATCGAACTGGTCCGCGTTGCGGCAATTCTGTTGTAGAAGGTTTGGAACAATGCGACGACGGTAATGCAGTTAATACCGATGCCTGCCGCAACGATTGTGCCGGCAATCCCGGCTTCTGCGGCAACGGAGCAAAAGAGGGATCGGAACAATGCGATGACGGTGATCCCGATAACAGCAACGCTTGTAAAAACGATTGTACGCCAAACGCAGGCTTCTGCGGCAACGGAGCAAAAGAGGGATCGGAACAATGCGATGACGGTGATCGCATTACAACCAATGAATGCAAGAACGATTGCACGCTGAATACTTCGCCGACCGTCTGCGGCAATGGCAAAGTGGAGAAGGGTGAGCAGTGCGACGACGGGAATAAGAATAACGACGACGCTTGCAAGAACGATTGTTCAGGAAGCTCAAAGTCACCCGTCTGCGGCAACGGAGCAAAAGAGGGATCGGAGCAGTGCGACGACGGTGACAGAATCAATACCAACGCATGCACAAATTCGTGCGCGCCGAACGAAAGCTTTTGTGGCAATGGGATCCAAGAGGCAGGCGAGCAGTGCGATGATGGAGATCGGATAGATTCGGATCAATGTATGAATAATTGTACCGTGCGGGTAGTGTCCGCGCACAATGCGCGATGTTCGATCAATGCTCCGCAAACAATCCGATTATCTGGAGCTCAACTGGCAACAGGCAGTCCTTTTACTGCCCGCATCCGTTTGGAAAATACCGGAACAAAATCATGGAACGCCACCAGCGCGCCGCCCTTTGCGGTCCGCTCCCAATCCCCGCTCGATAACACATTTTGGTCAAAGAGCACGATCACATTTCCTTCAACAAAGCAGACAGTTACCCCGGGAGAGTTTATCGAGCTGAACGTGTCTCTTATTGCGCCTGCTGTGACCGGCAAAAAAGCGCTCAACTGGCAGCTGATGGAGGGAGATATGCCTGTCGGTGAAATGTGTATGGCATCAGTGGACCTGCAGCCGCAATTTATCAATGATGCAGTTTGCACAATTACGTCTTCACAGCCATTTTGTGGCGATGGGATACGGGAAGGGGATGAACAATGCGACGACGGCGACAAAATTGATGCTAATTTCTGCCGGAATGATTGTACATTACGCGATACGTCGCAGCCGTATTGCGGCAATGGAGTGAAAGAAACAGGCGAGCAGTGCGATGGATCTGACATGCTTTCGGGCGAGCGGTGTCGTCCGGATTGCACCATTGACGTAGGATACTGCGGCAATGGCATGCTTGATACCAGCGAACAATGCGATGACGGAAATCGTGTCAGCGGAGATGGATGCAGCAAGACGTGTACGCGTCCAACCTCTCTGTGCGGCAATGGGATTCGTGATACCGGCGAGCAGTGCGACGACGGAAATACAACCGATAATGATGCTTGCTCCAATTCTTGCCGCGCAAATCCAGGATCATGCGGCAATGGCGTAATCGAAGCCGGCGAACAATGCGACGACGGTGATCACGTGAATATCAATGCGTGCACAAACACATGTAACATCGTCAACGCAACTCAAGAAACTCCGTGGTGCGGTAATAAAACAGTAGAATCTTCAATCGGCGAACAATGCGACGACGGTAATTTTATTACCACAGACACCTGCCGGAATGACTGTAAATGGAATACGGGAAATTGCGGCAACGGAGCAAAAGAGGGATCGGAACAATGCGACGACGGTGATCGGATTGATACCAATCTCTGCCGGAATGATTGCATGTTGCGCGATGCGTCAGCACCCTATTGCGGCAACGGTACGGTGGAAACGGGAGAGCAATGCGATGACGGCAACCGCTCCAATGCTGATCAATGTCGCACGGATTGCAAGTTCAATAAAGGCATATGCGGCAACGGGATCAAAGAGGGGTCGGAACAATGCGATGACGGTGATCGTGATAATATCAATGCTTGTACGAATGCCTGCCGTGCGCAAGAGCTTCCGCTCATCAGTAGTGAAGATAAAGATTTCTTGCTAGAGTTTTCTCTCAGAAACGCCGGCACAAAGACATGGAATCCCGCTACGCATATGTTTGCTTTGCGTTCATCCGGCTCAATCAAATTTCCTGAGCTTGATATGATACCGCTGTCGCGGACGGTTCCTCCGGGAGACAGCATTACATTTGGCGTTCGTCCTTATACACCTACTTCACAAGGCACTGCCAATCTCACGTTACAAATGAAGGAAGGCAATGCATGGTTTGGAGAGCAATGTCAAAAATCAATTCGCCTCAAAAAGCCTGATGGTCCCGTAACTCCACCGTCCGATGTCGGCAGAATAACACGGGTTGAGATTTTTATTAACGCGTCATCGGTAGCCACCACTACTGATTTATTCACTTGTGTCACTCCAAGCGGTTGCGCCGATGATCAAAATGCGTCGAGCACCGGCAATCAGCATCTTTATCGCCTAAAGGCATATACTGCGGATAACATCGAAGTATCGCCATCAAAGATAGAGTGGCTTGCTCTCCGACCGACGGCAACGTCCACAGCAGTCGTTGATGTGAGTTCATTGTCCGCTGCTACAACCCAAGTGACGGCAAAAAATCAGGCCGGCACCTCCACGGTTGTCGTCACAGTAACCGGATTGCAAAATGAAACAGCACGACAGCAGGTGATCGTGACAGTGAATCCGGGAGGTGGCGGTTGCTCAGCAGGACAGTCAAAGCCGCATAAAGAATTCGTTAATGGATCATGCCAAGACGTGAACACATGTGGCACAAACGCATCAAGTTGCGGTGGCGGTTGCTCAGCAGGACAGTCAAAGCCGCATAAAGAATTCGTTAATGGATCATGCCAAGACGTGAACACATGTGGCACAAACGCATCAAGTTGCGGTGCAGGTGCCACGATCCGCACCATTTCTGCTATCAAACTATCAACTAATGGCGACTATCTGCCGTCAGATGCTTTTGGCTGTATCGGCAATTTTTGCGCGGATGATTTCAATACCTCCTTGTTCGGCAACCAGCATCGCATCACAGCAGAGTTTTACGATGCAGACGGAAAAGCTGTTACTGTCCCTGACGGGGATATTACATGGGAGCTTACAGCTACCACAACCGCAATGCGCCTATCAGGCGCAGGAAGAACCATACAGCTTACGAATGCTGATTCTGCCGGTAGTGGGCAGCTACGGCTCGCACTTGCGAACGCAACCGGAACAGTGGCAGCTGACCTTCCGATATACAACAAGCATCCTCGTGCCACTTGTTTGGGTAGCGGCTCTGATTGCGAAGGCGGTCCATCCGTATCGCCGGGAGCCTCATCAGTTGCTGTGATAGATGCGAATGGCAGGCCGGTTGATACTGACCGCTTTGGTTGTTTTGGTGATACCTGCCCGAACGATAAGAGCTCACGATTTGTCGGCAATCAGAGAAAATACTCATTGCGCCTTCACAGCAAAGACAACAGTTTTATTTCCCTCAATGCCGTTGAAAAGATTGAATGGGCGCTTTCCGCTGGTTCACCCTTCACCCTTACTCGTACAGCCGATAATGCAGGAACGCTCTTGCCAAAAGATGCCGAGGTATATTTGACGAATAGCGAAGTGAATACAACATCACCCGCAACGTTGACAGCAAGTATAACATTAAAACCGGTTGGCGGAGCAGCCGCAGAAACAGTTACTGCGCAGATAAATGTAGAGAATATATTATCGATATTACAGATTCGCTCCATGAGGATTAAATCAAACGGGCAATTTCTTTCTCAGGATGCTTTTGGCTGCATAGGGAATGCATGTACTGATGATTCGATCTCAAGCGGCCAAGACAATCAGCATGCGCTTGAGTTCGAAGCGAAGGATTCCCAAGGAAATATTCTTACGATTGCTGACTCGCGCGTGCATTGGAAAGTGGACAAGAATAACCTCTACCGCCTGTCAGCAACTTCTGGCGCGAAGCGCATTACCATACAAACCTTGCTTGATGCATCAGCAACCTCGACCGGCACTGGCATTGTCACCGCATGGGCTGATGGCATCGTAGGTTCGGCTACACTTCCTATCGAGAATAAACATCCCTATCAATCATGCACCGCGTCAGGCGGTAATCCCATTCAGTGTGTTGGTGCGCCGGACAAGCAGGGCAATCCGAATATTTTCGAAAAAGTTATCATCGACAGCAACGGTCGGCCGATCGACATTGATCGTTTTTCCTGCACAGCGGATAGTTGCGAAGATGATACTGACAAGGGGGCTGCTGGCAGCCGAGCAGGCAATCAGCATCGTTATTCGCTCCGAATACACGCGCAAAATAATTCATTGTTCGGGGATGGCGATATTCGGCAGGTGCGTTGGGAATTGAGCGATAGTTCGGCATTTCGTGAGGTCAGAAAAGTTGGCAGTGCCGGCAAAGAGACAACTGTCGTTATTGAAAATACCAATCAACCCGGCAGCGCCACCCTTACGGCATACGTACTGCCGCTTGCCGGCACGGTCCAGCAAGCAAAGATTGTGCTTGTAAATGATGTATTAAAACCGATAATCACCCCAACCACCAACTGTGGCAATGGTCAAGTAGATGGTGGGGAGCAGTGCGACATATCGTCAGGAGTATGGACTTCGGATCAATGTTTTTCACCAGGGGATGCCAAACAGTGCACCTTGAAGGATTGTTTTCAGCTCTGGCAAACTTCAGGAACAGCAACCGATCCCTCAGGAAAATATCAATACCGGCTTTCCTACTGTGTGGCGAAAAAATCAGGCACGCTGCCTGCTCTTCTGCCTGACCCCACATCTGTCAAGGATCGGGTTTCTACGGGATCGGTAACTCCGCTGGAAGAATATTTTTATCGGTTTAGCACTTCGAGTGATCTTATCGTCATGCGCGTGTATGATAATCCCAGCAAACTTGCGCCGGATGTCTGGTATGCGAACAATAGAGTTAATCCAAAACAGCGGCCATCAAGCACCGTAATCAATGGTTTTCCTGCAGTGCAGGATTCGACCGGATACTACATCAGCGTGCCGACCCTTCATGCATCAAACAAATCAATTGCATCGTATCGGATCTTAAATCTCACAACAAGCGCAAATCCGCAAGCACAGACACGCACCATATTTACGGAGATGATGCGTACCATTCAGTTGGCGACAATCCAGACTGATGCCGATGCCGCCAAAGCGTTGCGGCGCGATTTCCAGCGATTGGCACATATGAGCTTTATCCACGATCAACTGGAGCAGTATCGTGTTCGCACGCACTGTGATCCGACCTGTTATCCAGCGCTTTTGGCCGGGAGCTATACTCGCAGCCAGTCGGTTTCCGGCTGGCCTTCGTGGACGCAGGAACTCGGCAAAGAGCTCCGCGCTTCCATGCCGCTTGATCCGCAACAGAGTACGACAACTCCTCCGGTTATAGCACTCGGTGATAATGTAAAAGATAAGCTTGTCGAGAAGAAATTATTTGCTTATGGGTATATCAATGTGCCCGCCACGGCATCGGCAAAAGAGAAATACGAACTTTGCGGAGTGTATGAATACCCGCTCTTCTCCGACTCAAAGCTTCGAAGGCAGTGTGCTGCAGTGCAGATAGTATCAGCAACATCAACACTCACTACTGTCACTGATAATGACTTTAATAAGTAGCATTTTTATTTTGCTTTACGCACAAGACAAGAAACAATGTATGTGGTATACTATAACAAAGTGGCCCATCACTCATATTTTGTATTTATATGTTTGAAGAAAAAAAACCAGAAGAAATGGCGTCAGAAGAGCAGGCGTCCAATGAGCCTGTTGATATGTTTGCACAAGAGGGGACTGAAGCAGCAACGCCGGATACATCGGTTCCCATGGGGGAGATGCCTGCAGCAGAGTCAGGAGGAGAGCAAACAATGGAAGAATATGAAGATGTTGTTCCTCATGCTGGCAAGAAGCATATGATCCTTGCCTTGATTGGAATCATTGTATTAGTGCTCGTAATCGGCGGCGGTATAAGCTTGGTTTTTTTGCTTAAGCCCAAGCAGGAAGCAGCGCCGACAGGCAACGTATTTCCTGCGCCTTCAGAAAAGCAAGAGATACCAAAATTTAGCGAAGAACCCACAAAAGAAGAAGTTCAACCAACAGAAGAACAGCCCCTGTCTGAAAATCCGGCAGCCCTTCCAACTGGTGAAGATGCATCTGGAACGGCAGCTGAACAAAGACAAGATACAACACCAGTCGCAGCAGATACTGATGGGGACGGTCTTTCTGATGAAGACGAAGCGAAATATAAAACAGACCCAAATCTATTTGATACGGATGGTGACGGGTTAAGTGATAGGGAAGAATTGCAAGTATATGCAACCAATCCGTCGAATGCAGATAGCGATGGAGACGGTTTTTTGGATGGCGAAGAGGTGCGCAACGGATACGATCCGAATGGCAGCGGTAAACTGCCCGCAACGCTTCCATAGTATTAGACCCATTTGCTATGTTTGATTTGATAGAAGAAGAATTGGCGACAAAAGAAGAGTCATCCCGCCAGCCGGCAAAGACTCCTCCGACGATCGATGCGGTGGTGTATACTATGCCGGAGAAATTCCGCCGCGGCGCGCCGAAATCCAATTCCAAGCCTATCATTATCGTTGCGCTCATCGTTCTACTCCTTGCAGCTACCGGAGGGGTATTGTTTTTTGTTTTTTCCACTCCACAAAAGAATGAGCCTTCCATAGAGCAGAAACCAGTTGAACAACAGCAGCCTGTCAGCGAGGAGCCGCAAAAGCCCGCTGAAGAACAAACGGTATCAGAAGAAACGACTGCAACAACAACGGCAGCCACAACAACAGAAGCTGTAGCTTCCGATCAGGGATCGCAAGAACCAACCCCTGAAGAGCCTATTGCGGAGCAACCAGCGGAAGGGGAAACCGGTGTAAAATTGCCTTCAATTCCTGCCATTGACAGCGATAAAGACGGGCTTACGGATACGGAGGAGCGCCTTTACAATACGAATAGCCAGATCCAGGACACCGACGGAGATGGTTTTACCGATGGTGAAGAAGTTGAACACCTATTTGATCCGCTACGGCCTGATGGTGCGCGTCTTGAAATCTCCGGCAGGGTAACGCCGTATACAAATCCTACATTTTCGTATTCACTCTATTACCCGTCGTCATGGTCATCACGAGCTGTCAATGAATCCGATAAGGAGGTTGTCATTAGTTCGGCGCTTGGTGAATTTATTTCGGTAAAAGTTCAGGACAATCCCCAATCCCTTGGTGCCATTGATTGGTATATCGCACTTGTTGACCCAAGCGCAGATTCATCGCAGCTGCAGACCCTTTCTTTTAATAACTGGACGGGGGTGATGGCTCCTGATGGCCTATCAGCATATCTCGTAAAAACTGACGAGACAGGGGTGGTAATAGCTCCGTACGTCTATTCCTTTCTCTATAATCAGGATACGAGCGCGCAGCCGCAATTTTTGACCACATTCCGTATGATGCTGCGAAGTTTCGTGTTTACCGACCTCTCTTTTGTGCGATGATTACAATACGAATTGAGTGCGGTTTATCATGCAAACCATTGATACCGCGGCAGTTCCAAACATCGCGATGGTATCAGACCATAATGCGTCGTGCTCGTGCCGTTTGTCCAGCATGGGTGCCAATGGAGGTGTCGGTACTATTTGTTGATCGAAAAAGGATGCGCGAGATTAACAGAATCTATCACAGCCAAGACCGTATGACGGATGTGCTCTCTTTTACCTATCCGGCTGATATGACAGGCAAGCGTTCAGAAGGTGAGCTTTACCTTTGTCCCGAGCAAATCGGAGCGCAGGCTCCGCGTTACGGGTCAACGCGAGTTTCTGAATATGCTCGCGTGATAGTTCATGGCATATTGCACCTGCAAGGGTATGACCACATGACTTCCAGTGATCGCCGGCGCATGAATCTTTTATCATCAAAGATTCTTTCAAACACTCGATCACACTAATGATATGCACGCCGCACTACGCCTCTATCGTAGCATCCAGTCTGCATTTCGCGGATTGGCAATCGCTTTTCGCGAAGAGCAGAATTTTCGTATCCAAGTTGGTGCAGGGATTGGCATAGTGATACTAGCATTTGCCTTTCAGATTACTTCCGTTGAATGGGCTGTGTTATCTCTTACGATCGGAGCTGTTCTGACAGCAGAGATATTTAACAGCGTTTTGGAGAGGATTATTGATGGCATGAAGCCTCGTGTTTCCCCTCTGGTGCGGCACATGAAAGACTTATCAAGCGCCGCAGTTCTCATCTTGGCATTCTGCTCGCTTGCGATCGGATCGATTCTCTTTTTGCCACGATTGCTCTCTTTTGCTTTTGGTTGATATTTAGTATACTGTTGATAACACGGAAAAGTAATTTTATGAAAGATACTACCATAACGGGACTTGACGTCGGCTCCAGTGCGATACGCGCCGTTGTATGTCAGATTTTTGAGGAAGGAACGGAAAAAAAATTGCAAGTCATTGGCGCAGCAGAGCATCCCGCAGAAGGTGTAAATAAAGGATCAATTACGAGTATTGATGATGCTGCAGCATCGATAAGTGCCTGTCTGGAAAAGGCGGAGCGGATGAGCGGCATTCCGATTGAGTCGGCATGGATCGGAATATCCGGAATCCATATCGTATCTCAGGCATGTCGAGGTATTATTGCAGTTGGCAAGGTAAATGGAGAGATATCAAAGTCTGATGTTGAGCGTGCTCTGGATTCGGCGCGGACCATAGCAACTCCGCCAAACCATGAGATTTTGCATGTCATCCCACGCAGCTCGATTATTGACGGACAGATATCAACGAAAGATCCTATCGGAATGACCGGGAGCAGGCTCGAAGTTGACGCGCTTGTAATACAAGGTTTTGCGGCGGAAATACGCAATTTTACCAAATGTATTTATCGTACGAATCTTGAAATTGAAGATTTGGTTTTTTCAATACTTGCTACCGGAGAGGCGGTATTGACGAATAAACAAAAAGAGCTCGGCGTTGTTTTGATAAATATCGGGGCTGCGACGACTAGCATGATTGTTTATGAAGAAGGGGAAGTGTTGCATACCGCAGTGATTCCCATGGGGTCAGACCATATCACATCCGATATCGCAATCGGGTTGCGGATCTCCATTGAGCTTGCCGAAAAGATCAAACTCGAGTATGGCGAATTATTGGCGCGAGAAACTCCCAAAAAAGGCGATATCAATTTGTCGGAATTTGATGCAATGGAGGAGGGGAGCGTTTCAGCAAAATACGTCCATCAGATTATCGAAGCGCGAGTTGAGGAGATATTTGATAAAATTGAACATGAGTTAAAAAGAATTGGGAGAAGCGGGATTTTGCCCGGTGGTGCAATACTAACGGGCGGCGGGTCAAAATTAAGCGGTATTGTGGATATTGCGAAAAAACGGCTCAAATTGCCTGTTGCATACGCAACGTTGCGGAACGTCATAAATGTGATTGACCGAGTGCAGGATCAGACGTTTATTACGGGAATGAGCATCGCAAACTGGGGACTTATCATGCATCAGCAGCGTCATCATGGTAATCGGTCTTTTCTTTCCATGGAAACAACTTTTGATATTAGAAGCCGAGTAAAAAAATTATTCAAGTCACTCTTGCCTTAGGCATTTTCCGGTGATACTATTGAGCGCGGTGAGTCACGAGATGATTCATCGCGTTTCTTTTTAGACTAAAGCATAACCATAGTCATTTATGGAAGTGAAACCATCAATTGAAACATTTGCAAAAATCAAAGTTGTTGGAGTCGGCGGCAGCGGCGGTTCAGCGGTAAATCGCATGGTTGCCGGAAAGATTCGCGGCGTTGAATTCCTGGCAGCGAATACGGATGTGCAGGCGCTGCATCATTCGCAAGCGGCAACAAAGATACAGATAGGTAAAAGCGTGACAAAAGGACTCGGTGCCGGCATGGATCCGCAGATGGGGCAGAAATCAGCGGAAGAAAATCAAAATGAGATTCGTGATTCACTGGCAGATAGCGATATGGTATTTATCACCTGTGGGCTCGGAGGCGGAACCGGTACCGGCGCAGCTCCTGTTGTTGCAGATTTGGCAAAAGATGTTGGCGCTCTCACCATAGCGGTTGTGACAAAACCTTTTTCCTTTGAGGGCTCTGCTCGTCGCATGATCGCTGAAAAAGGATGGGATGAGCTTGCATCAAAAGTTGATGCAATTATCACCATTCCAAACGATAAGGTGTTACAGATTGTAGACAAAAAGACTTCAATCATGGAGGCATTTGAAATTGTTGATGAAGTGCTCCAGCAGGGTGTGCGCGGCATTTCTGAGTTGATTACCGTACCCGGCTTAGTCAATGTTGATTTCGCCGATGTAAAAGCAATCATGAAGGGAGCCGGTTCCGCCTTGATGGGTATTGGAGTTGCGAGCGGAGATAATCGTGCCGTTGAGGCTGCAAAACTCGCCATCTCGAGCCCACTTCTTGAACTTTCGATCGAAGGGGCGAAAGGCGTGCTTTTCACTATCACCGGCGGTCCGGACCTTGCGATGCTTGAAATTAACGAAGCGGCCAAGATCATTACTTCTGCGACTGATCCTGATGCAAAGGTGATATTCGGTGCCGTTATCGACGAAAATATCGGCGATGAGATTCGCATCACTGTTATCGCGACCGGCTTCTCCGAACGCGAAAAAATAGTTTCGAAAGCCCCATTTGAAAAGTCATTTGGCGAGCGCCAACCATTTAATTCCAGTTCATCGATTTTTGGCCAGCCTGTGACGAGATCGGTAGGCATGAAATCTCCCGCAAAGGACCTGCCGGGCCAGGCCAGAGGATTTGAGGAAGATACGGAAGAGCAAAACGGAGACGAGATCGACGTTCCGGCTTTCATTCGGAAGAAAATGAGTTAAGCGCAGAAAAAGAGCGGTAGGTGCACCCGTAGCAGAACCTTACGGTTTGCTACGGGGCTTTTCATTTGGGAAGATATTTGCTAGCATGGATTCATATGACCATCCAAGCATTGCTTGAAAGTATTTTGTTTGTATCGCAAAAACCTTTAACAGCGCAGAAACTTGTGGCAATATCCGGCAAACCTCTCAAAGAGGTGCGTCAGGCCCTTGATGAGTTGTATGAGTCATATCGGACGGCCGATCGAGGTATCCTTCTTCTCCATAATGACGGTGAATATCAGTTAGTATCGCACCCGTCAGCAGCCAACGTCGTACAAACATATTTACAGGAAGAGTCAATTGGTGAACTGACGCGACCGGCTCTTGAAACACTATCGGTGGTTGCCTATCGGGGTCCCGTTGCGAAGTCCGAGATAGAAAAGATTCGCGGCGTAAATTGCAGTTTGGCATTACGGAATCTTTTGATTCGCGGCC
This sequence comes from Candidatus Uhrbacteria bacterium, assembly GCA_016206175.1. GTDB lineage: Bacteria > Patescibacteriota > Patescibacteriia > JACQRZ01 > JACQRZ01 > JACQSB01. The sequence goes on along the minus strand of JACQSB010000019.1, from coordinate 7,230 downwards.
TTGTAGACGAAGAACAGATGAAAGAAAGCGATGAAAAATCATATCGGCTTTCATTCCAATTCCTTCGCCATCTCGGAGTTTCCGGAGTTATTGATCTTCCGGATTATTCCCGTCTTCATTCCGACGACATCATAGCAGGATTGCAAAACATGCATGAATAACTTCCTATGCCCCCTCCTTTGTTAATGGCAAATTGGAAAATGAATCTTACAGTCGCTGAATCTTGTAAGTTGGCGCATGCTATTGCTCGTTCCTGCGGTAGCTGCGGAAAGTCGCGTGAGTCGCGGCAGTCGGCGCAGATAGTGCTTTTGCCTAGCTTTACCGCACTGGATGCAGTAGCGCGAATTGCAAGTCGAGTAAAGACTTTATCCGTCGGCTCACAAGATTGTTTTTGGGAAGAGCGTGGAGCATTTACCGGCGAGGAATCAGTTAGAACATTGCAAGAACTTGGCGCAACCTTCGTACTCATCGGACATTCCGAACGGAGGCAACTTCAGAATGAATCAAACGAAGCGATCAGAAAAAAAGTTGAGTTTGTCTCCAATACAAAGACTGTCACGCCGGTTCTCTGCATAGGCGAGAGCCATGCGCAAAAAGTTTCTGGCAAACGAAAATCGATATTGCAGCAACAACTTCTTTCAGCCTTCAAAGGGCTTCTGCAAACCCCATTGTCGAGAGAAATTGTAATCGCTTATGAGCCAATCTGGGCGATCGGAACAGGCGTAAGCGCAACAGCATCTGACTGCGCAACGATATATACTTATCTTCGAGGATTATTAGAGAATGCTTGGGGTATGGACGCCGTGAACCGCTATTGTCGGATTATCTATGGAGGTAGCGTCTCTGAAGCAAACATTGCTGATTTTGTCGCGAAGGGAGTAAGCGACGGCGCTCTCATCGGTGGGGCGAGCCTTACGGCTCCCGGATTTTGCGCTATCATCAAGCGTGTCAGCAATTCAGTATGATTTTGAACATCATATCCATCATTATCATCATTCTCTGTATTACCGCTATCTCGTATCTAGTCGGGAGACGTTTACGCATCGTTGCATCCATCAATGTCGAGGCATTGCCACAAGAGCGGGAAGCATCAGTGCGCAAGCGCATTTTGCAGGAGCGATTCTCTCGCACCACGCATGAGTGGGTCCTGCGCTTCTTCCAGATTATGAGCCCATTGATTACCGCACTGTCCCGCTACCTCCGTCGTTCGTATGAAAAATTGCGTGAGATCAAGGAATCATATCCGCAAGCAAAACAAGAATTAAGAGCATCCGGCCAAGATGATAGAGTAACGCCGAAAGATCTTATATCCCGTGGTTATGAATCGGTAAAAGAGGAGCAGTACTATGATGCCGAGCAGGATTTTATTGAAGCAATTAAGCTGAATCCGCGCCGCATTGAACCCTATCAGGGGCTTGCGCGTATCTATCTTGAACAGAAGGAATTTACTCAAGCAGAGGCTACCCTGAAGCATTTGCTTCGTCTTTTAGGACGTTCGAATGTCGAGCATGATGCGATAGCGACCAAGGAGGCTCTTCGGACAGAGGTCTTGTACGATTTGTGGGAAGTTTGTATACTCCAAGAACGCACTGAAGAGGCGTTATCTTGGATCCTGAAAGCAGTTGCTCTGGAGAGCAACAATCCGCGATTTTTAGATTCATTGACTGCGACCTATATTGCATTGGGTCAGCGTTTGTACGCGGAACGTGCGCTTGATAAATTGCGGACTGCCAATCCTGATAATAAGAAAATTGAAGAGTTTTTCGAACAGATTAAGGCCCTATCTTATTAAATGCCCACGTAGCTCAGCTGGTAGAGCAACTCCATGGTAAGGAGTAGGTCATCGGTTCAAATCCGATCAACGGCTCCAGTTTTGCAGAAAAAGATACAGAAGCGCGCGGAGCGAGGCAGTGTGGCGGGGCTAAAATGCGGACTCGGTTTTGCGAAAACTATTTTTTTGGGGAAAAGGATTTCGCAAAACCTCGACTTTTAATTATTGATGCCGCCATTGTCCCACCCATACGCGGGCGACAAATCTATATACTCCCTTGCTATTGTGTTTGAATACTTTTTGCATTAGAATAAAGCAAAGATTCATTAACCATTAACTTAACGGAAAAAGATTTAACAACCATTTTCCGTAATAAAACTATGAGCGAAAAAATTAGATTCCCAGAAAATCTAGATGATCTTGCTAAAAAAATTAAAATAGCGGGTAATCAAAGAATAATTCAAGGCATGCTTCCAGCAGAACACGCGGGATATTTCAAGGATATGGAAGTCAAGCATTTTGATCCTGAAAAAGGGGTTGGTTCGCTATTTACTGAAATAGAAAATTTACAAGACCTACTAGAAAAAGCTATTGAGCAACGCGGTAATTTGGATGGTGATGATCGAGAAAAATTTATTGCAATGGGAGTGCCACCGGAAGCACTGATGGCTTTTTGTCGCTATTTGAAAGTTGAGACGCCAGGAGAAGTCGGTATTGCTAATGTCAAAGATCTTGCACCCGATACAAAAGTAAAAGTTATCAGAACGAAGCAGGGCACCCCTTGCTCTTTGGTTGTAGAAGGCCAGAATTTACCCATTACAGATTTTGGTACGATCATTATTGGCCCCAATGAAAAAGGTAAAAAACCAGATGATCCTGAACCTTCTACAAAAGAAATGATTTGGACTGTTCACCCCGGACTACCTGTAAGACCCGTCACAGAAGATATTTGGCCGGAGGGGTCAGAAATTACAGTGCAAGACGTTATTGATAAGTTTGGGGATGAGGTGTTTTTAAATGTCAAAAAAGTTTAGGGCAAGACATCTATGAAATCCATGGAAGCAGTAAGAGCAGAGAATATATATTTGCCCACTTCTCGCAAAGAGGGTGGCGAAACTACTGAAAGCCTAGAAGATTATTTTAAGGCTTTTCCTTTGAGACGAGAATCTGAAGGAATTGATTACAAAAATTATCTCAAAGCTGAAAATGCCTTAATACGTGTGAGGGATCAAATTTTTGATGCAATGGCTTGGATTAAAGGTGGCATTACATTTGTGGATGCGGTTGCAAAAAAGAGAAAAGGAAATCTGGAATTTAAAATGAGCGATGAAGAAAAAAATCGTTTACATAAAGAAGTTATGGAAAAGATACGAGCCAAAATGGAAGAATTACAGTATCTCTTTAATTTTGTAGAGTTTCCAGAAAATTGTAGTGAAATTTATGATGTTGCTGGAGGTGCTGGAGATGTAGCTATTGCACTGATGTTGAAAGCGTACATAGAGCGAAAAGAAATCAATAAAGCGACAATCGTTGATCCTGTAAGCGAATTTAAATACTACGCGAAACTCATAATAAATCATATGCCGTTTGGCAATGAGTTGGAAGAAAGGGTTAAGTTTCAAGAAGGAACTATACAAAATTTAGAATTTCCTCCGAATGCCGTTGTCATTGCAAAACACCCTTGTGGAGATTTGGCTGACGACCTTATTGAAAGATGGCTGAATTCGGATAGTCCGGAGTTAGTTATAATGACATGTTGTCAAGGCAAGGCAAAAAGTAAACCGCCACGTTATGGACTTGATACTGGCGAGTGGCAAAATTTATGCAGAAAATCTGATTGGACAAACAGCACAGACCCAAATAAGAAGCAACAAGGAATGGACGCTATGATTGAGCTTGACATAAAACGCGTTGAATATCTACGACAACAAGGCATCAAAGTTGATTTTCATACAACAGACAAATTTGCAAAGGGGGATGTCATTGTTGCCAGAAGAAACAAGAATTAACTTTTTAATTGTTTTTTCCGTAAACTATGACATCTCTAGGCTTGAAAGAATACCGCTGTGAGTACTGCGGGAAATTGTTTTTTAAAGGGATAATCCTGGAGGGGAAAATAGAGGTGAAATGCAAGTTTTGCCATCAGATGGCAGTTATCCACAATCAAAGCAAAGGTGAGTGGATTTGCACCAAGATTGATTGTCCACATCGGGTAAATGCCTTAAAAATGTAAATTGATTTTTGACGGTACTTTCTCTACCATGGAAGTAGAAGCTCTTGAAGCTCGCTTACGGACGTAAGCGAGCTTTTTTATCTCTCAATATTATGCCGATCAAAGTTAAAAAAAGGGACGCGGCGATAGCCTATTTTGAGCCAGAAAAAATTATAGCCGCGATAGAAAAAGCTGGTTTAGCGACCGGGGACTTCGGGAGGGAAGGCGCGGAAGTTTTAGCCTCCCATGTCATCGCGTTGTTGCCTAAACGGATTATAGGGAATGTGATTGGAGTTGAAGAAATCCAGGACGCGGTGGAGGAAGTTCTTTTAGAGTCGCCTTATAAGAAGACCGCGAAAGCCTATATTTTATACCGCTCCAAACGAGCAGAATTAAGGCAGAACCAGAATGTCGTTGTGGATGTCCAAAAAACCATAGACGAATATTTAAACAGGGAAGATTGGCGCGTGAACGCTAACGCCAATCAGGGCTATTCTTTGGGCGGGCTGATTTTGAATACCTCCGGCAAAGTTGTCGCGAATTACTGGCTGTCGCATGTTTATCCCAAAGAAGCCGGCGAGGCTCACCGAAATGGCGATGTTCATATTCATGATCTGGATATGCTGTCCGGTTATTGCGCGGGGTGGAGTTTGCGCGCGCTTTTGGAAGAAGGATTTAACGGGGTCCCGGAAAAAATTGAATCGGACCCTCCAAAACATTTGAGCTCCGCGGTATCGCAGATGGTGAATTTCCTCGGCACTTTGCAGAATGAATGGGCTGGGGCGCAGGCGTTTTCCAGTTTTGACACGTATCTCGCGCCTTTCGCAAAGAAATACGAATTGGAATTGAGAGAGGATATTCAAAAATACGGCATGAGCTTCGCGTCGGATAAAGAGATGGAACGATACCTGGAGGATAAGGTTTATCAATATGTGCGCCAGAATATTCAATCGTTCGTGTTTAATCTAAATATACCTTCCCGGTGGGGAACCCAGACGCCTTTTACGAATATTACGCTAGATTGGATATGTCCGATGGATTTGAAAGATAAACGATTAAAGCTTGGCGGGAAGTATTTTGATTATACCTTCGGGGAATTGCAGAAGGAAATGGATATCATTAATCAAGTATTTATTGAAATCATGACCAAAGGGGACGCCAAAGGGAGAACTTTCACTTTTCCTATTCCGACTTATAATATTTCTAAGGATTTTGATTGGGATAACCCCAAAACAGACGCTTTGTTCAAGATGACGGCCAAATACGGCACGCCGTATTTCCAAAATTTTATCAATTCTGATTTGAACCCGGGCGATGTGCGGTCCATGTGCTGCCGCCTGCAGCTGGATCTGACGGAATTAAAGAAACGGGGCGGCGGGTTATTTGGTTCAGCGGAAATGACGGGCTCCATTGGCGTGATTACCATCAATGCCGCCAGAATCGGCTATCAATGCCGGCAAGATAAAGAAAGGTTTTTCAAGAGAATGGATTATCTGATGGAGCTTAGCAAAGCGTCTTTAGAAATCAAACGCAAAGAGGTGCAGAGATGGATGGATCAAGGGCTGTTCCCTTATACTAAGCGGTATTTAGGGTCCCTGCATAACCATTTTTCAACGATTGGCATCAATGGGTTGAATGAAGCTATTCGCAATTTTACCGATGACCATGAAAATATCACGACTGCGCGGGGGCAGGAGTTTGCGTTGAATGTGCTGGATCACATGAGGGCGAGGCTAGTGGAGTTTCAAGAGGAGACAGGGAATCTTTATAATCTGGAGGCGACGCCGGCAGAAGGCGCGACTTACCGTTTCGCTAAAGCCGATCAAAAAAAATTCCCGGGAATCTTGCAGGCCGGGACTAACGAGGCGCCTTATTACACTAATTCTTCACAATTGCCGGTCGGATACACTGATGATCTTTTTGAAGCAATGAAGCTTCAGGAAAAGCTGCAAGGGAAATATACGGGCGGGACGGTTTTTCATTGCTATATGAGAGAAAGAATCTCGGAAGCAGGACCTTGCCGCGCGATGGTGCGTAATGTTTTAGCTAATTTTCGAGTGCCCTATATTACCATAACGCCTACTTTTTCTATTTGTCCGATACATGGATATTTGCAAGGGGAATATGATTTTTGTCCTAAATGCGATGAAAAAAACGGAATTGCCGGAGAATCATTTTTCGATTGGGAGTTTAGAAAGAAACATACATCCAAACAAGCGGGGAAATAAATTAAGAATTAAAGGACTATATTATTAATATTAAGACGCGAAAGTCGCGAACATTTATGAAAAGGACGCGGTGCGAGGTCTGGACGCGAGTAATGGGGTATTATCGCCCTGTTGCTTCGTTCAATATTGGGAAGAAGTCCGAGCATATGTCTCGCCAGCATTTTGACGAGTGTGTCTCGGCGAACTCTCAATTTTGTAAACAGTACCAGAAATGTTAATTAGCGGGATTGAAAAATTTACTTTGCTGGATTATCCGGGAAAGACGGCTTGTATTGTATTTACGCCGGGCTGTAATTTTCGTTGTCCCTATTGCCATAATAGCGAATTTGTGTTGCCGGATAAAATCGCGCGTTTGAGAAATAGTTTTATTCAAGAAGACATCTTTTTCAATTTTTTAAAACAGCGAATCGGCTTATTGGAGGGGGTAGTAATTTCAGGCGGAGAGCCGACTCTCATGGGGGATCTAAAGGAGTTTATTATAAAAGTCAAAAATTTAGGATTTTGTGTTAAACTGGATACTAATGGTAGCAATCCCAATGCGGTATCGGCATTGATTCAAGATAAGCTCATTGATTGTATCGCGATGGATATCAAAGCGCCGTTGGAGCGGTATAATCAGATCGCTGGCAGGGAGATTGATATTTCTAAAATAACGGAGAGTATTGCCTTGATTCTAGAGTCGCCTATTGAATACGAATTTAGAAGCACGGTAGCGCAGGGACTCCACGATGAGTCGGATATACTGAAAATGGCGGAGCTGATACCAGGAGCGAAAAATTATTATCTTCAGAATTTTCGTTCCAGCGAAACGTTATTAGATTTGAGTCTCAAGGGAAGGCAAGGTTTTTCACAAGAATTTTTAGAGCAAGCGACTCAAAAATGTTTGAAGTATGTACAAAAATGTTATATTCGATAACGGCTTTGTTGAATAAATCGTAAATATAAGGGAATGATCCTTTGTCTTCACGAATTAGGCAACAAGGTAGGAGTCTGGCATACCCAACAGTGTCATCTTATTC
>JACQSB010000018.1 GCA_016206175.1 Candidatus Uhrbacteria bacterium | reverse complement strand
GTCCTCTACACTGCAAGAAATTGCCAACTTGTTATCATGAGCATTAAGCCTGGCGAAGAGATTGGCGAAGAGGTTCATCAATTAGACCAATTTATTCGCTGTGAAGCTGGCGCGGGGAAAGCAATTCTTGATGGAATCGAATACAGTATCACCGATGGATTTGTGGTGCTTGTTCCGGCGGGTACCAAACATAATATTATCAATACTTCGCCGGACGTGTCGCTGCAATTGTATACCGTATACGCTCCACCGAATCATCGTGATGGCGTGATCCATAAAACAAAAGCAGTGGCCGAGAAGGATGAAGAACATTTTGATGGTAAGACTTCCGAATAAATCGTAACAAAAAATATATGGTGTTTCCGAAGTTGTTTTCCCCCGGTCGTATTGGTTCAATGGAGATAAAAAATCGGTACATTATGCCGCCGATGGTACGCAACTATGCTGATACCAAAGGACAGGTAACAGATCGTTATGTAGCGCATATTGAACGTATTGCGCGCGGTGGCGTCGGAGCTTTGATTTTAGAGGCGAGTTTTATTCGTCAAGATGGTCGTGGGTTTGCAAATGAACTAGGAATCCACACCAATGCTACTATTCCAGGCTTGAACAAATTGGCAAAGGCAGCACACAAGCACGATGCAAAAATAGGAATCCAATTATATCATGCGGGACGACAGACCTCGTCAAAGGTTTCGGGTATTCAGCCGATCGCCCCATCGGCTATTCCAGATCCTACGGTCATGGAAGTGCCTCGCGCATTGTCCAGAGAGGATATTGTTCAGGTCGTAAAGGCATACGGGAAAGCGGCAGCTCGCGCAAAAAAAGCAGGTCTCGATTTTGTTGAAATACACGGAGCCCACGGATACCTTATCACTCAATTTCTTTCACCATTTTCGAATCGTCGCAAGGATACATACGGAGGAAGTTTTAAAAATCGTTTTCGTTTCCTTGAGGAAGTATATTACGCGGTTCGCAAATCTGTTGGCACAGAATACCCGATCCTTGTTCGCCTTTCCGGTGATGAGATGGTAGCGGGTGGATTACATTTATCAGATACTGTACAAATCGCAAAAGCTCTTGAGAGGCTTGGAACAGATGCGCTCCACATTAGTGTAGGAAATTATGCATCGTATGCCAGAGGGTATCTTATTCCCCCAATGGCAATGCCGGATGAGCCGCTCGTGTATCTTGCAGCGGGGGTAAAGAAAGCCGTGAAGATTCCTGTTATTGCAGTCGCGAAAATCCGTACCCCTGAAGGCGCTGAAAAAATTCTTACAGAAAAGAAAGCTGATTTCATTGGAATTGGCCGTACGCTCCTCGCTGATCCTGATTATCCTACCAAGGTGCGCGAGAATCGACTTGATCAGATCAATAGATGTATCGCATGTAATCAAGGATGCATTAGTCGTTTGTTTGCTGGGCAGGATGTGCTCTGCACGGTGAATCCTTATTGTGGACGTGAGCTTGAATTTAAGCGACCCGTAAAAACAAAGAAGAAAGTGCTTGTTATCGGCGGGGGTCCTGCTGGCCTTTCCGCGGCAAAGGTGGCAGCGGAAAGGGGACACAAGGTAGTTTTATATGAGAAGCAGGCTAAACTTGGCGGTCAAGTAAATGCTGCAGCTGCATTGCCATATCGTCAGGATTGGGGTGATTTTATTACAGGCCTTGTGAGAAGTGTCCAATCTCTCAACGTTGACATTCGCCTCAATACAGAATTTTCACCCGCGATGATCAAGAGGGGCGAGTATGATGCTTGCATTGTCGCGCTTGGATCTTCTCCTTCGCGGCCGAATATCCCAGGAGTCGGGAGAACAAACGTCGTGATTGCTCGAGATCTTCTCGAAGGATGGGCAGAAGCGAGAGGGAAGGTAGTGATTGCTGGAGGTGGGTGTATGGGTGCTCAGGTGGCAGAAGTGCTTGCGGATCATGGACACCCGGTAACCATTGTCGAAGCAAGCGGTTCGATAGCAGCAGAAGCGCCTTCTGATGATCGCGCGTTGCTTCTCGGACGATTGAAAAAGAAAAAAGTAAAGATTATGACTGAATACAAAGTAATGGGAATCGGACCCTCGACCGTATCGATTGAAGGATCCCAGGGAGGGAAGACTATGCCAGCAGATACGGTCGTGATGTGTCTTGGCGCAATGCCGAATGATGGGATGACCAACGAATTGAAAATGGTAATAAAAAATGTGAGCGTTGTGGGTGATGCGCGTAAAGGTGGTCGTGTCACAGAAGCAGTATCTGAAGGCGCACTCGCTGCTCTTGGTATTTAAATTGAGCGTTTACCCTTCCTCGGGATTTTTTTCCAGAGCTCATAGAACTCCATGGATGTCAGGTACCCTAATGCCTGATGGGGCCGTTTGTAATTGTATGTCCATCCTTGTGTTTTTATTGCCTCGAGCTGTTCTTCAAATGCTTTATGAACGCCTACGCGATTGTAGAACTCAATGTCGTCAGTGCTTACCAGACAGGATACAAAGCGGGATCTCCCCCTTCAGGGGCTTTTTCGTATCTGAATTTTTCTCCGTCGGAATGCAAAAAAGAATTGAAATCAATAGGAAACTTGCTATGATTTAATTTGTGGGGTTGATAAAAATTATGGCTGACCCCATGTCTCCCAAGAGGAGGCCGTAAGGAGCAACACGCAATTTCTATGACCGTAGATGAAAAGCAAAACGCATACTACGATATTCTTCGCCATGAGACAGCACTCATCGCGTATCTCGATATCACGAATATGTTTCATTGGCAAAATGTCCTGGGTTGGCGGTTTCGGATTGAGAGCGTCATCAAACAACTTTTGTCGTTCCCGTCGGTAAAAGAAGTCAAAGCATATTACGGTGTCAATGAGCGCGATCTCGCATCCTCACTGGCGTTTCACAAGCGGATTCGTCTGGCTGGCGCGACGCTTCGTTCAAAGCCCATGAAGTTTATCCGCAAGAATATTGATCAGGCGTTTCTTTTTAAGCGATCAACGATGACTTTATTCAATGACGGCATTACGTCAAAAGTGCACGAGCTTGTTGAAGAGATACGGAAAACAGGACTGGTCATTGAAGAGCCGAAGTGCAATTTTGACGTTGAGATGGCAATGGACATCATGGATGATGCTGAAAAAGTTTCGGGCGTAATACTCTACTCCGGCGATTCCGATATGGCTGCGCCGCTTGAGCGGCTCAAACTCAAGGGCAAAAAGGTGTATATCGTGGGTGTCCGCAATATGACAGCGGGCGAGCTCCATAAGGTAAAAGATCGCTATATTGATTTTGGAAGGTTTTATGACGGTAAAAGGAATTATCTATAAAAAGCGAAAATCCCGCTTGTGGCGGGACCGCGTGATTAGTAGGCTTTCACCTACGATTCCACTATACCACAGAAACGAACCTGTGTCCATAGTGGATAACCATGGCAGTATATAAGACGAGGATATGGAGAAGAAATTACCATAAAAAACAAAACCTCGTGCACAAAAAAACTATTCCTGGAACCGCCTAATTGTTGAGGGATATGAGTTTCATGGCATTCTAGTATGCGAAAAAGCATGCTATACTTATTGTTATAAATCAGCACTTTAAGAAGCATACCTTATGAAACAAAGTGACATCGCGGCGGATGAGCTATGGAAAGTCGCATGGACGTATATTAGGACGGTTGTTGATACTGTGCGGGAGCCGTTTTTAGTTCTCGGGGATGAACTGAATATACTCTCGGCCAATAGAACATTCTATGCGTTTTTTCAGACAACCGCCCAGGAAACAGAAGGGAAAAAAGTATATGATTTGGGGAACGGCCAATGGAATATTCCTAAATTAAAAATCTTACTTGAGGATATTCTGCCAAATAATACCTTTTTTGAAGATTTTAGAGTGGAGCACAATTTTCCGGGCATTGGATTCCGCATTATGATGCTCAACGCACGGCAGGTGTTCACGGTGGATAACAAAACTCCGATTGTACTACTGGCTATGGAGGACATTACCAAACAGGTAGAACTTGAGGATAAAATGAAGAAATACACCGAAGAACTCACGCGAGAAGTGGCAAAGAGGACAACAGAATTGGAGGCACGCGTAAAAGAATTGGAAACACTGAACGAAACCATGATCGGGCGGGAAGTAAAAATGGTTGAGCTCAAAAAAGAAATCGAGGACCTCAAGGCGCGGATTACAAATAATGAAGACAGAAGCGCGTTATCCGGCCACGACGACAACTTTTAACTCACGCCAATGAACGCTTGGGATGCAGAAGAGCTCCACAAGTCACTGTTTGATAATTCGCCGGACGGCATCATGTATTGCCGCATGATTTTTGATGCCCGTGCCCGTCCGGTTGATTTTACCTATCTTGCGGTAAATAAAAATTTTGAACGATTGACCGGGTTGAAAGATGTCGTAGGCAAGAATGTCACACAGCTCATTCCCGGAATTATCGCATCAAATCCGACACTGTTCGAGGCTTGCGGCAGAGTTTCCTCGACTGGAGTATCGGAAGATTTTGAAATGCACATCGAGTCGCTTGAACGGTGGTTTTTCGTCAGGGCATACAGCCCTAACAAAAATTTTTTTGTCGCCGTATTTCAGAATATCACCGAACACAAACTCATAGAGAAAAAAGCTGAAGATGCGAAGATTGCCGCGCGAAACGTTTTTGAGGATTTACAAGCGGAAAAGCAAGAGCTCGCGCATGTCAGGGCCCATGTTGAGGCAATCCTCGCCAGTATCGGGGACGGCGTTATTACCCTTGATTTTTCCGGCAGAATAACGCGCATGAATCAAGCGGCGCAAGCACTTCTTGGTTTGGAGGGCAAGGATGTTATCGGAAAGCTGCTCTTTGATATTTTTCCAATTGAGAACGAAAAAGGAGAGCTTGTTGCGACGATCGATCGCCCCATGTCAGTCGCCCTGTCGGCGGGGACGTCTACAACCACCTCAACTACTACTACTACTACTACTACTGACGAAGCATGGCGCAGGGATCTTCCAAGGATGAAAACGATTCACGGGGGTTTTTATTATATACGCAGCGACAAGACAAAATTTCCGGTCGCCATCACCGTTACGCCGGTCATGCTGGAGAATACTGTCGTCGGCGCGGTTGAGATATTTCGGGATATAACAAAGGAACAGGGAATTGACAAGGTAAAGACAGAGTTTGTATCGCTTGCCTCCCATCAGCTACTCGGTCCAATCACAACAATTAAGTGGCACGCTGAGATGCTGTTGTCTGGTGACGCAGGCCCCCTCAATGAGCAGCAGAGAAGATTTTTTGAAAAAATTTATGAAAGTAATCAACAGATGGCTGGCCTGGTAGACGCACTGCTTAATGTCGCGCGTTTGGAGCTCGGTACACTGACTCTGAAGCTCGAGCCAACCGATACTGTATCCGTGATCAGTCACGTCATCAGTGAACAGAAATCGGAGATTGAACGAAAAAATATTTCGCTTGCGACACACTTTGCTGATGACCTCCCAACCATGCTGATTGATCAAAAATTGTTACGCATGGTCGTTATCAATATTCTCTCTAATGCGATTAAATATACACCCTCAAAGGGTACGATTGATTGCGCTGTTTGGAGGGTAACAAAAGGCGAGTGCGTAGATGGCAGGAAGATGAACGTGGACAGCCTTGTCATGAAGATTGCTGATACGGGCTGTGGTATACCCGCTCATCAGCACGATAAAATTTTTTCAAAACTTTTTCGCGCAGATAACGCCCGCGCACTCAATGCGGTCGGTACCGGCCTTGGGCTCTATGTTGTCAAACAGATTGTGGATCGTTTTGGCGGGTCTGTCTGGTTTGAGTCACAAGAACAGAAAGGCGCAACATTTTTTGTTTCCATTCCCTTGGTTATGAAAAATCGGTAAATCCTCAGGTAAATCTTCAAAAGGTATTCTGTATGATTATTGATAAAGCAGTCCACAATATCAATTATATCATTTCATGAGATGGGTTCTCACATCGTCCACGATCGAGAGCCAAGTAGTATATTGAGCACAATCGGCCCCCCTTGGGGGCCTTTTGTATCTGATATTTATAGTGTATACTGCAGTGATATGATCGCCAAAGAAAATAATTATGCCTATATCGACAGTCAAAATCTTAATCTCGGAGTACAGAGCCTAGGATGGAAGCTTGATTACAAAAAATTTCGAGTCTATTTAACGGAAAAATATTCCGTAAAGATTGCCTATCTTTTTATCGGCTTTATTCCTCAAAACCAAGACCTGTATAGCTCCTTACAAAAAAGTGGATATATTCTGAAGTTCAAGCCTGTATTGCCAGATCGAGACGGCGCACATAAAGGGAATGTCGATGCCGATATGGTGCTTCAAATCGTCATCGACCACTTCGAGAACAATTGTGCTAGGGCGGTATTGGTAACCAGCGACGGAGACTTTTATTCAGCCGTGAATTTTTTGTATGAGAAGAATAAACTCGAAAAGGTCATCAGTCCTTATTACAAAACATGTTCAACGTTATTAAAGAGCACGGCAAAAGAGAAGCTTGTTTTTATCAATAATCTTCAGAAGAAACTTGAGTACAAAAAGAAAAACACCGCCTAAGGACGGAACCGTAGGAGGTGCTTCTCAATGTGGATTCTATCCCTAGAATACTACGTCAATTATTATTGTCAAGAATATGTATCAGTCAATCTCATTCTGGGCAAGCTGTTAGGAAAAAGAAAAGGTGAAAAGAAAAAAGTGAGAAAAGGTCCCTGACCCCTTTATTCCATACAAATAAAATTTATCGGCATGGATACGCCGAGTCCCGATACCGCGCCGTACGTGATCCCTAAAATCCTGCTCACCCATGAAATACTCATTATTGAATCAATGGCGCGCTTGGAGCAGCTTTGCAGGACTGGGCATTTGAAGTGATTGCGCTTCCTGCCGCATACGACGCGGCAGCGGCGTCCGTGCGGGTCATCGCAAGAATACCATAGCGCGCAGAGCGTTGTTATAAATTTCTATGGGAGTAAAATCTTTACCATTCTCTGCGGTAATAGTATGAAAAAACGTTTCATCCGTTTCATCCTCTATCCGTTTACGACATTTGGTATTGTGATCGGAATTGTCATATTGATCCAAATTATCGGTGCGTTATTTTCCTACGGCGGTATCGGGGCCGCAGCTGCGATCATTGTCGTATCGCCGTTATTTATCGTCACCGTGCTTGTGAATCCTGTTTTTACGGCATTATTGGGCTGCAAAACGCCTGATATCCAAGGATTCTGCGCTTTGCCGCCATCCTATCTGTGGGCATGGTTTGCGGCTGTTGTTTTTCTTTCATTTTTTTCGATATTATATCTCGGATATACGATTGCTGTCGCAAGAGAAGAAATTTCATTTGCCAGGGGGCAGGGCAGCGCGCTGCGATTCCAGATCACGAATCCCCGCAGATTTGTGAGGACAGCCGCACTATGTATTCTGTTTGTCGCAAGCGCGCAAATAGTATCTATTTTCCCGCATATTATTTCAAAATGAGATTTCCGATGAAAAAAGATACCGAGCTTTCGCCCAAGCTGAGGAGAGTATTTTTTTGCCATGATTCTCGTACTTGGTATAATATTAGTTGGTAATAAAATCGCCGCTATCGTTTCTTTCGCACATTTTTTTCAAACTCAATATGCCCTTTCGTATAAGAAATCGTTATGCAGTCGGGTAATGCCATAAAGCTTGTCATCGCAATCGGCATCTCGGAGCTCGCCGGAATTGTCGGGTCCGTATTTACCGTATCGGCAATTCCTGTTTGGTATGCCGACCTTGTCAAGCCGGCTTTTAATCCTCCGGCATGGGTCTTCGGTCCCGTATGGACGGTTTTGTATGCGCTTATGGGGATCGCGGCTTTTCTCGTCTGGAAAAAAGGATGGACGCAGAAAAACGTCAAAGTTGCCTTAGGCGTATTCGGCGCGCAACTCACCCTTAACGCCGCTTGGTCTATTCTTTTTTTCGGTTTGCGCAATCCCGGATTCGCTTTTGCCGATATAACCGTTCTCTGGCTGCTGATTGCCGCGACGATAGTAGCATTCTATAGAATATCAAGACCCGCGGCGTATCTTCTTGTACCGTACATTCTTTGGGTGAGTTTTGCCGCATACCTCAACTATGCGATCTGGATCCTCAACTGACAGATCGGTTGCGGCTGCACGACAATACGCTTATTGCAAACATATCACGAAGATTTTCCCGACAGGAAACTGAATCACTCTCATAAGTAAGATATAACTTTTCATGGTTGTTGCTATACAGCAAGAAGGAAGAGAGCTCTATCGATGCGAAGAATGCGGGTTTCATTGCGGAGCCAAGTACATTTTTCAGAAATGGAGGTGCTTTTCTTTTCGAGAAAATAAATAGACCGCCTTGCTTTGCAGGCGGTCTGATAGGTCCTCGCTTATGTGGCGGGGCTTTGAAGGAAGGAACGGAGGTAATCAGTGTTCTCCAGGGAGAATTCATCTCTGCCAACGGCAGGAACTCTGAAGGTTGTGAGCTCTCCCTCGCCAATCAGGCGTCGGCCGATTACGAACACCCCATTTTCAAGGAGGTCATCCACTCTTCCTTCCCATGCTTTTTGATATGCAGCAGGATGAAAGACCGTGCCTAGATCAGTGACAATGGCCACATGATCTATTGGCGATAGGCGACTATAGCTCGGGAGACGCGCATCGCGGAAGAAGAGTAGATCTCCTTCTTTAAGATCATCTCTGGTGACTACCAGGCCGAACGTAGGCAAGATCACCTTTATCTCGAGCCCCATAGCTCCGAATAATTCCTCCATGCATTTGAAGCACGGGCATGAGATTGTGAAAGAGAAGTGTGGTTCGTACGGCTCTCGCAAGCAAGCATCCACAGCACCTCTGACTTTTTGGAAGATATCAGACCAGACGGGCTGAACTCTCCTGATGCCATATTTTTCAAGCGCGACCACCTCCGAATCGCTGAGTCCTCCGCGAGGCACTATCACCCCGTTCCATGCAGCGTCAAAACCCATCGAAACCCTCCTTTCTGTGCGAAATAAAAATCTGCCCCGCGAAGGGGCAGATTAGAATTTCGTACATGTACGCAAACTCAAAATCACTCCCTCCGCAGCATTGCGGATGAAGATGATGAGCTTGACGATGTGAGTCGTATGATCTGCATACAATCATAGTATGTTGCCTAGGAATTTTGTCAACTTATTGGGTTTGATGTATGATCTAGTGGATTTTGGCGTTTCAATATTGCAAAAACTTGTGGCTACGAAACGTGAGGGTGGCCCAACAGCGGGAGAGGAGTTTATGAAAATATTTGCATTGTACACGAATGTTGAGTTGGTAAAAAAGCCAAGTTGGCTGGATGATTTTTTAGAGAAGTATCAACCGCGAGGTCTGCATGTGACTCTGAAGCAACCTTGTTATATTGAAGATGAAAAAGTCGACGAGCTGAAGCGAGAGATTTTTGAATTCTTTCAATCCCATAGGGGTACGATTCATGTCGTCTTTGATACTCTTCTATATAATAAGGACCAGGTTGGAGCTATCATGGTTTGCGCAAATGATGCCAGAGAGTTGGTTCAATTGCAAAAGGACTTATGCAACACTCTCTCCGAATATCGGAATTACGTCGAAAAGGCGCGTGAAGAGTATGAAAAGAATTTCATGCCGCACATTACTATTGGCGATGAAATTGCGAAAGAGGAATACGGTACGTGCATAGGCTATTTAGATGGAGGGTGTGTTTGTAATGCCAGGATAACCGGTATCGTATTGGCAGTTGTAAACGACATGTCGGCAAAGGAATCGAACGATCCGGCCAATAAAACATTTTACCCATTGCAATACCATAAATGATGGCTAACCCCGTTTCATGCATTTCACTGATAATAAAAAATTACGGTCATATGTCGCATAAGCTTTTCCAATTCATTGGAAAGAATCTGATATATTGATATGAGTATGAGTACAAAAAAATTTGCAATATTGGGCGGAGTCGTTTTAGGCATGCTGCTTTCGGCACTCGATCAAACGATCGTTTCGACCGCGATGCCTAAAATCGTCGGCGAGTTGGATGGTCTTGCACACCTCACGTGGGTGTTCACCGCATACTTATTGACCTCAACGATTACGGTGCCGATCTATGGCAAGCTTTCCGATATTTTTGGGCGGCGGAGACTTTATCTTGTGGCAATCCTTATCTTCCTTGTCGGTTCTGTGCTTTCAGGTCTTGCGAATAGTATGATGCAGCTTATTCTTTTTCGTGGCTTACAGGGGATCGGAGGCGGGGCAATCATGGTCAATTCGCTTGCGATCATCGGCGATGTCTTTCCTCCTCGCGAGCGCGGCAAATGGCAGGGTCTGATCGGTGCTGTTTTTGGACTTGCCTCCATTGCCGGTCCTTTGCTCGGCGGGTGGATTACCGACAATTTCTCATGGCGCTGGATTTTTTACATCAACCTGCCACTGGGATTTCTTGCAATGGTTGTGCTTGCAAGCGTGCTTCCCAAGATCGGCAAGGATACGCGCCATCGGTCGGTAGATTACGCAGGAGCAGCGCTGCTTGCCATTACCCTTGCGCCGTTTCTTTTGGCGCTGGTCTGGGGCGGGAACGAATACGCATGGGATTCAAAGGCCATTCTCGGGCTCTTCGGTATCGCGCTTGTCGGGCTGGTTGCGTTTCTTGCCGTTGAGTCGCGCGTCAAGGAGCCGATTCTTTCTTTACAGCTTTTTTCTAATCGCGTGTTCGCAGTATCGGTGTTCACGACATTCCTGACCGCAATGGGGATGTTCGGGGTTATTATTTATATTCCGTTGTTTGGGCAAGCGGTGGTCGGGATTTCCGCAACGCATTCGGGCTTGATTCTTACTCCCATGATGCTTGCGCTCGTCGTCGCCTCGACAGTTTCGGGCCAGATCATATCCAAGATCGGAACGTACAAACCGCTAGCCGTCGCTGGCATGACAATCACCGTTCTTGCCATGTATTGGTTGTCGACCATCACCGAAGCGACCGGCAATCTCATGCTTTCAGTGCGCATGATCATGCTTGGTGTAGGTTTAGGCGTCACCATGCCGATTTTTATGGTTGCCGTGCAGAGCGCCTTTGACCGAAGTAAATTGGGCGAAGTGACTGCAGGCTTACAGCTATTTCGTTTGATCGGCGGAACAGTAGGCACGGCGATCTTTGGCGGTGTCATGAACAGCCAGCTTGCCCGCAACCTGGCAGAGCTTGAACGCGATCCCTTTGTTGAGCTTTTGAAAAGCATTAACCTTTCCGCTCTGCTGGGAAAGATCGATAGCTATTCCGTGTTAGCAGTCTTCAACCCACAGACGCGAGAAATGATCACTTCTTCATTTGCGGTAGCGCCGCTGGGAGTTCGGGAGCGTCTGGCGGAGGGATTTGCGCATTTCGTTGATTTGATTAAGATAGCTTTTACACATTCGGTTGGTCAGGTCTATCTGGTAAGCGCTGCTCTGATGTTTGTTGCGTTGGTTGTTGTGTGTTTTATGCCGCGGGTACATATCCGCAAGTCGACAAGGCCTGCGCTTGAAGAAGCGGGGATCGAACTCGAAGAAGAATTGGGGCAGTTCGATACCGAACGGGCACAATAAAAGCATTATCCAATGATCGGATTGTTTTATCCTATTCCTATGAATAGCCTGCTCGTATGCCCAAGTTAATTCAAAGGATTGATAAAAGAATTATCAACCGTCTTCAACGCGTGGAAACCCCACTTGCCAGAACGGCAATTTTTGTTGTCTATTTTTGGTTCGGGTTTCTTAAACTGATCGGCGTAAGCCCCGCAATTCCATTGGTTCAGGCACTTTTTGAAAAGACAATACCTATTATTCCGTTTGCGGTTTTTTACACTTTCTTCTCTGTTTTTGAAATGATTATCGGCGTGCTCTTCCTCATTCGTGGTTTTGAACGCGCGGCAATTTTTTTGTTAAGCCTTCATCTCATTGCCACTGCTTTGCCGTTACTATTTTTGCCGCACATCACTTGGCAGGCATTTTTAATCCCGACATTGGAAGGGCAGTATATCATTAAAAATATTCTTATCGCCGCTTCCGCCGTTGTCGTTGGTTCGAAATTGATACCAATGCCATTAGTAAGGTGATGAGAGATCACGTTATGAAATTATTTCTTATCAGACACGGGGAAACAACTGGAGACAGAGAAGATCGGTATGGCGGGTGGTATGATGATCACCTGACGGAACACGGGCGCGAACAAATGATGGCAACCGCGCAGCGTCTTGCCGGAAAGGGGATTGAGGTATTGTATTGCAGCCCTCTCATACGTACACGCGAAGCCGCTGCTATCATTGAAAGCGCTATCAACATTCCAGTGGAGTACATGGATTCCCTTAAGGAGCGTTACTTCGGGGTATTGACGGGTCTCACGGAAGAAGAAGCGAAGCAAAAATATCCCGAGGCGGTAGCTCGACATCAAAACCCACTCAATACTGATCCGGAAGGTGAGGGTTACGATGATTTCTGCAATCGGGTTATGCACGCAATACGATCAATCACCGAAAAAGAATACAATACTGTTGGCATCGTCACGCATGGCGGGCCGATAAAATGTGTTTTGCGAGCACTTGGCAAGGATGCTCCGGATAAACTCGCTGACGGCGCTATTATTGAACTTGAGTTTTGAAAAAATAATGAGGAGACCGGACAGGGGGTCTCCTCCAACAAATGTGATCGACCTAGCGCCTTACTGATGGCGATATGTCAGATAGTTACTCTTCCTCCTTGAACGGCATGTACCTGATGATGCTGTGGACGAGACCCACGAACTCCATACTGACGATTCTGGCTGCTTGTTGGACTTCCTCATGAGTAAGTGGCGTCTTCGCGATGCCGCCAGTCCAGTTCGTCACACACGAGATTCCAAGGACTTCGGCACCCATGTGCCGAGCGGCTATCGCTTCAGGCGCTGATGACATCCCGGCAAGATCAGCCCCCATGTTTTGGAGCCTCCTTGTTTCGGACGGCGTCTCGTAGCTGGGACCGGGCATGGCGGCATAGACGCCCATAGGAAGCTGCCGCTGAAGCGCGCACGCGCGGTTTTGAGCATACCGACGAAGGCGTGACGAGTACACCTCGCTCAGGTCCGTATGGTGAGGGCCGAGCGGTTCTCCCAGCTCGTTGATCAGGTGTTGTCCCCTGATCGGGTCATCCGGGATTTCATTGATGTGATCACGGATGAGCGCGAGAGATCCGGGTTCATAGTTCAGGTTGGCGCTGCCGGCGGCATTCGTCACAATGAGGATCTCGATTCCGAGCCGGATCATGACGCGAGTCGGATGCACTATCTCGTGCATTTCCCAACCTTCATGCCAGTGCGCTCGACCCGACATGACGAGCACTTCGTGCGAGTCAATTCTGCCAAACCAGAGCTTTCCTGCATGTCCTTGAGCCTTGCACTCCGGGAAGTGCGGGATATCACCATAGTCCATGGTCTTGGGATCATTGAGGCTCGTCTCGGCGAACGTACCGAGTCCCGACCCAAGGATGAGTCCGATTTTCGGTTCGCAACCCTCAAGCCACGGCTTGAGAACATCGAGCGACTTCCCAAGTCGCTTTCCGACATCTATCGTACATGGCGGCATCAGTTTCTCTCCTTCCTATTTGCAAGATACAGTGCCGATCTGCAAAATTTACACAATAAGATGCTTCGTGTAAAGCAGGAGTAGTAATATTGCTACAGAAAAAACATTTGTCAAAATATGTGGTAGTATTACTCCATGAAATCAGACAAGAAATATGAGAACAAATAGAGATGGCATTACGCCGCGAGATACCATGCATGCAAAAACCTCTCTTGCATCACGTTTGTTATATGGGGAGCAAAACGAAGCTGTACTACGAGATCCAGAGTATCAGGAGGCAATTCCCCGACTTCGAGAATTATACACAGCAGCATGGCGATGGCATGGAACAGGACGTTATCACCATCATGGCGATGCCGTAATCGATGTGCTGAAAGAAATAATTGAAGCAGGTGGGCTTACGCCTCATGAAGATATTTATGATTACACGCGGGAAGGAGCAGTACATTCTGTGTCTACCTCGCCATCCCGTACATATGCGAGTCTTTACGCTCAATGTCACTTTGAAAAGGGGAAGAGCATCCGTAAACCGTTCCAGACAAAAGCAGCATGGTTTTACTACCTTGCATCTGCCGCTCTGGAAGCTGCAAAGCACGATCGTCGATTGTTTAGTCGAAAATTTCGCGAGCAAATTAATCTTGATAAAAAAGGCGGGGCGCATTTTCACAAAAAATATACAAAAGCCCAAGCATCCGGAAAAGATTTACTGCAAGGTGGTGTTTCTGATATTTCCGGAAATTATCCTATGCTCATAGGGATCAAGGCAGGAACATTCCAAGAGATAAGAATAGCAAAGGTACTTCAAAAGCATGAATCACGTTCAGGATCACCCATTCTCATGCACGCTCTTACCCATATAGAAGTCCCTCTTCAGAATGTTGCAGAAGCGCGCAGCATGGTAGCTTCTGTCGGTTTAAGCGATCTTCTTGTCCTTCCGATCGAATGGGGAGAGGAATTTTGTAAATCCTTGCCCGTTTCTTTTCTTAAGGATGGCAAGCCTCTGTAAAGTTGAGCGATATGCAGAAGTATGGCATAATAAACAGAAAGAAGTTCTAGGCATCACGCGACTTTGAAGGTTGTTGAGCGAGGAGGTGCGTGAGAAAAAAAATCCTTGTGAAGGCAAGGATTTTTTAGTAAAATTGAAACTATCCCGCACTGTTGGATAGTTTTATCCCGTGTCTATGCACAAGATCTAAAATATTATTCCTATGCCCAAAAAAAAGAGTAGCGCGGAAGTGATTGTCGAAGCACCGGCGGTCGCCCTTGAGAAGGTGGTGGAGGGCGCAAAGCATATTGTAAAAGATATCAGTACAAAGCGGCCGATCAAAAAAGCCGAAGACTTTTGGCATATGCTTGGACCGGGATTGACGACAGGGGCTTCCGACGATGATCCTGCCGGCATTGCAACGTACTCACAGACCGGATCGCAGTACGGCAATCAACTACTGTGGCTTGCGGGGTTTACCTTTCCGCTCATGGCAGTCGTGCAAGAGATGTGCGCCCGTATTGGTTTGGTGACTGGCAAGGGACTTGCATCAAACATCCGGCAGCATTACTCGCGTCGACTTCTTTTTATTTGCACTGCTTTGCTCTTTGCGGCAAACACATTTAATCTCGGCGCTGACCTCGGTGCGATGGCAAAAGCAACGCAACTTCTCTGGCCCCATGCGAGCTTTCCGCTTCTTCTCCTTGGGTTTACAATCACCTGTCTTCTCCTTCAGATTTTTTCCACATACGCTCGCTACGCGAAGTACCTGAAGTACCTTACATTTTTTCTTTTTTCGTACATCTTTTCTACCTTGCTCATCGAGGGGCTCGATTGGCAGGCGATATTTACTTCCGCCGTTTTACCATCAATCACTTTTTCAAAAGATCAGATCATTCTTGTCAGCGCGATTTTAGGTACGACCATTTCGCCGTATCTCTTTTTTTGGCAGACATCGCAGGAAGTTGAGGAAGAAATTTTGAGCGGGAAAAAAACGATCGCGCAGCGCAAAGGAGCGACATCCGAAGAAATCCGGCACATGCGCATCGACGTATGGACAGGCATGTTTTTTTCAAACCTTATTATGTTTTTTATCATTGTCGCCGCTGCCGGGACCCTCTTTCCGAATGGGATCAAAAATATCACAACCGCTGCTGAAGCCGCCGAAGCGCTCCGTCCTTTTGCAGGTGAGGCGAGCTATCTTTTTTTCGCGCTTGGCATCATCGGCACCGGGCTTTTGGCGGTACCGGTCTTGGCTGGATCCGCTACTTATGCAGTCGCCGAAAGCTTCCAGTGGAAGACGGGCCTGTTTTACAAACTCAAACAGGCATATGCTTTTTATGGCGTTTTAATCATCGCCATGGTGATTGGGTTTCTCTTGAACTTCATTGGCATTGATCCGATCAAAGCGCTGATTTATTCTGCGGTGGCAAACGGGCTTGTTGCCCCGCTCATTTTATTTCTCATCGTTCAGATGAGCTGCAATAAAAAAATCATGGGAGCATGGAAGAGTAATCTTCCAACAGCGCTGCTCGGCTGGATGATCACCGGCATCATGGCGCTTGTTGGTGCTGCAACGATTGTGGCGCTTGTCTTTCAATCTCCTTGATTTGCATCGCAACCTTTACGATTGTATCAGCGCTGATCGAGATTGAATCAATCCCTTTCCTGACGAGAAACTCGGCGATATCGGGAAAGTCAGACGGCGCCTGTCCGCAAATACCGACTTTCAAGCCGCGTTTGTGAGCTTCTTCGATGAGCATTTCCATGAGTTTCATCACGGAACGGTTCCGCTCATTCGCCACATGAGAAATCATTTTTGAATCCCGATCCAACCCCAGCGTCAGTTGCGTAAGATCATTTGATCCGATGGAAAATCCATCAAAGAGTTCTGCAAACTCATCAACCTGTAGGATGTTGGATGGCAATTCTGCCATGACCCATATTTCAAGACCTACAACCAAATCTCCATTTTTTTTCTTTTTCCTCTCTTCCGGGCTGATGCGCTGCGCCAGGCCGTATTTGCGTGTGAGCTCGATTACTTTTTTTCCTTCTTCCGGCGTACGGCAGAAAGGAACCATCACGCTGACATTCCACAATCCAAGCTCCTCGCGCACCCGTTTTATCGCCTCGCATTCCAGGGAAAACGCCTCTTCAAAAAGCGGATCGTAGTAACGGCTCGCGCCGCGCCATCCAAGCATCGGATTTTCTTCTTTCGGTTCATATAAAGATCCTCCGATGAGATTTGCATATTCATTGCTTTTGAAATCGCTAAACCGCAGTAAAACATTGTAAGGGTAAAATGCGGCAGCAAGTTGCGCAATGCCGTATGTCAACATATCAACGTAATAGTCGGCTTTCCGTGCGTATCCTTGGGTAAGCAATTCAACAGCGGCACGGACTTTATTGTCAAAAATTTCGTCAAAGTGTAGAAGCGTTTTTGGATGGATTTTTACAAAATTCGATATGATGAATTCTTGTCGCGCCAACCCAACGCCTCGATGGGGCAGCTTGGCATGATGGAATGCTAATTTTGGATCCGCGGCAATGAGTTTTATATCGATCTGCGGCGGGACAAAATCAGTGAGGTCGTATCTCTCAACGGTATAGGGTAGCAATCCTTCGTATACGGTACCGATCTCTCCCTCGGCGCAACTAACGGTAATAGCCATGTCCGGCTTGATCACTGCAGTTGCATTGCCGCAGCCAACCACTGCGGGGATGCCAAGTTCTCGCGATATGATCGCGGCGTGGCTCGTTCGGCCGCCGGCGTTTGTGACGATCGCGGAAGCTATTTTCATGATCGGTTCCCAATCAGGATCAGTAATTTCTGTGACAAGCACATCTCCCGCGACGAACTCTTGCATCTGTGATATGTCGGTGACAAGCCGCGCTTTACCTTGACCGATCTTTGACCCCACGGCAGAGCCTTGCGCGAGAATCGCACCTCGGGATTTGAGCGTATATTCTTCCAATGCCGCGTTCTGATTCCGCTGGGATTGGACTGTTTCCGGCCGCGCTTGTACGATGAATAGTTGATTAAGTATGCCATCAAACGCCCATTCAATATCCATGGGGCGTTTATAGTGGTCCTCGATGATTACGGCCCACCGTGCAAGGCACAGGATGATATCGTCGGGCAGCGCATAGGAACGGCGCAATTCCTCCGGCACCGGTACTTCTTCGGTAAGATTTCCTGCGCCGGCAGAGTAGATAAGTTTTTTGTTTTTTGGTCCCGGACGCTTGCTGATGATTGCCGCAAATCCTTTCTTGAGAGTCGGTTTGAAAACTTTATATTCGTCGGGTGTAACAACGCCTTTTACCACGAGTTCGCCGAGCCCCCAGCTGGCGTTGATGAGAATGAGATCGCGAAACCCACTTTCCGTGTCGAGAGTGAAAACAACTCCCGAGCTTCCCATGTCGCTTCGCACCATCTTTTGCACCACAACACAGAGATCCGCGCCGGTTTGCGGATATCCGCGATCGCAACGGTACGAGATCGCGCGATTCGTAAAAAGTGAGGCAAACGCCATTTTAATATGCTCGAGCAGTTCACTCTTGCCGCGTACGTTTAGGTATGTTTCCTGCTGTCCCGCAAATGATGCATCAGGGAGATCTTCCGCTGTTGCGGATGATCTAACAGCAACATCAAGTCGATGGACGTCTGTTTGATAGTGTTCAGCTAGTTCCTCATAGGCAGTTTCAATAGTTTGCTGGAGGGGGTGAGAAAATGATCCGTCCAAGATCAGTTGGCGTAGCTCCTGTCCGCGCTGCTCAAGATGAGCAATATTATGCGTATCGAGATTACAAAGAAGCGCTTCGATTTTTTGTTCCAGATTGTTATGTGCAATGAATTCTCGGTAGGCATCAACAGTCACCGTAAAACCATAAGGGACTGCCACACGTTCATCAGGAAAGAGGGGATGAGAGGCAGTCGATAGACGCGCATACATCTCTCCCAGGTTAGCGGCTTTTCCGCCGACTATTCCGATATCATCTTTGGTTATCTCTGAAAACCAAAGAGTAAATCGCGGAGAACCCTGTTCCATAGATAGTGAGGTGCGTGGATAAATTGACCTTATGGTACCATGCATCAGCATAGTATTCAATGGAGTTATGCACACGGTATTTTGGGGCGATGTGATAGGATAGATGTACTTAGATTCAAACCAATATGGCCTTGCCATCGATTTCGAACCGCGGACAGGCAGTGATCGCATCGCCAATCCGCAAGTTTTTACCCCTCATGCAGGATACCCAGAAAAAGGGGATTCATGTATACAAATTAAACACCGGCGATCCTGACGTTGCAGTCCCTCAGCTTTTTTTTAAGACGTTGCGCCACTATCACAAGAAAAATCTTTCCTACGCACCGAGCCCGGGAGAGCCGGATCATGTCGCTGCATGGATCGAGTATTATCGTCAGTGGGGTGTCAACCTTGAGCCGAGCAATATTATCCCAACAGTCGGCTGCGCCGAAGCGATATTATTTGCGATGATGGCTGTTGCCGATGTCGGAGATGAGATTATTGTCTTTGAGCCGCTCTATGTAAGCTACAAATCTTTCGCGGTCATGATCGGCATTACCCTTGTGCCGATTACCCTTGAAGTAGAGAAAGGGCTGCGCCTTCCGCCGCTTGCTAAAATTGCAGAACGCCTATCACCGAAGACCAAAGCGATTGTCGTCATTAATCCCGATAATCCGACGGGAAAACTGTGGACCGCCAAAGAACTCAAGCGCATAATAAGGTTTGCGCGGCTGCACAATATCTTTTTGATCGCCGACGAGACGTATCGAGAGATCTGTTTTACCGGCAAGCCATCCTGTATGCTTTCCTACCCCCAAACACGGGAGCACGTCATTCTCGTTGACAGCGTCTCCAAGCGATACTCCATGCCGGGCGCACGCGTTGGCTGCCTGATCTCGTACAATCAAGCGCTGATGCAATCGGTGCTGAAGTTTGCGCAAGCGCGTCTCTCTGTTGGTACCCTTGAACAGTATGCATTGATCCCGGTGCTGCGGCATTCAAAAGCATTGACAACGCCCGTTCGGCGGGAATACCAGAAAAGGCGTGACGTGGTATATGCCGCGCTCTCTCGTATGCCGGGCGTGGTGTGTGGCAAGCCGGAAGGAGCGTTTTATATTATCGTGAAACTGCCGATTGGCTCCGCCGAAGAATTTGTGAAATTTCTCATTCGGGATTTTTCGTATCACAATGAGACAATTATGGTTTCTCCGTTGCAGGATTTCTATATCACCCCCGGTCTCGGCCGCAATGAGATTCGTATCGCGTATGTTCTCAATGCAGCCGCCCTGAAACGCGCAATGAAGATCTTTGCAAAGGGCTTGGTCGCGTATCTGAAAACGGGGTAAAGATACCTCCTTGCTTAGCTGCTTTCCATGCGGCATACTAATGATAGAGTACACTTTTATCTTATGAATAGCGCCAATTCTATGAAATACTTTACTCGATTTGGAGCTGCGCGATCGATGGTTGCCATTACTGCTATTGTGAGCGCTTTGTTTCTCATTATAGGCATCACATCGTTTGGGTTTGCGGCGGAAGATGATGCATCCTCTGAACTTGACATTCAATTTTATGCTGCACCGTTCAAAGTAGTAAAAGGTGAAAAAATACGCCTTGACTGGGAGAGTGACGGTGCCGATTACTGCACGGCATCAGGTGCGTGGTCCGGGAAAAAAGAACCGACTGGGTCGGTACGGGTTGTTGCTAAGAAGACAGGTGTCTATGAGCTTGAATGTTTTGACGATGAGGGAGTTGCAACAAAAAAAGTATCACAGAAAGTGACTGTTGTCGCCAGTAAGAAAAAGTTGAAGCGTAAAAAGCTTAAAAGTCCGGTCCCTGAGATTACGGGTCATTCCCATGCACGGTCCGGTGAAGAGATTACGCTTGCATGGAGTTCATCAAAAGGGACGGTTGCTTGCTGGGCAAGCGGCCCCCAAGATTGGGAGGGGTTGAAAGCTCCGCAGGGAAGCGATTATTATTCGGCAGAACCGGGGAAGGAATATGCGCTTGTCTGCTGGAATGAAAATGGCGAGGAAGGGGATAGGGCAACTTATGTCGTAGAGAAAAAGACGATGAAATATACTGCGCGTGATGTTGGCCTAAGTTCTGATTATCTTCCGCTCTATCCTG
Organism: Candidatus Uhrbacteria bacterium; assembly: GCA_016206175.1. Classification (GTDB taxonomy): domain Bacteria; phylum Patescibacteriota; class Patescibacteriia; order JACQRZ01; family JACQRZ01; genus JACQSB01. The sequence continues at coordinate 45,700 of JACQSB010000018.1, read as the reverse complement.
ATGACTACACACTTGCCGATGGCAGCGAAACGTACTTTATCGATTTCGTAAGGTCGTCGGGGGGTGGCTATTATTTTGGCAAACGGATTCTCATCAACCCCTATACTTACGAGCTGGATAAAGACAAAACACACCTCAAGGAACTTGACGCTTTATCAAGCCAAATCCCGGAAAATGTTGATCCGAGTACAAAACAGTTGATTGATACGGAAAACATCTCATATTTGATCAATGAAAATGGAGAGTTGCCTGAAATATCGCCCGATGAGGCGCATGCGCTTGCTAACGACGCCGTTGCTGATTACCTTGCATTATCACGGGAAGAATACAGAGATTTTTTCTCCATCTCTCCGGTAGCAATTTTCTTTAGCCTTGCCAGTGGGGCAAAAACACCGATGTATTTTGTTCTTGATGGCTACATGCCAGATCCGGAGCCTTCCTTTATTCGGCGCGTCGTCATTGATCCATATACTGGCAAAGACTATTCCAGCCAGGGATTATTCGATAAGGATCAAAGTGTTACGACTGACGAAAAATCGTCAGAAAGAAAAATTGCACCTCCTCCACCAGAACCAGTGAGTAACCCGCCTGAGCAGAAAGGCGTCCTTCCTCCTGAGGAGCCGAAGAAAGAGGAGCAAAAAACTGAAGAGAAAGTCGCTCCGACATCATGCCCCGCAGGCTACCTCTATAGTCCTACGTTGCAAAAATGTTATGAAGATACGAGCGCCAAGCAGGATGAAACAAAACAGAATTGTTCCGCCGGCTCTTCATATAGTGTTACCCTGAAAATGTGCGTGAAAGATTGATCTGATACTTACTTAATTCTATGAGATTTGAAAATCCAATGCGATTTATCCGTGAGGCTGCGGCGGAACAGATGAAGAAAGGCTTTGTGAAGGTGGGAGAGATTTGCGGAGTTGCTGCAAAATCTGTTGAGGCGATCCCAAAATCGGTACAGGTTTTTATGCTCGCGTTAACTGGTTCGGTTTTAGCTGGATGCAGCACCGAGATGCCCGGTATGGCCCCAAAAGGAGATATGAAGCAAACGTTGAGTAAGGAGCGGCCAGGCATTGAGCAGGTAGGAACCCAATATGGCAAGGAAGTGAAAGAGCTCGCTGCTGGCGATCCTCTCTACGAGGTGAAAGATGGGCTGAAAAGCAAGGCAAAAGTTTTTGCGAAGAATATCAATGTTGACGGAGTCGATCGCGTACTTATCCATGTTGAGGCAAATACGTACGAAGAAGAAAAAGGGGACACCCAATACGTCGGACTTCTCGATTCTTTCGGGACACAAGACGATTCAGCACAAGGATATCTTTCACTTTATCTGGCATCTCTTGAGAGTGCGCGCAAAGAGGCAACCGGCAGTAAGCCGGTCGTAAAACAAATGGATTATCTCGTGGATGCAACTGATGTGGAGCGCGAGGGTGTTCAGTTGTTTACGTCACGCGATTCATCATCAATCTTGAAAGGCACGCTCGCATTACAGGATTCAGGAGTTTTAAAAAAAATGCCTACCGATAAGGTTTTTCTTTCGTTCGGTGATTCAAAGACGCATAATTATGAGATACGCCCAGGCGGCCTGAAAGAATGCGAATCTTTTTTCAGCCGCATCGACGATGATAGCGAACGGTCAAAAGCTTACGGCACGAGACGGATTGTACTCCACCGCGGCCCCGATGCGCGGCTGTGGGCGGGAACTCCCGTCGAAGACCTTGCTGTGCCAGTAGAGCTCCAACCGTAGCGGGATGAAAAGAGCCGTAGTATTGATTGGTATAGCTGTTGCATTGTTTTTGCCAAGTTTTGCAAGAGCAGGAGAAATACCTCTGCAGCTAAAAGGTCGTATTGTATTGCAGGTCCAGCAGCACGGCGAGGCATGGTACGTAAATCCCACAGACGGCAAGCGATATTTTCTTGGCCGTCCGTCTTCCGCGTCTGTCATCATGCGCGAGCTTGGGCTTGGGATATCGAATAAGGATTTTGATTCTTTGAAGTTGAGTGCGCCACGGCGTCTTTCCGGAAGAATAGTGCTTAAAACACAAGATGTCGGGAAGGCATACTACGTCTATCCTCCTGACCGCACACTGCACTATCTCGGCCGGCCGAGAGACGCTTTTCGGCTGATGCGTGCTTTGGGATTGGGGATTACTGACAGCGATCTTGCAAAGATACCGATCGGAGAAAACGGTAAAGAATTTTTGTATCTCGTTACACGAGCGGTAGATGGCGATACGCTCGATGTTTCCATGAATGGCGCGACAGAGCGTGTGCGCGCAATTGGGATCGATACGCCCGAAGTCGTTGATCTGCGCAAGAGCGTGCAATACTTCGGCAAAGAATCATCGGAAACAGCCTCGAAGCTTTTGCTCAATCGGACGGTAAGGCTTGTGCCAGACCCGACGCAGAACGATCGGGATACATACGGACGCTTGCTTCGCTATGTATACCGCGATGACGGCCTTTTCTTTAACAAGTGGATGATAGAGAACGGCTACGCGCATGAGTATACCTACATCATTCCCTATCAGTTCCAAGCAGAGTTTGTAGAAGCGGCAAAAGTTGCACGGAAACAGGAAAGGGGATTGTGGGCACCGAGTTCACTATCGGAAGAAGCGAGTGAGATGGACAATTCAAAAGAGCAAGTTCAGCAATTCCGCGGCGATGGGCATATGTGGTATACTTCATCATACAAGACTGCGAAGTTCTATTACTGCGACACTGATCCGACCTGGCAGGGATTAAAAAAAGAAAACCTCAAGACATTTTCCAGTGCGGATGAGCTTTTAAGCGCATACAATCGTACGCTCCATAAGCCATGTTTGTGAAACTGTGTGGTTGACAGTTGAGGTTCATCAATATGAATAAACAATGTATCAAAGACGGACTGGGATGGGGATTTTTACTCTGGCTCATTGGCTATGGGCTTGGCATGGCTCTTTTTTCACTTGTGCCGCTGTGGGCGATCGGTTGGATCATCACACCGATTGCCACGGCGGTCACACTTTGGGTCCTTATGAAAAAAATTCATAGCACTTCTTCCCGTTATTTTTTTTCGGTGAGTATTGTCTGGACTGGCATCGCAGTGGTATGCGATTATTTTTTTCTTGTAAAAGCATTCAATCCGCCAGATGGATACTACAAGTTGGATGTCTACATTTATTACGCGCTTACATTTACCCTTCCTCTGCTCGTCGGATGGTATAAAACAAAAAAAGTGATGCATGCAAAATCCTGAAAACAAATTTGATCGGAAAGTCTTGGTTATACCGCGTGAAACGCTTTTTCAAGAAGGGAGTTTCAGTGGGTTCCGAGCGGCAGGCACCATTGACTACCGATCTCGAATCCTTGCATCTTCATCTTTCACGCGAAGAGGGGATGCGGAACAAGACCCCCGCTTTAAGCAACCAATCTGTTGCGCGGTCGTGTTGTATCGTCCCAGCAAGACGGTTTTTTTCTGTCAGAAGTTGAAAGGCGCTTCGGAATCCCGTCTACATGGCACATGGTCGTGTTGTATTGGCGGGCACGTGGAAGAAGAAGACGCGCAAGGGCCGCGCGACATTTTAGAACAGGGTTTTGTACGCGAGCGTGATGAGGAGCTTGAGATCGTTGACCCGCCGCCACCGCATCTGTTTGGTTATCTTAACGACGATTCCACCGAAGTGAGCAAAGTGCATTTTGGAGTGATGTATCTTGTTGAACTTGCCACACCTGTCTGTCGGCTTCGAGATACGACGCTTGCTCATGGATCATTTCGTTCTATTGATGAAATCGAGTCAATGATCACACAGCAACCGCAAGCACTTGATGATTGGGCACGGTTGATGATAAAGCCATTAAAAGAGCATTTTCCTGTTGTCTGATCTCATCGGATTATTTTTCATCAGATTTTTTGAAATTCACCTTGAGTATCGGATCGTATGAGTTGTTGTCCGCATCACGGACTTTCACGATCTTGCCTTGGGCGATCTGTGTGAGTACCGCATCGGTAAGCTGGGTTGTGTCGCCTTGCATCTCATTTTTAATGTCATCCAGCCGTTGCAGCTCTCGTTGAAATCTCGTTCGTACAAGCACCTCGATTCTTTTTTTCTTTTCACGGAGCGTTTTGATTTCATCGACGATTTCTCGATAGCCTTTCTCAGTTGTTAACGCATCTCGATACATCGCATGGATATCATTGCGGTGCTTTTTGTTATTCTGTAAACGGTGAAACAATTCTTGGATAGACGCCATAAAAAATGAGATAAGTAATTGAAGGTTAAGTATAACATATATCGTATATATCGTACACGGATACCGAGGAATGTCGGTATGTAAGCTTAGTGTTTACGCCCTTGCGCATAGAGGTTTGTTTGCTATACTGCACAGCAAATTATTAACAAGTATTCTATGCAAAGATATTGGCTCGTGGCAGTCGCTTTTTTTATTATCCTTCTTGCTGTTTTTGCAAACCGCCAATTACCGCAACAAGGCGCAGCGCCTACTGACCAGAAAGGTGCTGCAACAGAAGAATCAAAACTTGAAGATGACAGCTCGGATGAAGAATCTCTTAAAGAGGAGGAGTCAGAAGAAGCTGTTGCGTCCAATGAACATATCGTCCTACTCGAGCCAGCGCCAAAGACACTCGTCCCTTCACCGTTTGCCGTCCGCGGGCAAGCGCGTGGCATCCCCGGCAACATGCTTTCTGTACGGATCGTCAACAAGGATGGCTCTGCAGCAGTTTCGTTGACCGCAGCGGTGCGCGGCGGCGATGAGAAAACATTTGGAACATTTGAGATAAAAAATCTCTCCTACACGTTCACCAACGGTGAAGAAAAGATGCTTGAAATCTTTGCGGTTGGTGAGAAAGGGGAAGAGCTTTACAAGCTCGTGGTTCCCTTGAAGTTTACTTTAGTGGAATAAGCGAGAGGTATGGATTTGTCGCTCGTCATTACGTTTGCGGTCGGTCTTGCCGTGAGCATCCTCACTCGATAGGCTTTATATCGTATCCACGATACGTACCCCTAAGCGTTCGCGGATTTTGTCTGCTGTCCATGTCGGTAGGTGATCTACTGGGAGCCCGCGTTTGTCTTTGTAGGTAAAGAGCAAATCACGTTCGCTGTCGGTAAGTTCATCAATCGTTATCTCGTCTCTCCCAAGATTTCGTGCAAGCTCAAAAAGCGACAGGTGATTACTTGGGGCATCCTTAAACGCCGTCACAGATTTGCTTTTCTCAACTGCTTCCTGTTCCCACTCATAAATTACATCCGGACCGTAGCAGTATACTGCTTTTTTTGATTTTGGATGTGGAAGTATCTTGACACTCATTGAGTGTTGGGCGACATAGCGTTGCGTGTGTTCACCCATCTTTCCATACTCGCGCATTAACGAGTCGCGATCTCTCCATCCATAGGGAAACCGATGCTCGCGCGGCGCATCATAGGGAGGACCAAACATGATTTCTTTGAGTTCCGCCTTCTCTTTATCTGATAGTGTATGTTTCGAAAAAGGTTTTCCACTTTTATCCGCGCCAGAGTCAAACCATTTTTTCATGAGTGCTATCAATCTTGCAATCGCATATTCTTGGATACCTGCCGGTCGTCGCTGATAAAAGAAAAGATCCGGATCGCCAGCTCGATATTTTGCCGCGAGAGCTGCAACGTCTTCCAGAGTTCTATTCAGATGCATCGCGACATGCTTTATTTTTTCTGCGCCGGGCGGTATGCGGTCAATGAGCCGTTGCAGCAGCATTTCTCCTTCCGGGCTAAGTCCATATTTAGTGCCATGCTTAATGCAGAGGTCTTTTCGCACGCGCGCAAGATGATCCATTACATCGTACAGGTCGGCTCCATACCCATATTTGTTGATTACTGCATTGTCTTTGATCCACTCTCGCGGTATGAGGGGATTTTCACTTCGCGCGATGTCGCAGATGTCTTTTGAATAGTACTGCTCTGGCTTATCAGCACCTTCTTCTTGATATGTGTCGCGGCTCCCGATGCCGCTGTTTAGTATTGTATAGGCGATGTATTCTGCATTATTCTTATTGACTCGCAACATGCGAGCGAGTTGATCTGCCGTCATCGCGCCATGCGGAGGAAGGGGGTATCTCCGTTCGCGCTCATCATGTGTTACTCGCCGTTCTGTATGAGTGCTGGAAATACCTTCAAGCCCCCATGGCGTGACATCGCGTGTCGTAAAGCGTTTTTTGATGTCAGCGACAATAGACGCGGGGAAATGTTGATTTGGTATCCCGTTGGCATCTCGAGCAAGAAAGAGCGCTTTTTCCTCTTCTTTGGTGTAGTCGTCGGGATACACAAGCGCGTACAGTCCGAGTTCACGGGCAAGCTCAAATATGCTTCGCGATCCCTCGGGCCGAGGATTGACACAACGTTCAAGCAAGGTCTTTTTTGCCGGAGACAGACTTTCTTTTGTAATACGCGCAAGGGCACGGTGCCACAAGATTCTGTCTGTGTCGGGCGCCATATTTCGCGAGCGTTCCATCGCCGTCCTTTTTTCTTCTGGAGTGTCTTTGTTAGCTAATGCAAGAGTGCCTTTCGCAAGGAAATCAATGTTTTCAGAATCATACCCGTATTCATCTTCAAAACGAGATTCTTCCCGCCAATTCGAGGGTTGTACGGTTTGCCGTGAAAATCTATTGATGAGTCCGAATTCAATGCGAGCCAACTGTACTTGTGTTGGGCTCATATGGAGATTTGGTATGCCGCTTGCATCGAGAAAATACACGAGAGGATAGGCGGTATGCGTAAGATGATCCTCCATCCGATTGAGTTTTACTTGCAAGATCTCGGGCGTTTCAAATTTTGTCTCTTTCCAAAAGTCGTACAGCGATATCCATCCATGCGGAGCAGGGCGATATCTTTTGCGTAACTCTTCAGCGTGCTTCTTTGCAAGGCGTTCTGCCTCTTTTGCCCATTCCGCAATGATCTTGGGGTGATAGCTACGATCAACAGTCTTATTGAAGTTCCGCAGCTCTGCTGTATCAGGATTATTTTGTACGACTTGCTCGACCCGCGGTGGTAGCGGTCCGTACTGCGACTCGAGAGACGTACGCATCCGCCATCCCGGACGCGGCCTGCCTTTTCTGACGCGCTCTTCACCAAAGTCGAAATGTTCTCTCACGATATCACAGAGCTCTCGTGTCAGATATTCATGCCCCTTAAAGGATTTGTCAGGGCGATAACGGAGCGTATACGGACTTTCTTTTTCAAGTTTGGTCATCTGTTTGATAAACCAGTCCTGATGTGATGCGCGATAAGGCTCCACAACATCCCTGATCGCAGCCTCTGACACTCGACCCCCAGACTCTTGCGTAAGCTGACTGATTGTATTCGCGCCAGCCGGTATCGGTGTATAGAGGTCCGGCAGCAAGCTTTCAAATTGGGGCGATATCGCTACTCGCTTTCCTCGCGAACAAATCAAATCTTGGTAGGGGATCCGCAAAGTTCGACTGACTGCCGATGCTGTTCTTTTGAGCCGCTCTCTTCCAAGGCGATATGTTTTGAGCACTTCGTCGTCTTCCGACTTCCAGCCCTCGGGAAATAGAGGAAATTCATTTTTGAGAGCAGCGATCAGATCTGGCGAGAAGTGTTTGAGAAGTTTATTTTTTTCGCGGTTGACAAAGAGCTTTACCCATTCCGGATGCTTCAATTCAAGGCGATATACATTCGACGTTATTAAAAAGGAAGTAATGCCTTCGAAATACGGATTCTGAAGGATTGCCTCAAGAGGCAGCCACCCGCTTTCAGGATCGCCATATTTTTCTTTTTCCATTTTTTCTGTCATCTCGTAGACCATGCGATGGTCAGCGATGACTTGCAAGCCATGGATCGTATAGACTTGTTCCGGCACGGGGGGAAGGTAGATGCGCGGTTTGGTGCTTTCAGGACTGTTTTTTGGATACAGGAAACTTCCTCCGGCGATGCTGGGAAATGTTACTTGCACTTTTCGCGGATCGCGCGACTGAAAGATTGCCTCGATGATCAGCGCTACTTTTGGCGGGAGTTTCTGTTCGTCTGAAAAATGGTGTTTCAAGATATCCCGCTCCCATGACGGAATGCGCGTGGCGCGCGTGCATCGCTGTGACTCAAGTACGGGGGATAAGGTAGGACGGTGGCAGAGCACAACTTCAATGCCAGGGTCATCATAGCTTTCTGCAAGTTTCTTCATGCAAACGACGACCTTAATCTCGCCAGCCCGATGTGCCTTGAGAATGGCATTAGTCTCTGTCTGGCTCATACCGCTGTATATCGCTGCTGCGCGTACACCCTCGTTGTTATAGAGCGCCGCAGCTTCGATGCATTCTGTTTTGCGGTTGAAAAAAGCCATAGCGCGTTTGTCGGGAGTGAACTCTTTGTATGTATCGACCATCGTGATATCCAGCCCAACTTGTTCGGCCAACTCCTGCATTTCTCTATCATTCAGTCCGCCGTCAGGAGTGATCGTGACATCTGACACATCCACTTTGGTCTTAATAAATATCGTTTGAAACGCGGAGATAGCGCGCAGAGCAACTGCTTCACTAATGTCGATATTGCCAATGCGGATAGGGAGGTAGTTTGCCACTTTCTTTTCGTCAGAGTATTTTTCTGTTTGCGTGAAACCAAGCATGAGAGCATCTTCGCGTAATGCGGCAATACCCGCGCGCATCCTCGGCGCGAGGTATCGATGGGCTTCATCAAAAATCACGCAGTCAAATTGACGGGCGTACTCCGGATCGGCTGCTATGTCTAGTAAGTAGCTATTCGGCGTCGTTACAGTAATATCGTGACCATACTCTTTTGCGTGTTGGTAGATCTGGCCTACATCCAGGCCTTCTGCAAATACCTGCATTTTGTCTTTGATCTGCCCGATGGATGGCTGCGAGGGGGACAGGATGAGCGTTTTGCGGGGGCGCATCACATCGAGTAGTTTTGTATAGACGACCGTTTTGCCCGTGCCGCCAGCCATAGTAAGATATCCGCGCGTATTGCCTTCTTCAATGAATCGTTGGATGGCACGTATTACATCAACTTGAAATGGTTCCAGCCTCGGCTCTCCTTCCACGCCGGTAGGATTGTCAGCGATATATTGATCAATCGCGTTAAGCATCCGCAGATATTCCCGCATGGAGGCAAGTTCCCGGTCGCTTAATCCGACACTTGTATCGCCAACGGTGCTTCTCTCCAGAAGAATCTTACGGTAGATTTCAAATCGTCGAGAAAAAAGCCGTTGGAGTTGGTCTGCAGATAGAGAAGCGAACGTTTCTGGCGAGACTGTCGGAGCAGCAATACTCTCGCCGATCGTGCGAGATACTTCTTTCATTTGCCCTGTGAGTTCTCCGATGGATTTTTCGCGGATTGTCATACACTCGAGGTGTTATTCTGCCTTTCTTAGTCTCTCAACGATTGTATAAGAAACGGCATGGAAATGCCAGTCTTTACACTGGTGCATATATCTGAGCGGCACTCGGGATACTCCCTTTCGCTACGCCAAAACCCCAGCGTGGTTTGGCTGCACGTTCACTCGCTCGCCATACGCTTACGCTTCGGGCACCGTGTGCCCGCTCGCTCCACAAGCCGCTCAAGGGACTATCCCCGCGGCCGCTTGCGAACTATTGGTCGTGAAAAAAGTCTTGTCCGCTCCTTTGTTTTGCGATAGATTATGCATATACATCATAGGAATTGAATGGCTGTTCGCATCAACAAATATCTTGCGAGCCTTGGCATCGCTTCGCGCCGCGCTGTTGATAGCCTTATCGCGGCACGCCGTATCAGCGTGAATGGGCATGTGTTGGATCAAGCCGGCTATCAAGTGCAGCCAGCAGATGTTATTGCAATTGACGGCAAAAAGATTTCTTCGACCCACCCCCGTCATCGATATCTTTTATTCAACAAACCTCTCGACTGCATCACGACGCGCTCTGATACGCACGGGAGAAATACTGTTTTGGATTATATCGACATCAAAGAACGGATATTTCCCATCGGAAGGTTGGATCGGAACACTACCGGCGTTCTCTTGCTGACCAATGATGGCGAACTTGCCAATAAGCTGATGCATCCGCGACATGGAGTTGGAAAAGCATATCGCGCCTATCTGGACAAATCATTCACAAAAAAGGATCGGCAGCATTTTGAATCGGGAATCATGCTTGATGATAGAAAAACAGCTTCGTGCTCTGCTCAATTTTTTCGCGGCAGCAAGCGCGACATCATCGTCACGTTGCATGAGGGGCGCAATCGCCAGATTCATCGAATGTTTCAATCTCTCGGGTATTCTGTCCAAAGGCTCGACCGTATTTCATATGCCGGGCTAACAGCAAAGGGGCTTCAAAGAGGGGAGTGGCGCGAGCTTACCAAAAGTGAAATACAATTGTTGTATCATTGCAAACTTGAGAATGGCGTATGATTACCGTGCTTGACAGAAAAAAAAGGAGAAACTTGCCTACTTGGCATCGTGTGAAAATCCTCTTTTATTCGCACGAAAGCTCAAGACAACAAAAGATATCTATCGTTTCAGAATTGGTGATTATCGGGCTCTATTCCGCTATGAGCGAACCGTACTCATATTTTTGATTGTGAAGCATAGAAAAGAAATGTATAAAGGGTTATAATGCGGAAGGATGGAATCAATTGATTTACCTGTCTCTTATTGTCATGACATCAGAATTAAAAAAAGAAATGATGATCGCGCAGGAATGCGCACATGCTGCCGGAGCGGTATTGCGCGATTATTACGAGCGTGGTTTTACGGTACAGCACAAACAAGATCAATCGCCGGTGACAGACGCGGATCATGCAAGCGAGCGTGCGATTTTGTCGCGGATCAAAGAGGAATTTTCCTACTCGATCGTTGCCGAAGAATCAGGAAGACACACATGTGAAGGTTCTGACTATACCTGGTTTGTGGATCCGCTCGACGGCACGCGCGGATTTGTGCGAAAAACAGGCGATTTTTCCGTCGTCATCGGACTTGTTTATCAGCGTACGCCGATACTCGGCGTGGTGTATATTCCGCTTACTGATGAAATGATTTTTGCTCAACGGGGTACGGGCGCATTTCTCCAGAAGGGAACGCAGACTCCTATCCGCCTGCACGTAAGCCGTACGAATAATCCGAATGAAATGAAAGCTGTCGTGAGCAACATCCATGTCCGGCCGAGCGATGCGTCCGCGCTTGAACGTATGGGGATTCAAGGGCGCATCACTTCTGGCAGTACGGCGAAACGAGTCTGTCTTGTTGCGCGCGGGGAGTGCGATCTGTATGTCAACACCGGTCCGCTCACCTCGGAATGGGACACGTGCGCTCCCGAAGTGATCTTGCAAGAAGCCGGCGGGACGATTACTGACATCGATGGCGCGCCGTTCCGTTATTGCCAGGAGAACGTTTCGCGCGTACGAGGCGTTTTTGGAACTAATGGCGCGATCCACGAGCAGCTTGTCCGATCCATGGATGCTGCATCACTTCTATGATGCCTGACGATAAAAAATTTATCTTTCCCGTAATCGCGTTTGCTGCTGTTATTGTTGCCGGTATCTTTGGCACTTTTCTATTTTTAATAAAAACAGATTTTTTGCAGGAAAGAGAATTAAAAGAGTATCTTTCGCGTGAAGTGCCGTATTATTTGGGTGAAGATTACGTGTCACTGCAAAGAGTGGATGACTATTATTATCCGATCTTGCAGACTGTTAAGGGATCAGATGCTATCTACGGCCACGCGACGGTATACCGCATCACGTTAGAGTCCGGCAAGACAGCATACGCCGGTTGGGGAGGGATCAATGAAATAACGTCAATGAATGTGGAGGATTTTGCCAGTCCTGAATTGTTTGCCAAACATCTTATCTATGTGGTGGCGGTCAATGCGGAAAAGGGCGATCAGCCACGGTTTGCGAATATCACTGCCGATGTGGAAGGGGCTCTTGCTATCCCGCAAGAATGGCGCGAATGGCGCGTACCGATCTCTGATTCAGCCGAGCCGGCGCTTTTGCCGAAGTAAGGACGAGCGAAGCATTTCATATAAAGATGAAGATATCTATGGAACAGCAAAATACTTCCGGATCCATATTGCTGTATGAACGGAAGGATGGCATCCATTTTGAAGTGATGGTAGCCGACGAGACGATTTGGATGTCACAACAGCAGATCGCAAATCTTTTTGTCGTAAAAAAGGCTGCAGTCTCGAAGCACATCAAACATATCTATGCTGACACCGAGCTGCTCCGCAATGGAACTGTTTCCAAAATGGAAACTGTTCAGCGGGAGGGGGGTCGTTTTATCAAGCGAAAAATCGAGTATTACCACCTTGATATGATTATCGCGGTCGGGTATCGTGTGAACTCGCGGCATGCGACGCGCTTTCGCATCTGGGCGACAAAGGTGTTGCGCGACCATATCATGAAAGGGTATACGGTCAATCAGCATCGTCTCAAACAGGAATACGAAGGAAAATTGCAAGACCTTGAAAAAACGATTGTTCTTCTCCAAGAAGCTCTTAAAGCTCAAAAGTGATAAATCTTTATCTCTCTATTGTATGCGTGTATTGTATGTATTCATCGTGGCGATAATCGTTGCCGGCGGCATATATTGGTATGTGCAGAACAAGCAACAGCCACAAAGACTTTCTTCGGAGGCGCAGCGCGGAAGTTTTGAAGCTCAATCACAGGACGGCGAGCCTCCATCAGCACCATTTGCATTGCAAGACGGAACATACACCGTCGTTGCTGAAGAAAGCTCGATTGGATGGGAAGGGAGGAAGCCGCTTCTAGCAAATTACAAAGATACAGGATCGCTCAAGCTGAAAAACGGATCGGCAGAGGTAAAAGACGGCAAAGTAGCATCAGGGACATTGGTGTTTGACATGACAACGATCCAAGCTGGAAAGACAGGAAAAGGTATAGGAGAAGAAGCGCTCACCGGGCATCTGAAATCCGAAGCATTTTTTGATGCGGGAAAATATCCGACGGCAATGTTTGTATTACAGCAAGCGGTTGACCAAGGTGCCAACACATATCTTTTGCGCGGGGAGCTTACGATCAAGGGAATCACGAATCCCGTAGAAATTCCGGCAGCACTTTCTATTCAAGGCGATGCCATAGCGCTACGTGCGGATATGCATCTTGATCGGACGTTGTGGGATATCCGATACGGTTCCGGGAAATTTTTCGACAACTTGGCAGACAATGTGATTGACGACACATTTGGCGCTACGTTTGCTCTTACGTTCAAAAAATCATAGAGCAACAAAGAGGCGTTCTTCCGTTGATGATTGAGTAGAGGTAGCCCCTTTACTTGACAGAAGCCCACTTCCTGCCGTATTGTAGGAGTTCGTTTTGATTTTTCTCTATCGATATGTCCAATATCAGAAACATAGCTATCATTGCACACGTTGACCACGGCAAAACAACGCTCGTGGATGCTTTGCTGCGCGCATCACGCATACAGCTTGGCAAAGACACGGCGGATGAATTGATCATGGATTCCAACGAACTTGAACGCGAGCGCGGCATCACGATTTTTTCGAAAAATGCATCGGTGCGATATGGTGATACGAAGATCAATATCATCGACACGCCCGGCCACGCGGATTTCGGCGGCGAGGTTGAGCGCGTGTTGAAGATGGCTGACGGCGTACTGTTGCTTATTGACGCGCAAGAAGGTCCCATGCCGCAAACGCGTTTTGTGCTCAAAAAAGCCCTTGAATTGGGTCATACGATTATTGTGGTAATCAACAAGATCGATAAGCCGAATGCGCGAGTCACCTATGCCCATGAAAAAACTTTTGAACTTTTTATTGAACTCGGGGCAGACGACAAACAGGTTGATTTTCCGGTGCTGTATGCTTCCGCCCGCGAAGGCAAGGCGGGTGTAACGGCCGACTTGGAAAAAATGACTGACATCACGCCAGTATTTGACGCAATCCTTTCGTATATCCCAACTCCTTCCGGTTCAACAAACGAGTCGTTTCAGATGTTGGTGACGACCCTTGCCGCTGATTCCTACAAGGGCCGCATTGCGATCGGTCGCGTCTCGAACGGATCGATAAGTGCAGGCATGCCGTTAGCGCATATCACGCGCGATGGATCAGTACGTAAGACAAAAATCAGCGCCTTAATGACATTTGAGGGCCTTGGCAGAGTGGAAACCGATACCGTGTCAGCCGGTGATATCGTTGCGATCGCCGGAGTCGATGATGTGACGATCGGCGATACGCTTGCCGATGCGAATAATCCAATCCAGCTCCCGCCGATCACGATTGAACAGCCGACAGTAAAAATGACATTTGCGGTAAACACTTCTCCGTTTGCAGGCAGGGAAGGGGAGTATTGCACGTCGCGCAATCTTCGGGAACGCCTCTTCAAAGAACTTGAGACCGATGTTGCTTTGCGGGTCGAAGAAGGCAGGGGCGCGGATGAATTCATTGTGAGTGGCCGAGGTGAACTACATCTTGCTATCTTGATTGAGCGTATGCGCCGCGAGGGGTATGAGTTGCAAGTCTCTCGTCCGGAGGTGATTTTCCACGAAGAGGATGGCGTACGGAAAGAACCGCTTGAAGATGTATGGATTGATGTCCCAGAAGAATACATGGGCGCTATTTTGGAGCGGCTGGGAAAGCGAAAAGGAGAATTAAAAAATATGCACGTTGATAATGGATTAGCGTCATTCCATTTTGTTGTGCCAACCCGCGGCTTTATCGGTTTTCGCAATGAATTCCTCACTGCCACGAAAGGGTTGGGTATTTTGAACACGTTATTTTCCGGCTACGTGCCCTTTGCCGGTGAGATTGATTCTAATCCGCACGGCTCCTTGATTGCATTTGAGTCGGGCGTGACAAATACGTATGGCATGGTCAACGCGCAGGAGCGCGGTATGCTTTTCATCCAGCCGGGCGAGGAAGTTTATGAGGGTCAGATCGTGGGTCAAAATGCAAAGCCCGAAGACCTCGAAGTGAATGTGTGCAAGGAGAAACGGCTGACAAACATGCGGTCAAAAGGGGAAGGAGTCAGTGAAGGACTCAACGCGCCGCGCATCATGGGACTGGAAAACTCTTTGGAATACATCGGTGATGATGAACTTGTTGAGGTGACGCCCAAAAGCATTCGCTTGCGAAAGCGAATCATGTCAGCGTTTGAACGCAAACGAGTGCGGAAATAGCACGATTTACTGCTCTGTTCAGACAACAGAGGATATGCTATAATAATATTTAAGCCAGAGTACATTCTGGTATTATTATAGTTATGTCACGAGAAACAAGGAGCGTGCCACAGGAAATTCTTTCCGCTGGCTCCAAAGCTGAAGTTATTGACCTTGCGGCGCAACAAGAACAGAGGAGAACGAAACGAGAACTACAGAGCACAAGCCGTAAAAAAAGCTCTGCCGCTGAAGTTGATAAGGAAACCCAGCGGCAGGTGGAATCCCTCACGCAAAAACTTCGGTTTTTATTGAAACGGCTCGATATCGTAAAGGATACCTTATCTGATCCCGACGCAGTGAAACAAATCGATAAGCATTATAAGGATCTCATAAATGAAATGCAAAAAAGCGTCGTGAAATATGACAGCAAGATCAAGCCTTTGCGTGCCGACATCAAGAAGTCAGGCAACGCACTCGACGCTATGCAAAAGAAATACGACGAGAGCTCTGGGGCGGCAAAATTCATTCGCACCATATTTCCCGCACTTGATAGTGCCGGCCGCGAACTAGCACAGATGCGAGCTGGCATTGAAGAAAAAAAGAAAGATCTGGAAGCGAGGCAAGAAAAGCGGATACAAGCAGCAAGCGGCGCGAAGGAGTATAACGATCTTATTAATGCTCTCCATCAGGCAGAAGGCATTGTTGCTGAACTCAATACTCTTAAAGCGGCTTAATGTATAGGTCTTTTATGATGCGATTTATTTTCTTATTTACTGTCCTTCTTCTTCCTCTCGATGTGTTTGCCGATGAGGGTTCAACAACATTGCCTGATATTCCTTGCCAAGTGGAAAAAATCGAGTGCAGCAGCTATCAGGATAAAGGGCTCTGTGATCAATACTTGAATAATCCGGCATACACGCTCGCCGGCGGCGAAGTTGGCGCCAGCATGCAAAACTATGAGTTTTGTCCGACAGAAAAAGTAGTGAGTGCGCCGAAGTTTTCCGAAACAGCATTTCTTATTGCCGGAGTTTTGATTTTTGTCGGTGGTCTCGTAGGATTTATTGTAATGAAACTTCGCGCTAGCGAGAAAAAGCAGTAGAGATGCTTTTGTCATATCTCCTGTCATTCGGAGTAACGGTTGCCATTGAATGGGTTGTACTTGTTCTGTTCGGCTACCGCAGCAGGCGAACATCATACGCATCTGCAATCGTGAATGCGTTCACTCATCCGGTATTACATATAGGATTGTACGCACTGATCCAAATGCGGATACCTATTTTTTATCCATTGATAGCAGCGGAGATCGCATTGATTCCGCTTGAAGCGCTGCTACTTTCGAAGCTGTTGGGAAAAACGTTGCGTGTTTTGCTACTGCCTTCCGCCCTTATGAATATGGCTTCGTTTCTAGCGCCCCATTACCTTAATTCATCCATGTTTTATAGATAGCAAATTAAGGTAATGGGGCGCTAACTTTTTTGACAGCTATTCGAAAATAGTGCAAGGATATACAGAATAAGAAGTCTTCGAGACTCGCGCAAGCGAGTTTTCCTTTATGAATCTCTATTTCCGCATCGCAATTATTGGTTTCACCCTTCTTGAACTTGCTTTTGGCAGTGTCACATACGCTCAAGCCGCAACGGAACCCACCATTTCCTCTTTTGTCCGAGATGACTGCAAGCACTGCCTTGACCAAAAGAAATTTTTTGAAAAACTTGCCCAAGACCGGCCGATACAATTTCAGTATCATAATATCGCCGAACCTGCAGAGAAGGCTCTTTTCGAGGATATCGCAAAACGCTATGGTATGACACTTGGTACGCCGATCACGCTTGTCGGCAATCAACTCATCCAGGGATTTGCAGATGAAGCAACCACAGGGGCTTTGATACGCCGTATTCTCGATGAACATGACGGCCCATTCCTGACTTTTGAAGATATCCGTGCCGGCGGTGCAAAGCTCGCGAATGAATTTAGTACGGAGAGCAGCTGTGAAGGGACATGCCCGATCGTGAATGAGCGTTCGTATATCGTAAAGATCCCTCTTGTAGGATGGACTGTCGATGTTGGCGCTTTCTCTCTCTCCGCGCTTTCATTGACGCTTGGATTTATCGATGGATTTAATCCGTGCGCGATGTGGGTGCTCGTCATGTTTCTTTTTATCCTTTCGCAGTTAGGTTCGCGGCGGCGCATGTTTGAATACGCTGGAATTTTCATTCTTGCGGAAGCAGTTATGTACTACTTCATCCTTACGGTATGGCTGACCGCCTGGGATTTTATCGGATTAAACCGCATCGTCACCCCGCTCATCGGTCTTCTGGCGTTGGGAAGCGGCATCTATTTTCTCTATAAGTTTATTACATTCAAGCCAGTCTGTTCAGTAGCATCGCCCCAGCAGCAGCAGACGCTGACGGATAAGATAAAAAGGATTGCGCAAAAACCGCTTTCAGTCGGGGTATTTTTTGTGATCATCGGCATCGCATTTTCCGTGAACATTTTTGAGTTTGCCTGTTCGATCGGCATTCCGCAGACATTCACTAAGATCCTTGAGCTCAATAATTTGGGATGGCTCCAGACGCAGTGGTATCTGTTGTTATACATCATCATGTATATGATCGATGATGTCGTGGTATTTCTGATCGCGCTGTACGGCATTGAAAAGCTCGGATCGACATATGCATATAGCAAATGGTCGACGCTTGTCGGTGGCCTCTTGATGCTTCTGTTGGGGATCATTATGCTGTTCAATCCCGCGCTGCTCGTATTTTGAAATAAGGAATGATACACTGGTATTCATGAATCATCCCAACAGCACGACTGCAGCAAATTTCCGCAATTTTATTTTCGGCGTTGAAGATAGCCTCGTATCCACTGTCGGGCTCCTCTCGGGTATTGCGATAGCAGATATTCCTTCAAAAACAATTCTCCTAACGGGCATTGTCTTGATTTTTGTTGAGGCATTCTCTATGGCAGTCGGCAGTTATCTTTCGGAACACTCGGTAGAGGAATATCTCGAAAAGCGTGCCGTCTCCTCATTGCAGCCCTTGGTGAATAGCCTGATCATGTTTTTTTCCTATTTCGTTTCCGGATTCATCCCACTGATGCCGTATGTCGTTTTAGGCGGGAGAGCCGCCTTGCCCGTTTCGATCACCGCATCTTTGATTGCTTTGCTTGGACTCGGGATGGTCGGTGCAAAGATTTCAGGAGTGCCGGTGTGGAGGAGCGGGCTGCGGATGTTTCTGATCGGAGGCGCTGCTGTACTCATCGGAGTTCTTGTCGGCAGTTCGATACAGCAATTTTGATAGCGGATTATACGTGGGTATGGTATACTATATTGATATGAGGTAGAGGTCCGCGAGACTCGTAACAATATCCGTTTAAGGGTATGGCGAAAAATCCGTCACGGATTGTCATTGTAGGCGGAGGGTTTGGCGGAGTCTCGTGTGCTCTCGCGCTTGCAAGCCGCTGTTCTCCCAACCTCGCGATAACGCTTATTTCTGATAAGCCCCATCTGGAATATACGGCAGCGCTCTACCGTGTGGTAGCTGGACGTTCGCCGCTTGAAGTCTGCATCCCCCTGCGGGATATTATCGGAGACCTTCCTATTGAATGTGTGCGCGATACGGCTGCATCGATTGATCCGGCGAAGCGCACGATACAATGTACATCCGGCAGTGCCTATTCCTATGATTACGCGGTTCTCGGACTTGGATCCAAGATCGCATATTTTGGTATTCCGGGGATGCAAGAGTATTCCTTTAACCTGAAATCAATCAGCGCCGCCATCCGACTGCAGCGGCATCTCCACGAGATGTTTGAGCAGACTGCTGCGCGCAACGACGATCGTGATGACGATGCGCGGCGTATGCGCATGGTGATTGTCGGCGCCGGCGCAAGCGGGGTTGAGCTTGCAGGAGAGCTTGCATCATATCTCCGGATCCTTTCAGAAAAACATCATGTGAGCAAAGATTTCGTCGACGTTGATTTGATTGAGGCTTCACCGCGCATCTTGCCGCCGTTTCCGGCAACCGTTGCGCGACGCGTAGAGCAACGGCTCAAGGAGTTGGGAGTAAATATCTATGCCAATCGAACAATGGTCCGCGAAGAGCTGCAGGAAGTGATTTTGAAAGGAATGACGATCAAGACAGAGACGGTAGTATGGACTGCGGGGGTCAAAGCCCATGATTTGTATGCTTTGATCCCTGGTATCGAGACGGATAAAAAGGGGAGAGTGGTTGTAGATGAGTACTTACGGGCAAAGGGCGCGGATCATTTGTTTATTGTCGGAGATGGGGCGGCCACAAAATATTCTGGCATGGCACAAACCGCCATTCATGACGGAATGGTCGCAGCGGAAAATATCATCCGATCGATCAACGGTGCCGCTTTAGCTGTGTATCATCCCAAGCAGCCGTATTATGCTCTGCCGGTCGGGCCGCGGTGGGCGGCGGCAATTGTTGGTCCCGTCCATGTGTATGGCTATGGAGGCTGGATCCTTCGGCGCATTGCCGATCTGCGGTATTTTTTGAACGTTCTTCCCGTTACGAAAGCGTTCAGGGTGTTTCGGGAAGGAAGATCGATCTGCGAAGTCTGCGATGTGTGCTCTCCGCAGCCTCCGCCCTAGAAGACGATTGTTTCTGATCGTTGTATTTTTATCCTAACATTTGTATTCTATGACATCCTTTGCAAAAATTTCGCTGTTTCTTCTCCGCTTGGGAGTGGGGTGGTTCATGTTGTATGCCGGCATTACCAAAGTATTGAATCCGGAGTGGTCAGCGGCAGGGTATCTCAAAGGCGCAAAGACGTTTGCCGGATTGTATCAATGGTTTGCGCAGCCTGACATCTTGCCGATCATCAATTTTATCAATGAGTGGGGATTGACGCTTCTCGGCGTTTCTTTGCTCTTGGGCATTTTTGTTCGCTTGAGTTCGGTACTTGGCGCAGTGCTTATGCTTTTGTATTACTTTCCTGTTTTGCAATTTCCCATAATTCCGCCACATTCATACATTGTGGATGATCATATCATTAACGCACTTGTTTTAGTAGTGCTTGCTTCCATGCAAGCAGGACGGGTATGGGGGCTTGATTCGTGGTGCGCTCGCCTGCCGCTCTGTTCTCGCTGCCCTCGCATCCGATCTTTGTTTGGTTGAAATCATTTATTTTATGAAAGCACCAGAGCTTAGAAAAAAACTTGAGCAACAGGAAGATGTCCTGCTCCTTGATGTTCGAGAACATGATGAATATGAATCAAGCGAAGACAAGATTAAAGGCGCTCATAACGTGCCGATGGGAAAAGTATTTACCGAAGCCGCGAAGGGAAATCTGCCAAAAGATAAAAAGATAATCACCGTTTGTAAGTCCGGTGGTCGTTGCGAAATTGTCGCCCGAGAGCTGCAAGCCAAAGGATATGATATTGAATACTTAGAAGGCGGAATGGAAGAGTGGAAGAAAAATCTACAATAATAAAGAAAGCCACCCGAATGCCGGGCGGCTTAGAACGATTGCGTGTTGGATTGCGCCTTACGGCACGATGAGCGCGCATGCTGCGTCCGCACGTCCGCCTTTGGCATGAGAGATTTTCGTTTTTCTCTCGTACTGGCGCGCCTGCGCGATGACGTTATCGAGACCTCTTTCGGGGTCGTCGGCGTTGTCAATCGCGGCCGCGAGCAGAGTCGCGATGTATGGCCTCGAAGCACCGCTCTCCATATCCCACGGCGTGCATCCGTTGTTGCCGAGAAGGATGTACCTCAACCCCTTTTCTGGCACATCGAATTCCGCGATGAACCTCTCGACCCCCTCCTGGCCGTTCAGGACCCCGTGTCCGACAGCCGACTGGGTGTTGTTGATATGAACACGCCTTGCGTTCGAGAGTTGTGGCCCGAAGCGGCGCCACATTTCCAGGCGCAGGGTGTTCCATTCTGCAGATCCTTGCTGTATCTTGGCCGGATTGAAACGGAGGTGTCGAGCAGCGTCGTTCCAGTGATCTTCGATTAGTGAGTGCATCAGCGCGTCGTATCGATACGCCTGATTGTTCGTCATCTGGAGGGCAGTACTGGTCTCCCATACCGCGAAACAGTCGCCGACATAGGCGATCGAGAAGCGATTGCCGCAGTCTTTGGCGATGACCATGCGTGCGCCGCACAACTCGTCGGCCTGGCCTAACGGCAGCCTTTCGCTCATCTGGAAAGCAGTGATGCACTCATTGAGTGCGTGCATGAGCTGCCGTGGAGTCCAGGATTCGTACTTCTTCGCGAAATGCGCTGCGAGCTCCGCGCGGATCATAATATCAATGATCACCGAACCTTTTACCGGATGCCGGCTGTAATGAAACGTCCGCCGTTCCTTGCCAGGGTAATGCACCTCGTCCATGGACTTCCAGACCACAGTGAACGGCCCGCATTGTGCAGACTCTACGACCTCCTCCGGGTCGTTTTTCAACGTTACTTGCATTCGACATATCCTCCTTACGTCGCGCATTACTGCGACTCTATTTCCAACACGTTGTAAAGACCATGAGGAAGTTGTATACTATCACAGGTAACAATGCAATAGTATTCTCCCATGGAACAACGCCGCATTCCTGATTACGTTCGAAATCCTGATTTTGTAGTACAACAGATTACTCCGCAACATCCGCAAGCGTTGGAATCGCGCCGTTCTGCTCTCCGTGCGAAAAAAACCGAAAGCGAAAAACACGACCGTCTTCGCCTGCAGCTTCAGCAAGTCTTTAACGATGCGTACTTTTCTCGCAAAAAAAGTGGCGGCAATCTTGACGACGATTTGTTTCTTGTAGCGCACGGAATGCATCCCGAAACCCAAGAGCCGTTTGAGCAGGTTGCTGGCGAAGTGGGAGAACGCTACGATGCGCACGGTATTGCCAAGCTAGATCAACTTCAAAGTTTATTGCGTCTCCTCGATGAGGGCATTGATCCGAAAAAAGATATTCATACAGCGCCGTTTGCAGTACCCGATGAAAAACGCGCGGCTCTCGGCGCGGCTCTCGGTACTGCCAGCGGTGAAGCATATAAGGACGGCATCGCGGTCGTGACAAGCGGTTATGCGAAGAAGCTTGACAGTGATGGAATCAGACACGTTTTTGTCAATGATGTCTATGCGGACATGAAAGGTCCATTGCAGGAATTATATCCACAGTATCAAATTCACCTTCTTTCCGAGCAAAAGAAGGTGCTTGAAGACGAAGCTCTATTGCAACGCGCATAGATCGAATTCCCATTCCATGCTATTCTGATTCATGATTCTCTTAGAGTAACACCCAAAGACCGTATGTCTCGATATCCTCTCATCCGAACTATCTATTTGTATCTTTTTGCCCTTATCGGTTTGGCGCTTATCACGATCGGCGCGGTGCGATTTGTGAATATGGGCTTGAAGATTTTTGTTTTTACTCAAGCCGAGCAGGATCAATACATGCGGTACCCCGAGCTGCCCATGCCCTATGCCGTAAGCCCTCTTGAGAAAGCAAAGGAGGATAAAGAATTAAGCGAAGAAGAGCGCGCGCAGGTCAAAACCTATCTTGAAGAATACAAGAAATGGAAAGAACAACGCGATAAAATCGATTACCGTCTGGTAGAGCGTCACCGTGACGCATCCATGAATATCGCGCTCATCATCGTTGGCTTGCCGCTTTATCTCTACCACTGGCGCACTATTCAGAAGGAGACAAAAGATACTACTAATTCCTAGAGATATCCTATGAGATGCGTTTTAAGCATTCTCGCATTCGTGCTCGCGTTAACGTTTTCGGCTCGTGTCGACGCGTTGTCATTATCCACAAAGCTGAAAGGCCGTATTCTGCTCGATGTCAGACAGAAAGGCGAAGCGTGGTATGTGAATCCGAAAAATGAGCAACGGTATTTCCTTGGCCGTCCCGCAGACGCATTTCAGGTAATGCGGCAGCTTGGGCTCGGCATCACCAATGCAGATTTGGAAAAAATCCCGCAAGGAGATGAGGAGGGCGCCTCACCGCTCGCTACCCGCCTTGCCGGAAGAATCCTTTTACAAGTAGAGTCCAATGGTGAAGCATGGTACGTGCATCCTACTACATTCAAACGCTATTTTCTTGCGCGGCCGGCAGATGCATTTCGGGTTATGCGCGAGTTAGGTCTTGGCATTACTCACGAGAATCTATTGCTCGTACCTTCCGCCAAGTTTGATGCCATTCTCCTGCCGCCACAAGCGCAAGCGCCTGCGATGCAGGATAAAAATGAAGCGAAGAAAAAAGAAAAGGCACCCGTCGTTGCCGACACAGCAACATCAACAGAGCCAGCAAAAGAATCACCAGTATCTCCGACAACCATTCTCTATAACGGAAACACTTTTGCTCCTTCTTCGGTGACGATCAAGGTTGGACAGACGGTGGTATTCCGAAGTACCGGTTCAGCATCAATGTGGGTAGCATCAGATCCTCATCCCGTGCATACGGATCTGTCGGGATTTGATCAGCAGACAATCGGTGAGGAGTATTCATTTCCGTTTCAGAAAGCGGGCACCTATCGCTTTCACAATCATCTTGCCCCGTCTCACGGCGGTATAATCGTTGTTCAATAATTATTATGTCCATGATGCAACGCATCATCTTTGTTCTCGCAATAGCCGGTATCGCACTCACACCAAACCCTGCGTTGGGCCAATCTCCGTATGAGTGCGGTTCAATCGACGTTACCGGAGCCGGCGATGAGGCAGAGACATGCTTCGAGACATATTTTTCCGCATGCCTGCCGGCTAAGGTGGTTGTTTCCGGAAATGGTGAGGTTGCCGAGCGGACAATTCTTGGCATGAAAGGGGATGCCTGCGAAGTGCAAACCACGTTCTTGCAGTCTACCTGGAAGGATTTTAAGGGCCATTCGATGATATGCGTCTTGCCGCAAGATCTCAAATACTTTTCCCGCAATATACTCGCGCCTGGTGAGCTTGCGCGCTGTAGCGGGGAACTTGTTCCCGCCTATGGAAGAGTGCAAACAGAGATGCAGAAACAACCATCCGCAGAAGAAATGTTTTATTCGAATCTCGCAAAACTCCCATCGAAAGAAGAAGTGCAGAACACAAAAATGAAACGACTGCGCGGCCGCATCCTCATCGCTACTGAAAGAAATGGTGAAGCATGGTATGTGCGGCCCAAAGACTCCAAAGCAGTATTTCTCGGCCGACCCGCCGATGCGTTTGCTGTCATGCGGTCCAGCGGGATCGGGATCAAAAATAGTGACATGGACTCAATCCCTCTTGCCTACGAGACATTGCGTGATGGCACAGATACGGATGGCGATGGGCTTTCCGATCGTGGAGAAGCGGCTATCGGAACCGACCCCGCTGCTGCCGACACCGATGGGGATGGATATGCCGATGGTCTTGAGGTAATGAACGGGTATTCGCCGACCGGAGCCGCTCGTATAGCAACAAACAAGCAATTTGCGTCGAGGCACGCAGGTGTGATATTTCTTGCCGTGCAGAGAAACGGTGAAGCATGGTATGTGCATCCCACCGAATTGCGACGGTATTATCTCGGGAAGCCGTCGGACGCGTTTGCCATCATGAAAAAGACAGGCATGGGAATAACTGATGTTGATTTTGCCGATATACCTCGCGTGAAATAACACATGACGCGAAACACACTTGACACGGGGTATTTTGTCAGATATTCTAAATGCAACTAATTTGCATTTAGAAATAATGAACAAGATATGAAATTTTTTTGGATTACGCTTGGCGCGGCAGCGCTCATCATTGTATTTGGTTTAGCAGGATTACAGAAGCGTACTGACGTCCCATCAAGCAAGGACGACCGTATTCAAGTGGCGGCAACCATCTATCCTTTATATGATTTTGTACGCGAAGTGGCAGGGGACTATGTTGACGTGCATCTGATCGTACCTTCAGGCGCTTCTCCGCATCTATATGAATTTACGCCACGTCAGTTGCAGGATCTGCAGGGCATTCGCGTGCTTTTTGATATCGGTCATGGAATTGATGCTTGGGCTACGCGTCTGGAAAGCGTCGCGCCTGAAATGCAGCGTGTTACGGTAGACAAAGGCATCGTGTTGCGTAAGGAAGCAGCGAACGACCACGAAGAAGACGAACACGGGGAAAATGCTGACGGCATTGATCCGCATTATTGGCTCCATTTTGGCAACGCGCGCATGATGGTTGCCACAATCGCGGAAGGACTTGTCGCTGCCGATCCTGTCCATGCTTCTGTGTACCAAGAGAATGCTGTCAGGTATCAGAAGAAACTTGCAGAAAAGGAACAAGAATTGCCATCTCTTCTTGCTCCATTGCGCGGAACAAGGATTGTCAGTTTGCATGACGCGTGGTATTATTTTAGTGATAATTTCGGACTGATCGTTGCCGGCACATTTGAGCCGGCAGCTGGCGGCGAGCCAACGCCGCAGTATCTTGCGAATCTTCGCGCAGAGATCAAGAGTTATGGCATACCCGTATTATTCTCCGAACCACAGCTTGCCACCCCTTCGCTTTCGTCATTTGCAAACGATGAAGGATTACGCCTCGGCATTATTGATCCACTCGGAGGTTCCCAGGGCCGAATGACATATCTGGAGCTTATGGAGTATAACGTGCGTTCCATCATTGGAGCATTCAGCGACATTCCCATTCAACAGTAATCATAGAGACTTTCATCTGCATTCCCGCGCTGCAATCACAGTCAATAACCTGGCCTTCTCATACGGCGATGGCACGCCGATATTACAGAACATCTCTTGCTCTATTCCTTCCGGTTCTGTAGCTATTATCGTGGGCCCGAATGGTTCCGGGAAAACGACATTCCTTAAAGCTCTCCTGGGGCTCATTCCACCGACCAGCGGAAGCATTGAAGTGCTCGGTCTTGCTCCGAGTGAAGCCCGTCCGCGCGTTGGCTATGTGCCCCAGCGGTTTGCTATTGACCATACCTTTCCGATCACGGTATTTGAATTTTTACGGTTTTCTCATCCGGCGGTGCCAGAGGAACGGATCGATGAATATCTGGAACATTTAGGCATGAGCGCGATGCGGACAGCACGGCTTGGTTCGCTTTCGGGCGGCCAGCTTCAACGCACGCTTGTGATACGTAGCGTACTGCACTCGCCGGAGATTTTATTTCTCGACGAACCTGCTTCCGGCATTGATATTGGAGGCGAGCAGACGTTTTATGATTTGATCCTTCATCTGCATAAAGAACATGCCAATACAATTGTGATGGTATCCCACGAGATCGATATTGTGGCGCGTTTTGCCGATACCGTACTGTGTTTGAATAAAACATTAGTATGCCATGGCGCGCCGATCGATGTCCTTACGCCGCAGACCTTGCAGCAGTTGTACGGTAAAGATGTAAGTCTCTATCAGCACCAGGAAAAATCGTAATATGGACATTTTTACCGCCTTTCAACTTCCCTTTCTGCAAAAGGCGCTTTTCGCAGGACTCGCGCTTGGATTGATCTTGCCCTTTCTTGGAGTATTCGTTACGTTGCGCAATATGTCTTTTTTCGGTGACGGCGTTGCGCATGCCTCGCTTGCCGGAGTTGCTCTAGGCGTATTGAGCGGCGCGGATCCCTTTCTCTCCGCGGTCGGTGTCGGCATACTCGTTGGTATCGTTATCTACCTCTTGGAACACAAGACCATACTTGCGCCTGATGCCCTGATTGGCGTTTTGTTTACTACGGCGTTCTCTGTCGGACTTGTACTTTTAAGCCTCCAGCGCGGATATCAGCCGGAGCTTATGAGTTTTTTGTTTGGAAATATCCTTACGATCAATTCCTACGATTTGCTTGTGATAACGATATTTTCGGGGCTCATCTTTGTGATTCTCGCTTTCACGCGCCGTCAGCTTACCATGCTCGCGCTTGATAAAGAGTCCGCCTGGCTTTCCGGCATCCGCACTGGATTATTCGATTTTTTCTTTTATATCATTCTTTCTGTCACCATCGTGTTGGGCATTAAGTTGTTGGGCATTATTTTAGTCAGCGCTTTGCTTGTCATTCCTCCGTCTACGGCGAAATTACTTGCTCGCTCTTTACGTGGCATGATCCTCGGGAGCATCGTGGGGGGCGAACTTGCAGTGATCACCGGATTAGCAGTATCATATCTACTGGATTTTCCAACGGGGGCAGTTATCGTGCTGTCAGCCGCAGCTTTTTTCTTTTGCGCTATTCTCGTTCGCGCATGTAAGACCTTTTGAGCCCTCATCTCTCTTATGGAATATAAGCGTCATCCAGAGCGCTTGGTGAATCATTTTCTCGCCGGTCCATTTATCTACGGGCTTATTGTTCCGCTGGTGATCTTGGATATTTCTACCGAGATCTATCAACGTATCTGTTTTCCGCTCTATGGGATTCCGTACGTGCCACGGAAACAGTATTTCCGATTTGATCGAGCGCGTCTTACTTATCTTACTTGGTGGGAAAAGATCAACTGCCAGTATTGCAGCTATGCAAATGGATTGCTTCTTTACGCATCCGTAATCGCAGGAGAGACAGAAGCATACTGGTGCAGTATCCGTAATAAGAAATTGCGAAATTATGTCGAGCCGCAGCATCACGGTGCGTTTCTCCGCTATGGCGATGAAAAGGAATTTCGTCGACGCTATTTGCAAAAGTGAGGATAGCGCGGTAGAGTGTGGAAAATCATAACATTATTCTATGAATCAGGCACGCCTCGCACAATGGGTATTACGGATCGCCATCGCGGGAGAGTTCGTCGGTCATGGTGTTTTTGCCCTGGAGCAAAAAAACGGCTGGTTGAAATACTTTGAAGCAGTCGGCATCGCACCTGATACGGCTCTCACCCTGATGCCTCTTATCGGGGCAATGGATCTTACGCTCGCGCTTCTCGTTTTGGTGCGTCCGATGCGAGCCCCGCTCGCATGGATGTCAGTATGGGGGCTTTGGACTGCCATGATTCGCTGGCCGGTCGGTCCGGATCCGATGTGGGATTTTGTGGAACGATGGGCAAATTGGGGCGCTCCCCTCGCATTATTTTTCCTTCTCGGAGGAATGCCCCGAAATTTCAAAGAATGGTGGACGACCAGCACGGCTCGCGCAACCCACAAGATCGTGTGTAAGGATTTGACAGGCGAGAAATGCGACTTTGTTGCTGAAGGCGCTACTGCCGAAGAAGTAAAAACCGTTTTTTATCAGCATGGCGCGGAATCGGAACTTCATAAGGAAAGGTACAATGCCGCAACGAGCGAACAAGCTGCAGAGTTTGGAAAAAAGCTCGATTTCTACCTTTTGTCACACTAAGCTATCCTGCTAT
Source organism: Candidatus Uhrbacteria bacterium (assembly GCA_016206175.1). Classification (GTDB taxonomy): domain Bacteria; phylum Patescibacteriota; class Patescibacteriia; order JACQRZ01; family JACQRZ01; genus JACQSB01. The sequence goes on along the minus strand of JACQSB010000018.1, from coordinate 17,326 downwards.
GAATAATATAAAAGTCATTGTTGCGGCTGGGATTTTTCTTGTCGTCGGCGGAGCGGTATCATGGGCTGCATTCTCTGGCTCTGACAACCAGAAGGCAGGACGTCCGACAGCATCATCTCCAGAGCAATCCTCAATCATTACAAAAAACGGCATGCATTCTATCACGCTTCACACTTCAAAGGGCGATATCACGTTTCAGACGTACGATGTTGATGCGCCAAAGACTGTTGAGAATTTTGTCACCCTTGCTTCAAAGGGATTTTACGATGGTCTGAAGTTTCACCGCGTCATAAGCGGATTTATGATCCAGGGCGGAGATCCGAACGGCGACGGCACTGGTGGCCCCGGCTACACATTTGAAGATGAGCTAAACCCGGCAACAGAGAGCTATCAGCGCGGATATAGAAAAGGAGTGGTAGCGATGGCAAACGCAGGACCAAACACGAACGGCAGCCAATTTTTCATCATGTTGGAGGATTATCCATTGCCGAATAACTATACGATCTTTGGCGCGGTCACAGCGGGACAGGAAGTGGTAGATGCAATCGGCGCAGTGCAGACCAATGCCTCTGACAAGCCGTTAGAGGATGTTGTGATTACATCTATATCGGTTGAATAGCAAAAATTCTTGACAGATTTTTTGTTTGTGTCATTCTATTTTTGTACATTTAAAAAAGAAGATTGAAATACCACGAGGAATAGTAGGAATGCTACGGTGTCAAAGCTGTGCGTAGCTGCGTACGGCAAGCGAGTCGGGGAATGGTGAAAGCCCGATGACACAGAGTATTTCGAACGCGCCTCTTAAGGATAGGAAGATTCCTATCCTTTGGTAGCAGCCGAAGAAAGTTCCGCAGCGCGGATGCAAGCGCTGCAAAACGGAACAAGTAGGTGCCGCCGGCACGCGTCCGTCATCATACGCGACAGTGTAGCCTTTCATTGAAAAGGACGCACTGGCAGAGCCCTTCATCCGCGAGGATAAGGGGGAATGAAGGATGGTACCGCGAAAAACTCTCGCTCCTTCATCAACATGTTTTTTGTTGATGAGTTGGAACGAGAGTTTTTTAATTTATGTAATCGTAATAAGTATGAATAGTGCTACATCCTATAAAAAGGTAGCCTCCCATGAGGCGCAGAAAGGGGAGTTTAGCTCCTGCCTTCTTTTGTATTCCGGAGGGCTTGATACATCCGTGATGCTCAAATGGATCCAAGAGGAGTATCAGTGCGATGTCATCACGCTCACGATCGATCTGGGGCAGACTGCTGACAATCTGGAAGAAATCAAAGAGAAAGCGCTACGGCTCGGAGCAAAAAAAACGATCGTGTATGACGCGAAAGATGAATTTGCCGATGTCCTCTTAACCGAGGCGATTAAGGCAAATGCTGATTATCAAGGTGGATATGCATTAAGCACGCCGTTAGGAAGAGTAGCGATATCAAAAATCGCAGTGAAAGCAGCGCGAGAAAACGACTGTACCGTCATTGCGCATGGCTGCACCGGAAAGGGGAATGATCAAGTGCGATTTGAAGGATATATGACAACACTTGATCCAAAGATCAAAATCATCGCTCCTGTACGGGAGTGGGGGATGGGCCGCCAAGAAGAGATCGCATACGCAGAAAAAAATCATATCCCGATCAAACAGCAAGCGAACAGCCCCTATTCCTATGATGAAAACATGTGGGGCAATACCGGCGAAGGCGGAGAGATTGAAAATCCCGAGCTGATTCCTCCGCTGGAAAATATCTTGCAGTGGTGCAAGACGGTCGAGAGCGCTTCGGACACGCCGCAAACGATCACTATACAATTCGATAAAGGGATTCCCGTAAAGGCGGACGGCAAAGCGATGAAATTAAGCGAGCTCGTTAAATACTGCAACGCACTCGGCGCAGAGCACGGCGTGGGCGTGTTTCATCTGATTGAAGATCGGCTTGTGGGGCTCAAGGTGCGGGGCGTGTATGAAAATCCGGGAGCGAGCATTTTGATTGCCGCGCATAAGAATCTCGAGCGGCTCGTATCCACTCGAGAAGAGAATGAATTAAAGACCTTCATGGATACAAAATGGGCATATCTGACCTATGCGGCAAAATGGTATGACCCTGTCATGTACCACATCCATGCATTCATGAACAGCCAAAATAAAAAGGTGACAGGCTCATGCACGGTGAGATTATATAAAGGCAACATTGATGTAGTCGCAGTGCAATCACCGTATTCTCTATTTGACCATTCGCTTGCAACGTTTGAGCGGAATGCAACGTTCAATCAAAACGCGTCAGCAGGATTCATTGAGATATACACGCTTGCGCAGCGAACGGCATTTCAGATGTATGATTTTGAGAGCGAATTGCATAAAAACTAGAACACAGACGATCGTTGCGCGTGGCACATATTCCAGATTGCTCTCCGAGAAGCTCCGTGCTATGTTTTTGTAGACTATGAGTGGTACACTTTGGCAAAAATCTTCGGCAAAACTCGATCCGATAATCGAACGCTACACGATCGGGGATGACTACCGCAACGATGCGGTATTCATGCCATATGACATTATTGCGAGCCGCGCGCACGCCAAAGGCTTAGCGCGTATCGGGGTGCTCACAGGTAAGGAGTTGGATCAACTCCTTGCAGGGCTTGCAGCACTGCAAGAGCAGTGGAGTGTACGCGCAATCACCATCATGCCTACGGATGAAGACTGCCACACTGTCATCGAGCGGTATCTGACGGAAACGCTCGGCGCGGTCGGCAAGAAGATCCATACCGGCCGGAGCCGCAATGATCAGATTCTTGTCGCGGTGAGGCTCTATATGAAAGATATGCTGGGCAAGCTTTCAGATGCATCATCTGATCTTGCGCGAGCCTTGCTTGCGTATGCCAAGAAATATGAAAACATTCCTCTGCCGGGATATTCCCATACCCAGCAAGCAATGCTTTCATCTGTCGGGCATTATTTTTGCAGCTACACAGAGTCACTGCTTGCTGACCGGGATTTTTTTGGAGCTGTCAGCAAGCATATTGATAAAAATCCGCTTGGCAGCGCAGCCGGTTTTGGTGTGGCATTGCCGCTCGATCGGGAATACACAGCGCAGGAGCTCGGCTTTTCTGGAGTACAAGTGAATTCGCTCTATTGCCAGTCAAGCCGCGGCAAATATGAAGCGCTTTATCTCCAAGCGCTTTCGACATGCATGCAGACATTAGGCAAGATCGCAAATGATTTGATCCTGTTTACCTCGCGCGAGTTTGATTTTTTTTCGGTAGATGACAGCTGTGTAACAGGCTCAAGCATCATGCCGCAGAAACGCAATCTCGACTGCTTGGAACTTGTCCGCGGCAATGGCGCGGTGGTGCGCAGCCATCATGCCGCCGCGGTTGACCTTGCGTCTCACTTGATGTCTGGGTACCACCGCGATTTGCAGTTGATAAAAAAACTGCTTATCGAAAGCACCAGGGTGGCAGCAGACAGCATCACAGTGGTCGGTATACTCATCAATGCGCTTACGCCCAATGAGGCAGCAATCAAAGCCGCGATCAAAAAAGATATTTTTTCTGCTGATATCGCAACAGCAATGGCAACACAAGAAGGGATACCGTTCCGCGACGCGTATGCACGTGCATGCGAACGGCTTTCGCACGAAGATATCGATCCGTACGAAAACATCAAATCGAAAATCAGCCTTGGCGCCCCCGGCAATCTTGGATTCGATCGTTATGAAAAACGGCTGAGGTCTTGACAATGACCGCTAACTCCGTTTGAATAAGTCCCACGAAGGAGGCAAGGCGATGAGTGATTATGCAGAAGGGATTACGAACTACATCGGGCGCGCTGCCGCGCGTGCCATGGGGAAAACAGCCGGCGTTTTGGACGCCGAGGAGGAAGTCCCGGCCGACGTGGCCAACAATCTCATCACAAACTTCGCAAATTGGCTGAAGAAGCCAGTACTGGTCAAGGACCCGATAAGGGTCGGCGATCTCGCCGAATACTTTGACCAGAACATCGTTTCCGAGGGGTCCGTCTAGGGTCCCTCTCCTTTTATATACGTTTGCCAAGTTCTTGCGCCCTGGCGTAGGCGGCATCAACGGCTTTGTGCCATATCTTGTGAATGTCTGCTTTTTCAAATTCGCGAAGCGCAGCTTCGGTTGTACCGCCTTTGGAAGCGATCTGGTTGATGAGATGCTCCGGATCAGGATTATCTGCCAAAAGAGCTTCAGTGCCGATGAGCGTTTGCAGTATCATTTGATACGCAATTTTTTTTGAAAACCCTAGGCTCTGTGCCGCGCTCATAAAGTGTGCAAGAGTATCGATCAGGTAAGCAGGTCCGCTCCCGGTTATCGCTGTCACTTTGTTGATTGTTTCTTCCGCCGGCACGCGAAAGCTCACGCCTAATCCATCAAATAGCTGCGAGCAAAATCGGATACCTTCCCGATCAACAGTCCGCGTAGCAAAAAATGCGGTAAACCCCTTACCGAATCGCGCCGGAGTGTTGGGCATCGCGCGCACGATTTTTTTTGCATGTGTCTGTTTACGAATTGTTGCAGTTGATACCCCCGCCATAATGGAAATAACGAGCGCATCTTTTTTTGCGATTATCCGCGCTAATGGAAAATCCTGCGGTTTCACAGCAAGAATGATAACGTCAGTCACCATCAGATCCTCGCACCGTGTCGTGACAGCAATGCGATATTTTTTTTGCAGCATGGTAGCATGCGCACCATTGCGTTCGCATACGATTAAAGAGGCTGTGGGAAATATCTTTACGATGTTGCTTGCCATCAGCTCGCCCATGACGCCTCCGCCGAGTATTCCGATTGTTTTGATTTTTTTCATTGTAGTTAGTATAAAATAGCATAGATATAGCATTGAATCAATCTTTGAGTTTTTGATGCGTCATAATTGACGAGGGCACATTTTTCTGTATACTAGGCTCACGATCTTTTCGTAGGAAAGTGAGGAAAATCCAATGAGAGGCAACTCTCGGAGTCTGCAATTCCCCAAGGTCGGGGAGCCTTTCGAGCTTAGCTCGTACAACTTCGATCCGCTGGAGCTTGTCGAAGAGGAACATGCCCCAGAGGAGTGGCGGCACGCAGGTGTAGTGATCGACGAGGCACAGATCAGGGTGTTTCGGTTCATCGTCACGCCATCGGAGGCGTGTACGTTTCAGAAGGCGACAGATTTCATCCTGGCATCGCAGTGCTTCAGCCCCGAGGGGCAATGGCTGCGAGCTTTCAAGCACAAGTATCCGGTGCCACCTGAGCACAGGGGGGATCTGTATCCGGGTCTCGATCCGGAGCACAGACTCGAACGTGTTGGGAAGCTCATGATCTGCGTGGCGGACGCTTCATGGATCAGTCCGGAGGACGATACGTACTTCCCCTGCCTCGAGGGACGGGGCGACTCCTGGGAGGAGGGAGTCATCGGCACGTACAGCATGCTTGACCCGGGGATTCTCTGGATCGTCGAAGAGGTGTGAGCCTTTCTCATCGATTTCTTGGACCATCCATCCTTTCTTCGTTCTGCCCCGCGTGCAATCCTTTCCGTGGGGCTTCTTTTTTCTGACATTTTGATTGCAAAAAATACTTTTTGACAGTATGCTACATTCCATGAAAGACGTCACAACACAAGCGCGTGAAGCAAAAGAGGCGTGGATACAACTGCGATCTGCAAGCACGGAAGTGAAAAATGATTTTTTGCGGCATTTGGAATCGTGCCTTCGCGGTTCCGCGCAGCAGATCATCGAAGCTAACAAAAAAGATATCGCCGAACATTTCGATATCACTCCTGCGATGCGGCGCCGCCTCGAACTTACGGATGCAAGTATTGCCGCAATCGCAGACGGCGTACGCGATATCCGCGAACTTCCCGATCCGGTCGGCACGCTCGTGCGATCGTGGACGCGGCCTGACGGACTACGCATTGAACGTGTCCGTACGCCGATCGGCGTCATCGTTTTTATTTTTGAATCGCGCCCTAATGTTGTTGTCGATGTTGCGGCGCTTTGTATAAAAAGCGGGAATGCCTTGCTTCTGCGTCCCGGTAAAGAGGCCTTGCATTCTTGTGAGGCATTGATGCGTTGCGTCCGCGACGCTCTTTCTCAAGCAGGACTGCCTGCCATGGCGGTCCAGCTCGTCGAAGATCGCCGCCACGAAGCCGTGAATGAATTGGTGCAACTTGAACAGTACATTGATTTGGTTATCCCGCGCGGCCGCGAATCGTTAATCAAAGCTGTTTGTGATCATGCGCGCGTCCCGGTGATCAAGCACATGCGCGGGTTGTGCCATGCCTATATCGACGCTGCTGCTGACATCCAAAAGGCTATTCAGATCGCCGTCAATGCAAAAACATCAAATCCCGCCACGTGCAATTCCGTTGAAACGATTTTGATACACCAAGGAATTGCCGACGCTGTAATGCCACCGCTGATCAGCCAACTGCATGCAAAAGGAGTTGAAATTCGCGGATGCGCGAAAACGTGTTCCTATGATCGCGAATGCATACCAGCAACAGAACAAGATTGGGATACCGAGTATCTGGATTTAATTGTATCCATGAAAGTGGTTTCATCTCTTGATGAGGCAATTGAGCATATTGCAAAATATAGTTCGGGTCTCACTGACTCTATCATTACGGAAAATCAAACGGCAGCTGCAGAATTCCTCAAACGAGTTGACAGCGCGACCGTGCTTGTAAATGCTTCCAACCGCTTGACAGATGGGGGGCAATTCGGGCTTGGCGCGGAAGTCGGCATCAGCACCGCGCGTATTCATATGCGTGGCCCTATGGGGCTTGAAGATCTTACCGTACCTGCCTATCGCGTGATCGGCGACGGACATATCAGGTAATTAACCTCAATACAGTGGAAATGATTATTGTAAAAGTTGGCTCGGATACCTTGATTGCATCCGACGGTCGCGTGCGGCGTGAAGTCATTCAAGATTTATTGTCGACGATCGCATATGCTGCTAAACGAGGCATTACGATCGTGCTGGTAAGTTCTGGAGCGACGAAATACGGACGCCATATACTTGATGATGCTCGCGCATCTATCGCGACTGCCGCGAGCGTGGGGCAGCCCGCGCTTTTTGGTGAGTACGCAAAAGTTGCCCGCGAGCAGGAATGTCGCCTTGCTGAGATTTTGTTGACACGTGTTGATCTCATTGAGCGGGACAATGGCAAGAATATCCAAAAAATCATAAAAGAACTTGTCTTACGCGGAGTGATACCGATCATCAATGAAAACGACGCGGTGACAGCGGGTACGGGGACAAGCTTTGGAGACAACGATAGCCTCGCCGGAGCGCTTGCAATTTTTCTCAATGTAAAAAAAGTAATCGTCCTCACGAATGTCGATGGTCTCTATGACAAGAATCCTTCGTTGGGTGTTGGCGCACAGCTCATCAGCGATGTTGATGATGCAAATACGATATTGCTCAAAGTGATATCGGGAAAAATCTCTGCCGGCGGACGAGGCGGCATGCTTTCAAAAGTGAAAACAGCCCGGCTCTGCAACGCGGTGGGCATCGAAGTGCAGCTCGTCAACGGGTGTGTGACCGGCAACCTCGCGCGCGCGTTGAAAGGGGAGAAAGTCGGTACGGTATTCCATGCTCGGCATTTTCGCAGTAAACTGAAGGAACGAGAACGATGGATGCTTGCGGCAAAAAACTCCAGCGGAAGTATTGAAATTGACGAAGGGGCGGAAAAAGCATTGCTGCGTGGCAAGAGCTTGCTTGCGGTAGGCGTGAAACGGGTATTTGGACAATTTGGACTTAGCGAGATCATCGAAATCATTAACGCGCAAAAACATAGCATTGCCGTCGGTTTAGTAAAAATATCTTCCGATGAACTTATTCCACTTCTTGGCACGGAAAAAATTCACGGTTTAGAGCTTATTCATACTGATAATCTTATTCTATTGAAGTGATTCAGCACTCCTTGACAACGACATTATTGCACCCTAGGCTCAACCATGAGCCCTTTGAAATAGTGTCATTGTAAGGAAATTATATGAAAGCCTGGCATGCTAGGTTTTCATCGGAAGGGAAAAGGAGAAATGCACTACAGCAAGCTTTACCCAAAAACAAGGAGAGATGACCCGGCAGACGTTCCGTCGCCGGGGACGCGCTTGCTCATCCGGGCCGGGTTTATGACCCAGGTGGCGAGCGGCGTATGGACCATGGCTCCGCTTGGCCTTGCGGTCAGACGGAACGTGGAAGCAATCGTGCGGCAAGAAATGCAGCGCGCAGGCGCTGTTGAGCTCGAGTTGCCGATCCTGCAGCCACGGAGCCTGTGGGAAGAAACCCGCAGGTGGGACAAGTACATCCAGAGCAACACCGCGTTTCAGGTCATGGACCGCAAGGGCGCGGAGTTTCTCATGTCTCCGACAGCGGAAGAAGTGATCACTCACTTCGCCCGTACGACGCTTCAGAGCTTCCGCGATCTGCCGATCACCTTGTGGCAAATGGGACCGAAGTTCCGCGACGAACTGCGGCCCCGCCAAGGATTGATTCGGGGTAGGGAATTCATCATGAAGGATGCCTAGTCCTTCGGCGCAGATCCGGCGGCAATGAAGCAGGCCTATGACACGATGGAAGCCGCTTACAACCGTGTGTTCACGCGGTGCGGCTTCAACTATATCGAGGTCGAGGCTGACTCGGGCGCCATCGGCGGCTCGGGCAGCGCGGAGTTCATGGCGGTCACGGAGTTCGGCGAGGATATCCTCCTGTACTGTCCCGCGTGCCATTACGGCGGCAATCAGGAAAAGGCATCGGCGCACTATCCGGGGTATCCCGAAGAAGCGTTTGCCGATCTCGTGAAGCTGCCCACTCCCAACATTCGTACGGTGCAAGAGCTCGAGGAGTTCACCGGTATTCCTGCATCCAAGATGGCGAAGACTATCGTAATGGCTGCTGATGGGAAACCGGTGATCGTCACCATGCGCGGTGACCTCGAGATCAGCGAGATCAAGCTCGCGAATCTTCTCGGAGCAAAAGAAGTGGTAACAGCGGATGCCGAAACAGTGCAGACTGTCACTGGCGCTCCTGTCGGCTTCGCCGGACCGATCAACCTGTACGGCAAGACAAATGTGCGGTACTTCTTCGATCGGTCAGTGCAAGGCCTGCGGAATTTCTTGTGCGGGGCAAACGAAGAGGACATTCACTTCATCAACGTGAACCCCGGCAGAGATTTTCCGCGAATCACGGAATACCATGATCTCTCCAAAGCAGTCGCGGGACAGCACTGTCCGAACTGCAAGACGAGCCAGCTCGTCGAGAAGCGGGGGATCGAACTCGGCCACATCTTCCAACTTCAACAGGTGTACTCCGAACCAATGGACGCATGCTACGCGTCAGAGCTCGGCAAGAAAACTCCCTACTGGATGGGCTGCTACGGCATTGGCGTTTCGCGCATCGTGCAAGCGATCGTGGAGCAACACAATGACGAGCGTGGCATCATCTGGCCGTGGAGCCTCACGCCATTCCACATCGTCGTTATCCCCGTCAACGCGGAGAAGAACGGCGCTGAAGCAGAAAGTATCTACCAGCAGCTGCAGTCCGACTCGGATCTGCGCATGCTGATCGACGATCGCGATCTGCGGATCGGCGAAAAGCTGACGGATGCCGAACTCCTCGGAATCCCGCTTCAGGTACTCGTTGGCAGGACATGGGAACAAGAACACAAGCTCGAGGTGCGCTTCCGGCAAGCTGCTAGCGCTGATGCCCGATTCAGTGTTTCCAAGCCCGGGTCTTTGCCGACGGCAACCATGACCATCGAAGAACTCGAGGCGTTCTGCCGCGAGCTCAACGAGCGTGATAACTGACCCAACCCTCGATACGAAAGGACAAGGAAAGGTAAATGAGTATTCACTCTGTGGTGCACCCGCCGCCGCGGGGCGCGAAGCAGCATGTGGTAGTCATCGGCGGGGGCGTCTCGGGCACGTTGTGTGCCTGGGAGCTCCAGCGTGCCGGCCACCAAGTGATGCTGCTTGAAGCGCGTCAGCTCGGTAACGGTGCGAGTTCGCGTTCTGCTGCTTGCATCAGGCAGCAGTTCACGACTCCGACCACGGTTCGCGGTTTGCGGTATGCCGTGGATTTTTACAAGAAGTGGGAAGAGCTCATCGGTGGCGTTCAGTCCCCGATCGAGCAGAACGGATATCTCTTCATGTATGACCTTCGCACGGATCCCGATTCGTTGCGCAGCCAGATCAAGATGCAGCAGGAAGCGGGGTTGGCGGAAGTTACTTTCCTGACGAAGGGAGAGATCTTCGATCAATTTCCATACATCGACACGACCGGTCTCATCGGCGCCACATGGTGCCCGACGGACGGTTTTTTGCACCCTGATCTCATTTACCAGGGTGCAGCTGCTGCTGCAGCGGAGCTTGGGGCCGACATCATCACCAACGCCGAAGTCGTCGACGCAACTGTCGAGGACGGACGGATCGTGAGCGTCAGCGCCAAGAACGGCCGGAAGTATCCCGGTACTCTCTTCGTCAATGCGGCAAGCAACTGGGCGCCGGCGATCTCGCGCATGTGCGGTGGGTACGAGCTACCGATCTCGACGAGGCGGCGGTATCTGTACTTTCTTCCCGGCATGGGCGAGAAGGATGAATGCGGCCTAAACGCCGCAAACATCCACCAGATGCCTATGGTCATAACCCCGCGGGGCGCGTATTGCCGCCCGGAGGCGCGGACACAACTGATGGCCGGCTGGGGGCATCATACGCCAGAGGAGGTGCCGACCTTCGAAGGACAGGATGAAATTCAATCCGGTTTCCATTATTCGAATCCGGACGGGCTCGGCGGAGCGATCCGTAAGGAGCTCGAGGGTTACATTCCCGCCATCACGGAGATGGCACGGATGAGTGGGGTGTCGTGCGGGTACTACGATGTCACCCCCGACCACAATCCGCTCATCGGGTACGATCCGTTCGTGCCGAACCTCATCCACGCTTCTGGGTTCAGCGGCCACGGGGTCATGCATGCTCCGTTTACGGCTACAATCGTCGCGCACCTTGTGGCTGCGCGCGAGAACGTCTCGGTCTTCGATCTCCCCTTTGGGCTCGGGGAAGTCGACGCGAGCGCGTTTGCCGTTGACCGTGAATTCAAGCACGGAGAAGGTCTCGTTCTTTAGTTTCTTTCGCCTCGCAGTCTGTCTGCGAGGTTTCTTTTTACTTACATCGATGGTGAGCAATTTGATTGCTAAGTCGTTGTGCTTTTCTTTGTATATGCTACTCTTTCATTGTTTCGATCTCTCTGGGAGAGTCGAATGATGCGCTCGTTTTTTGTACGATAATACGACTATGAATCCACATGGCAGAACGGCAGGGTTTGAGGATCTTGGTATTGCGCCAAAAATACTTGAGATTCTCTTTCGATATAAGTTCACCGCACCGACACCAATTCAACTCAAATCTATTCCTCCCGCTCTCGAAGGCAAGGACATCATGGGCATTGCGCAAACCGGTACTGGCAAAACGCTCGCGTTCGGCATCCCCATGATTCAAAGAATTGCGTTGGGTAATGGTGCGGCAATCGGACTCGTCATTTTGCCTACGCGCGAGCTCGCGGTACAGGTTCACGAAACAATAAAAAAAATCGGCGGCCCGTTGGGTTTGCGCGCGGCAGTGCTTATTGGTGGAGAGGATATGCGCCGGCAAGTAAGGGCAATAGAACAGCGCCCTCACGTTATAATCGGGACACCCGGCAGGCTCAATGACCATCTCGATGGCAAGCGACTCTCGCTTGATCGTGCATCGATCGTCGTTCTCGATGAGGCCGACCGGATGCTTGATATGGGTTTTGCGCCTCAAATTCAGCGTATTCTCAAAAACGTCCCACAGAAACGTCAGACACTCCTTTTCTCGGCAACAATGCCTCACGAGGTTGTCAAAATAGCGCAGTCGTATATGTCGCTTCCGCTGCGCATTGAAGTCGCTCCTGCCGGCTCTACCATTGAGGGTATTGATCAGGAGGTATTCTTTGTAAAGAATACGGAAAAGCTCTTACTGCTCTCAACCTTACTTTCTGAATATAAAGGAAGCGTATTGGTATTTTGCCGAACAAAACACAGCGTAAAAAAAATCACGCGCGTTATAAGAAGTTCTGGAGAACGTGCCGCGGAGATCCATTCAAACCGAACACTCAATCAACGGCTTGAAGCGTTGGAAGGATTCAAAATTGGCAAGTACCGTATCCTTCTGGCAACTGACATTGCCGCGCGCGGAATTGACGTGAAGGGAATTCAGCTTGTCGTCAATTATGATCTGCCCGAACAGCCTGAAGATTATGTGCACCGTATCGGTCGGACTGGACGCGCGGGCCACCCTGGACACGCCATTTCGTTTGCGACCTTTGACCAAAAACGGGATGTCAAGCAAATTGAGCGGTTGATCAAGAAAGTGATTCGTGCCTCGCAGACCCCATCGCTTTCTGCAGGATTCATTTCTGACCGTAACCAAGATTCCCGCCAGCCGCGAACACCGTATGGAAGGGGAAACCCCCATAAAAAGCGTTCACGCAAAAAACCTTTCCGCCGCCATCGGTTTTAGTGAAAAAGCGCAAAAACCATTCTAGACACAACTTGTTCGTTACAGCTTCCCACATCCATTTTCTATATGAAAAATTGACTGTAAGGGATTTTGATGGAAGGATGAATGCAGTAATCCTCGTTTATGGATCAAACGAAAATTGTTACCGATTCGATAGCAAAAGATGATCTTCACATAATGTCGCGGCAGCTTTTCGGCGACTACGTGAAGGGCGTTGTTGATGTGTCAAGGAGGATCATGGCTGTGCATGCGGAGTTACATGCTGATTTGGAGCGCGTGCTTTTGGAAAACGGTTCCCGTCAGGAAGACCTCTGGGGAATCAACCTCTATCCCAACGCCTTAGATGACGAATGGATTGAGTATGACTCCATGATTAATATTCGCCCGCGGCAAGGGAACCGTTCGAGGGATGTTGAGAGCGAAGAGATACGAGGGAAAATCAGGGCTGTCGTTGCGATGCTGGTGAAAAAATGATATGGATTTTATTCACGAACAATTGGCTGCCGGGAAGTGGTTTGAGCTTTCTTCGATGGAGCAACTCGGAAACATCGGAAGCGAAGTCGAGCGGACGCTGCGTGCGCATGAGCGTGGCGATACGGCGCGATTCACCGCGGCGTTTGAGCGCGCGCTTGAGCTTATAGACCTGACGGTACAGGATCCGAAGTGGCGTATGCGGCTCAAGGAGCTGCTGCGCACTCGCGAAGTGTTCAGCGACTACTTGTTTGGAAACAACGAGTACGGTATCACGGCCGAGCAGCTTCGGAAAGATTTTCTCGCATACGGCCTCGCCGCGCGAAACGCTACAAGATAGTTACGTCGTTTTCTTCCATTTTCATTTTTTGCCCACCAGTCGGATAGATGAGCGTTTCTATCGTTTCTCTATCTTGTGCCAGTGAACGTAATTATCGTTATTGCACCAAAGTTGCATCTATCCACAGGGCATTGCCTTGACGGTTGATAAGTTTTGGGGTAAGTTACTGCAACTAAGTTGCAATAATAATTTATCAAGGAAATATATGAAATGGAATCATTATTCCGCATTTTTTGTAGCGCCTGCAGCCCTGGTGTTTGTGCTTTCCTCATTCCCGATCCATGCATTCTATACCCAAAAGGCGGTTGACTTGGAAGTTGCACATTCCACGTTGTCGCCGGGAGCGATTCAGGTACTCGTTGAACAAGAGGTTGGGAAGGTATTCCGCGAGTTTCATGTTTCAACAACAGGAGAAGAGGATATCCATGGGGATCATGGACACAATCAAGGAGAGATAAGCGAGGACCATGAAGAACAAATGAGTACTATGGTTTCTACATACATTGACTCATTAGCTTCTTCCGGTGCTTTGCGAGGTGTTCCCGGGCCAAAGGGAGATCAAGGACCTCGCGGTGAAAAAGGTGGTAGGGGAGAGAGGGGTCCAAGGGGTCCGAAGGGCGAATCTGGAACAGATGGATCAGTAAAGAAAGTAAGCCTTTTAGCAACAGATCATCAAGGCAAAGATAGCGAGATGCAAAGTGCCGGCGATGAGGGCGACTCCACGCAGATTGTTGCAGTTGGTACCGCTTCCATAGATGCCCCTACGCTCCGCAAGGAAATGGACTCAGCGGTGCGTTCGTATATTGACGCTCTTGTCGCTTCCGGCGCCCTTACGGGTCCGCAAGGCAAAAAAGGGGATACCGGACCTGCAGGTACGCCAGGAACATCGCAAAACTTGAATGGATTGCCGGGCATTGATGGCATTCAGCAGCACTATATACCCGCAATCATTGATTCTGAAGGAGCGACATCTTTTACAGCCACAGCATTGAATTCAGAGTCATTGAAAAGTGAAGAAGCCGAATTCTCTTCACTGGCAACTGACGGCGAGACGAGCTTACGTGGTGCTGTCACTGTTGCGTTGAGCATGGCGGGCCGAGCGGATGCGCCAATCAAAGGATTGCATGTCGCCGAGCCGTCGATAACGCTGCAAGGCACTGGCACCAGCACGCACCCATATGCTCGCGCAATGACCATTGACGCACCCACAGTTACCGGAGAAGTGCCCGGGCAAACAGTATCCAGCGCGGCAACTTTGTATCTCGGAACCCCCGCTGTCGGCCAAAACGCTGCCATTACTGCAAACCGCATCATTGATACCGAGTCAGGCGCTTACCTTTCCGGAGGCGGCACATGGACCAACGCATCGAGCAGAGCATTAAAAGAAAATTTTGCTGATCTTGATGCAGGCGACATGCTTAAAAAAGTGAATCAACTTAAGATCACAAGATGGAACTACAAAGCAGACAGCTCTGACACCACCCATATCGGCCCTGTCGCAGAGGAATTTTATGCAGCTTTCGGCGTTGGCGGTATCGAGGGCATGCGCTCCATTTCCACGATTGATCCTTCTGGCATTGCGCTTTTGGCAATACAAGCGCTTTCACAGCAAATACTCTCGATCGATCTTTCGTGGCTGCGCAGCACGCTTGCATCAGTAGGTGTTGCGATCGAAGACGGGGTAATGCGCGTACAGAAACTGTTTGCATCATCGATACAGACAGAATCGTTTACCGTAGGATCTGCAGACCGTCCTCACGGTATCCAGCTGTATGACACAGAGACCGGTGCGCCATTTTGCGTTGTGGTATCTAATGGCGCATTACAAAATATCGCAGAAGCATGCAGCTCTGCCTCTGTAAAACCAGAGCTAGCCGCGCAGAGCGCGCAAGAGACAGTATCAACGGAACAGCCGACTCAAGAAGAAACAGTGGATCCCGCTCCGCAAGAAAGTCCGAAAGAAGAAAGCAAAGCCGCACTGCCGACGCAATGAGAAGACGTTTACTGCTTGCGCACTATACTGACGCCACATCGCCTATATAGAGATATTCATCATTGGTCAGAAAAAGGACGTTTTTCTACAGACTCAAATTAAGATTTGTTTTGATTATAAGGAAAATAGTCCATTTGAGCTTGACAAATCATACTAGATAGGGTTTAATTAAACGCAATACCAAGAGGTTTTCTTGTTTTTTGTGCACTGCGCACAATGGAGGATCAAGAAATCTCTGCTGGCAGCGGTCGTTGGCAAACAAACTTGAAACCCATGAAAGGGGGGACCCATGGCGGTCAATGTACAGACCGGAATTGGCATGGTCGATATTGGAAGTTATAAACTAGGGCCGCAGATCCCGCTTTTCGGGGTCGAGCACAAGGCCGCAACGCGCGTCGAAACCGACGGCGTTGAGATCGTCTATCTTGAAAAGGACGGCTTCGAGGTTACCAAGCCGTTTTTTTGGTGGGTCTGGGACTACACCCTGGGGAAACTTCTGTCGGCATGGGTGCTTTTCAAGAGCATCCGGCTGATCCATCGCGTACTTCGCGAAAGGATCGCCAAAGCCGAGGGTGAGATCGAGCGCAAGAAGCTCGAGCAAAAGCTCGAAGCACTTGCGGGCCGCAAGACTCGCCAGCCAGTTCTCGATTGGGCGCGGAGAAATTTTGGGCCGAGCGTGATGACGGAGTTGTTCGCGATAAGGACGAGTGGTTTCAACTCGGGATCAGTCGTCATGTCGCACTTCTGCCAGAACGTCGCCTGTTCGCAAGCACTCGATGACGTCTATAATGTGACTGCGAGTTTTGGTTGGGAAGGGATTCGCATGATCCCAATGGTGGGGCAGTCTGATCCACTCAGTCGCTTCCACCTCGATTGTCCAAACGGTCAAAGCGTTCGTAATCGATATCGGATCGTCGCTCGACTTCACGAGCAGCTGATCCGCGGAGAGACACTTTCGGTGGCTTGTGGGTCCGCCCAGCCGCTTATCCATGCGTTGAGTGAGCGCAAGCGTCAAGGGGCTCTTGCGGGAGTCTCTGTGCTCCTAGCCGATGTCGATCAGAGTGCTATCGATCTCGCCAATCATCGTGCGGAGCAGGCAGGGGTGCGGAGCGTCCTCATTCCGCTGCTCACACAGTTCGCAGTGCTGCCAAAAGCACTCGAGGGTACAAGCTTCGATCACATCGAAGCATGCGGCATCATCGACTACCTCGCCGATGACAGGGTGGTCGACCTCGCGCAGATGCTTCACAGCAAGCTCAAGCGGGGTGGGACACTGCTCATCTCGCAGATGAGCAAGACTCGCGCCGAGAAAGTGCTCTCGGACACCTACAACTGGTGGATCATCTATCGATCCCCAGAGCAATTCGCAGCACTTCTCCGCAAGGCGGGATTCAAGGATGTCACCATCTACGTTGAGCCGTGGCGCGTCCACATGGTCGCGCTTGCGCGGAAGAAGTAGATGAAGTTTAAAGTTTTGAGCGTCGGCCGTCGGCGCTCTGTTTTTTTATTTTCCTTTTTTTGATATAATTGATTGGAATATAGATTTTCACTTTCGAGAATGACATACTATCCCCATGCTTTTATATCTTCAGTTATCGGCATTACTGAATTTTTTGGTTAGTATATTACTCGGATCATTTGTCTTATTGAAGAGTCCGCGTGGCAAGGTTAATCGCTGGTTTTTTTTGTGGTGCTTTTCCGTGGCAGTATGGGCATTTTTTTATTATTTTTGGCAGATCGAAGACAGTAAGGAGCTAGCGTTACTATGGACGCGTTTATTAATGCTCGGTGCAGTTTGGGTGCCGTTTACATCCCTGAGTGTAGTGACACTTTTTTTGAATATAAAAGAAAACAAGAAAAACATTTTAAATTTGAATTTAGGCCTTGCAGTACTATTTAGTTTTTTGCTGGTTACGCCACTCATGGTATCTCACATAGAGTCAGTACTTGAATTTAGAAATTGGCCCAAACCAGGAATCTTGTAT
>JACQSB010000017.1 GCA_016206175.1 Candidatus Uhrbacteria bacterium | reverse complement strand
CATATACTGTCTATAATAATAGATTAATCTTTACAAATACCTATGTTAGTATTATAATTGAAATACTTTTTGTATAACTATATCTATAGTCAATATATGCGAAGAGTGGATCGGGAAAAAATCGTCCGGCTTTTGCAAAGTTTCTCTTTTACTCCGGACCAGATCGATATATACCTTGTCTGTTTGAGACTGGGGCCTGCTACACATGCTCAAATAACCCGCGGTGTTGATCGAAGCAGAACAGCAACACTGTTTCATATTCGCAAGCTGCTTGAAAAAAAAGTACTTTCTGTATCAAAATCAAAAAATAAAAGACTTCTTGTTGCACTACCACCGATGGAATTGCTCGCAGAGATTCACGATAAATCGTCATCACTTGAGCGGCTGCTTCCGCAACTGGATGCGCTTTCTCGGATTGATAAGGAGACACCACTGTTTGATATATCCGAATCCCGAGAAGGGTATTGGCGCGTCTATGAAGAGATATCGTATTTGCCGGTAGGAACAGAGATTCGGATGCTTGAGGGCGCGAAGGCAACAGAAGATGAGCTTTCATTACTGCTGCCGCACCAATGGGAAGAGTTTTGGTCTCGAATCATTGAGCGGAATATTCAAACCAAAGGTATTTTTACGCGCGAGACGATTTCATCCGTACGCCGTAATGTCACCGAATCGCAGCGCGCAATGCTTAGAAAACGTGTGTGGGCCGCTCGATTCTTGCCGCAGGGTGCGCTGCCAGTCGATCAGCTGATGATCCTGTATAAAGACAAAGCCGCGTTCCTTTTTCCTGACACTTCGCTTGTACTTGTACTTCAGCACAGAGGCGTATTTGCTATCCTCTCTTCGCTGTTTGATTCCCTTTATGCATTTTCTACGCCCATGCGTGACCCATGGGGTACTCATACGTGATTTCCTCTGTTCAATAGCTCGAAAATGTGCTATCATTATTATATTGCCTTAATCTATAAATCATCGATATGGAACTTGTTACCACATTTATAGTGATCGTTTTAGTTCTCGCATTTGTTGCTGTTTATTACTACAACAAACTTGTTGGGCTCCGTGTCCGCGTTGATGAAGGCTGGAGTGATATTACCGTACAGTTAAAGAGGCGGCATGACCTCATAGGGAACTTGGTAGAAACGGTGAAGGGATATGCAACTCATGAGAAAGAGACATTGGGCCAAGTGATTGCGGCGCGAAATGCCGCCAAACAAGCAGAGGGCGCAGGAGATCCGGCTCGAGTTGCCGCGTCAGAAATGCAATTAACCGCCGCACTGCAGGGTCTCAACATCAATGCATTGGCAGAAGCCTACCCAGACTTAAAGGCAAATACGAACTTTCAGGGACTGCAGACAGAGCTTTCGGATACGGAAAATAAAATCGCTGCTTCCCGACGGTTTTATAATTCAACTGTGCGCAGCCTTAACACAGCCGTAGAACAGTTCCCCGGCAACATGTTTGCCTCCCTCGCCAAGGCCGCAAGACGCGATTTCTTTGAGCTTGAAGCAGAAGAAGAGGCGAAAGTGAAGGAAGCGCCGAAAGTTTCGTTTTCGAAATGAACATCTACGACGAAATTGCGCGCAATAGCCGTCGGACTGTTCTGACGGTTATTATTTTTTTAGTTGCGCTCCTTTGTATCGTATTTGTAGCAACATTTATCATCCTTTCCGATGAACTGTCGCTGCAAGATGCTTTGAGTGTTACCATCGGCGTTTTCCCCTGGGTTTCCGGCTTTGCAACGATATTAGTGTTGATATGGACTCTGATCTCCTATCACTCTGGCGACAAACTTATCTTGCGGTTTGTGAATGCGCGCCCCGTTGAACGGAAAGACTACTTTGATCTTTACAATACGGTTGAGAATACCGCTATCACTGCGGGTCTCCCCACCCCTAAGATATATCTCATCAATGATTCAAGCATGAATGCGTTTGCTACCGGTCGCAATCCTAATCATAGCGTGATCTGTTTTACAACGGGGATCGTCGAACGGCTTTCCAAACAAGAGCTAGAGGCCGTTGCCGCGCATGAAATGGCGCATATTGCAAATTACGACATCCTTTTACAGTTGATTGTTGTCACGGTTGTCGGCATCATCGCGATGATTGGCGAGATCATGATACGCGCCGGCGGCCATAACCGAAAAGGATCAGGCATCGCAGTTGCGGGACTTTTTGTCCTTCTTGTCGGCTATCCACTCCTGCTATTAACAAAGCTTTCCCTTTCGCGGAGACGGGAATACATGGCTGATGCCACCGGTGCTTTTTATACTCGCGATCCGCACTCGCTTGCGGATGCGCTTGCAAAAATCTCCACTGACGCGCGCGTTGAGTCTGCCGACAGCATGAAAGCTGCCGCTCACTTGTTTATTGATGATCCTTCCATCGAAGAGGGGCGGCAACATACCGGTATTTCGTGGTTTGCCAAGCTGCTTTCCACTCATCCACCGGTACAGGATCGCATTAACCGGCTTCGCGGCACAGTACCCTGATTTTTTATCCCGTTGAGGCAGTCATCCACTGTTCAATTAGCAGAATATATGCTAAAATAGTATAAGAAACTGAACGGTGTTCAAAGTTCAAGTTGAGTTTGTGTTATTTATGAAAAATCAGGTGACACTTAAAGGCGGGACAGCACTTCTTGACGCTTCAAAGATATTGAAGCGTCTTGATATGAAAGATTCGTATGTTGTTGCTGATCTTGGCTGTGGCGGCGGCGGCCATTTTATCGCGCCATCTTCGCGGATGGTGGGGGAGGGAGGAAAAGTCTATGCTGTCGACATCCAGAAGAGAGTATTAGATGCCCTGAAACCCCAGTTGGAAATACAGAATATCAAAAATGTCGAACTCGTCTGGTCTGATCTCGAGAGGTATGGCGCGGCAAAGATACCTGACGGTTCGTGCGATATTGTCATTATTATTAACGTTCTTTTTCAGAACACGAAGATCGATATCATCCTTAAGGAAGCGAAACGATTTTTGCGCCCCGGCGGCCGTCTGGCTGTCATTGATTGGAAAGAAGGATCGCAGCCGTTTGGACCGCCAGGGAATCTACGCATCCCACCCCAGAAAATCCGCGAGCTTGCCTATGAGGTTGGCGAATTATTACTCATCGATGATTTTGATGCCGGCCGTTATCATTATGTACTCGTGTTTCGTCGCGACTAAAAGTATTTCATTATGATGATTGATTACAAACAATTCTTTGATGTCCAATACTGGTTTACTTTTAACCCCGGGTTTTTGAGTGATGCCGCCGCAATCGGTTTTGCTCTATTTTTTGGATTGCTTCTTGCGGCACCCATCTGCCTTTCCATGATGGCTCGTAAAAAACGGATTGCGACTGATCCGGCTGACAAAAAGGTGCTCGGCAAAGTGAATACGCTGCTTGCCACCATGGGCGTTGTCGGTTTTCTTTTGCTTTTCTTCTCGTACGAGGCTGTCCCTATGCTTTCCATGCGTTTCTTATACCTGCTTTGGGGGCTGGGATTAGCGATCTGGCTTTACTTCATCTGGCATTATACTGCCACTGAAGTGCCGCGCATAAAAGACGAGCGAGAGAAAAAGAAACAATTGGAAAAATATTCGTTGAAAAAATGAGCTCGCACGCACAGCGGCGTGGAGAGCAGGGAGAAAATCTCGCATGTTCTTTTCTTCAGCGGAAAGGATATCAGCTGATCGTGCGGAATTATCGCATAGCCGGAGGAGAGATCGATTTGGTCATGCGCGACGGTTCTTCGCTCGTTTTTGTGGAAGTGAAAGCGCGAACTGGCAGCAGGTACGGTTATCCTGAAGAGAGCGTGACAAGGTCTAAGATTAATCGTATGAGTAAAACGGCGCGTCAGTTTCTTTGCCGGTATCCGATGAATACTTCCTATCGCTTTGACATCATCGCGATCGAACGCATAGATGCGGCAGAACCAACAATATCCCATATCGAAAACATTCTAGATGTTTCACTTTACTAATCCCATGCAACGAATCCCATGCAACATTTTTTTATAAAAGCAGCGTCCCTCGTTTTTTTCACGACGTTAGCCATATTCTTTCTCTTGCCGCAAGACCGGGCGTTTGCCTTAACGATTGGTCCGACAAAGATGCTTTTGCAAGCGGATCCGGATCAGACGCTCACGGAGAAATTGTTTCTCCTGAATGAAACCGACGAATCGTTAGAATTAAGAAGCAGGATTCAAAATATCACGTTTGGCCCTGGCGATCGCGGAGTTCCTATTCCTGCCGGCATTCAAGGCGACATGTCGCTAGTAGAATGGATTACTCTTTCTGATGATATCGTGGCACTCGCACCCAAAGAGAAAAAAGAAGTCACGCTCACCATTCGCGTCCCCGCCTATGCGTATTCCGGCGGTTACTATGCGCAAGTATTGTGGGGGCCGACGCAATCGCCGACAGCTGGCGTCAAAGCGATTGGGGAAGTTGGGTCATTGGTATTGTTGCGAGTGAATGGGCCGGTACAAGAAGAAGCTGCCGTTGTATACTTCGGGTCTGAAGACGGACGGATGCAGTTTGAAAAACTGCCGGCAACGTTTGTGGCAAAGATACAAAATAACGGGTCAGCGCATATCATCCCGCAAGGGCGCCTTAAGATCATTGATGCGCGAGAGCGTGTTGTGGCAGAGTATGAGATGAACACCGGCAAAGAAGCATCCGCGATCCTACCCGGTGGAGATACCAGGCGTTTCGACACTGTGTGGGATAGCGGTTTCGTTTTTGGTGACTATACAGCCATCCTTGATCTGACGTACGGGGAAGGCAATGCAAAAAATCTTCATGCGGAATTTGCGTTTCGCGTGATGCCATTGGCAATCATCGCAATTTGGTTTCTTATTGCAGCGATTCTTATCATCTTCTGCGTTCGTTTGCTGCGAAACGCCTTGCCTATAAAGAGCACAAAATCCTTATGATGAATCGTTTACGATTTTTTGTAGTATTACTCACCGCGCTTGTCGGCACTGCCACTTTTCTGACTTCTGCGGTTGATGCCGCGCGGCTCTCAAGTATGAGCGCGACATTGACCGATCATACTGCCGCGGCGGCATCGAATTACACGATCAGTTATCGCTCCGCATCCGGAGTAGCAGTTGGGACAGGTGTGATCTCGTTGCACCTTTCAGATGTTGTCAGCAGCCTTAACTCTATTACTGTTGATGATATTGATCTGATCGCGGGGGGGTCGCAGCTTCCGCTCGCCGCAGCTGCAGACAATAGCAACTGGGGCGTTACGCTTACCCCGGCATCGCGGCTTGTTCAGTTGAATGCCCCCCTTGTCTCGAACTCTATTTCTGAGGGATTAACAGTGACCATCCGCATTGGAACGCACGCAACTTCCGGTGCGACAGGTACGCGGCAGATGAAAAACAGCTCTTCTTCCGGCAGCCGATTAATCTCCATTGTTTCCGGTGCTGACGTAGGATTGTTGAGCGTTGTGATCGGTTCTTTTACTACCAGCGTTTCCGGATCTCCAGTCGGTACCGGCGGTGGAGGAAGTGGCGCTGCTGCGGCTGCTCCTGCTGCTAGTACGCCGACAACAGAAACAGCTCCAAGTAGCGGAGCAACAACCACGACTGAAGGAGGCGCTGCGTCTTCCGGACAACAGGCAACCACAACCCCAACACAAGAACCACAAGCCCCGCCGCCCGCTAACCGCGCGCCGTCCGTGAACGCGGGCGCTGACCGCACGATCACGCTCCCCTCACAAGCAAGTCTTTCCGGCACCGCAAGCGACCCTGATGGAGACACGACCACTGTCAACTGGTCCAAGGTATCCGGTGCGGGCACGGTGACGTTTAGCGCAGCATCCGCACTTGCAACAAACGCATCATTCTCACAAGCCGGCACGTATGTGCTGCGCCTCACCGTGTCTGACGGCAAAGGCGGAAGCGCAACTGACGATGTACAAATAACGGTGAACCCCGCTAACCGCGCGCCGTCCGTGAACGCGGGTCTCGATCTTACGCTTACCCTTCCCAGCGCCGCGATCCTCGATGCGACCGTGAGCGATCCCGATGGCGATGCTGTTGTCGTATCATGGGCGAAAGTATCCGGCCCCGGTACAGTGGCGTTTGGCAATGCAAATGCAGTCGCTACCACCGCATCTTTTTCAGAAGCCGGATCGTATGTGTTGCGTCTGTCAGCGTCTGACGGCAAAGGCGGCACAGCAACTGATGAACTTCAAGTGACTGTGAATCCCGCACCGCCGCCGCCCGAGAAGCCAAAGCAGGAAGGGGAACAACCTCCCGCCGATACTACCGCGCCTGCTCCGGTCACGACAACCGACCTTGGATTTGTTTCTGATACAACTGTCACAATCTCGTGGCTCGCGCCATCTGATACCGATGGCACCGGAGCTACGCGCAATGCAGCGCGTTATGAAATCCGATATAGCACCGCGCCAATCACTACGGAATCAGAATGGCAGACTGCGCTTGTCGCGCCCGCGCCGCCATTGCCGTTGTCGCCCGGGGTACAGCAATCATATACGCTGCAAGGATTGCAAAGCGGAAAGCAGTATTACATTGTAATCCGCGCATACGATGAAGCAGACAATATTTCACCCTCAAGCGTTGGCATAAGCGCGATGACAAACTTTGCGGTAGCAAACGCGCCGCTTACTTCCTTGTCTTTCGGAACGATCAATGGCGAGGCATCGGTTCCGGAAGCGCCGCCGCTTATCATTGTTCCAAAAAATCTTAGCAAAGATGCCATAGTAGAAAAACTCCCACCCCCGCGGACGATCGTTGTCGTGCCGCAAGGTCCCGTCACACCTGCTACCAGTGGCGGGTTTGGCGTACCGCCTCCTGTTGCTCCGCCAACCGCTGTAGATGTTTCTTATGAGGTTGATTCTCGTATTCTTGTACAGGCAGTGTTAAGTTCAGACTCCGTGCCAAACGCGCCGTTTGGTTTTCGAACACAAATTTCTGCGCAGCCGCTGCAGCTCGCCCAATACTGGATGAATATGCTGCTTCCCGGACCGCAACTCGCAGATAAAGAAGTTGTCGGCAAAAAAGCGTTCTTCATCCGCGCGGAACGGCTCGAGACGGAACATGCTGCAGATATTTCTGTTTCTACCCTTGCCCAGCCGGTCCCGATCAAATTCTGCTTTACGAAAAAAGAATTGGAAGGTTTTGATGCCACGACGTTGCGCACATATTCTTTTGATCCAATCGACGGCATCCGTCCGGAGGAGACTCTTTGGGATGAGGCAACGGGCTGTGCCACTGCAACGGTCAATCACTTCTCCGCGTTTGCTGTGCTCGGTGATCGGCTGTTTGATGCAAAACCGATTCAAATCTATATATTGCCGACTGAAATACTAACGAAAGAAGAATCAACCATCAGCACCGAAACGCTCAAGCTCGAAGATTTCACGACAAAAGAACAGATATCATTTTTTGATAAAAAGATTTATACAACGCCGGACACAGAAATATCGCTCTGCATACCCGCAAGCACGTTTGTTAAACCAGTGAAAAAGATGTCGCTGTTCATCGGAGATAAGAAACATACATTGGAATACGACAAAAGGCGCGATTGCTATGCCGCGAAAATACGCACGCCGGAAAAGCGGGGCGCGCAACAGGTTGTCCTTAAGATTATTTATACCGATGACCAAGTGCAGATTATTGAGTTAGAGACTATTGTCACCGGCAAGCTGCAGGCAGCGCTGTTGCCGCGCGTGCAACAAGCGGCTCGGCAGATCCAGGAGGCGGCGATCGTAGTCAATGAAACCGTGAAAGAAACCGTCGAAGACACCAAACCGATATTGCAGAGCGCGGTCGTTGTGTCGATGCCGGTAGTGACGGCCGTGAACCCAACGCTGTATACGAGCGCTCTGAACTGGTACCACTACCTCAACCATTTAATAGCGATGCTTCTTACCTGGATTGGATTGCGGAAGCGTCGCAAACCATGGGGCGTGGTGTACAATGCGATCTCAAAGCAAGCAGTGGATCTTGCGATTGTGCGTTTGTTTGATAAAGACAAGAAGTTGGTTGAAACCCAAGTGACTGACAAGGAAGGCAGATTCAGCTTTTTGCCAAAACCGGGGGAATATACCATCGATGTGAAGAAACCGCCGTTTGTATTTCCCTCTTCACTCATCACGGGGACAAGCGATGGCGACTACGCGAGCATTTACCGTGGCGCATCAGTGACGCTTACGAAAACTGACGAATCCATTATACTGAATGTTCCGATCGATCCTCCTGCGCCGGAACAGAAAGGAATATCAGCATGGGAGAAAATCAAAGGCGGGTTTACACAATATTCGCGCATCACGCTACTTGCCAATCTTGTGGTTAGCGCGTTGCTTGCCATCTACACGCCGGAACCGTTTAATGTGATCTTGCTTGCCGTCACCTACGCGTTTGCACTATATCAGATTGCGTTGATGCACCGGTTTGAAAAACCATGGGGTATAGTATTCGACGCGCTTTCTCTTGAGCCGATCCCGCTTGCCGCAATCAGTATCTTTAACGCAGACTCCAAGAAACTGTTGCGCCAGCGCCTCACGGATTATGTCGGCAGATTTAATTTCCTTGCCCCTGCGGGCGATTATCTATTGCAGGTCTCCAAAGATGCATACGCGTTTCCTCCAAGTACGCCGGTAAAGATCAAGAAATATAAAAACATGTACACTGGCGGCACCGTGAAAGTGTCCAAAGATAAAGCGATTGTAAAAATCAACATCCCACTCGAACCAAAAGCTGATGTACAGCCAGTGCCGAATACAGCACAGTCAGATCAGCAACCTGCTGAAAAGCATTAACGATTAGATGTAAAAAGATTCGATAAGAACCCCGCGCAATGCTGCGGGGTTTTCATATGTGAGGATCTGCAGCAACGTACAAAATTTTCCTTTACAACGTCTGCGTGATGGGATATCCTTTTGGCAAAACTCGTGAGCGAAAGGAGGTGGCGAGATGTTCTTTGAAGCACAAGAACGGTTAGAGGAAATCCGGATACTGTTCCGGAAGTATGACGACCATGGAGAGCGAGCATATCGCAAGCGAATCATGTGTCGAATCCTCGATCTCGTCACGCCTGATGAGATCGCAAAATTGGGAAGAATAGATCTGGGTATCCTGGATCTATTCTATAGGCAGGGGAAACCCACTCGGCATATCGCCGCAGTCTTAATGATACGGGAAGAAGATGTCCCTACACGTAAGACGCACGCTATCAGACAGTTGCGGGACATCTTCGGCGCGCCGCGCAATGACTGGCATCGTCTGACGGTTACTCGCATGAATGATACGGCCGCCGATAAAGCGGTTGTGAATGCGATTCAAGACCAAGACATCGTTGCTCAAGACAGCAGCTTAGAGCAAGACGTGGTTTCTCCAGGTCCGGCAACACCCGAGGAGTTGTGGCAAAGCTATGACGCAACCAATTCAAACAACGAACACCGCAGCATACTTGGCGCGATCTTTGGCGGGTTGAGTGACGAACAGGTCGCTCGTATTCCTTCCAAAGTGGCAGACGTACTCCGTCTGTATGTCGCGGGTAAATCCGACGAACAGATCGCGCAGGAGCTTGGATTTGCCAAAAGCACTGTCGCTTATCGCAAGGCGAGAGCGAAGGATCTGTTGCGTGAAATCAGTCTTGGCTTGACTGTCGAGACATCGACACAGGAACAGGACGACATTCAAGACCAAGCCAGCGGAGAAGGTGAAGGTCAGACTGCGAAACAACTGTCTTTCGATTTTGCCGCGCTCTGGCTGGAGCATGCAAGCGTATCTGCATACACACAACGCAGACAGCTTGTCTCTACAGCTTTTGCAGCTATTGCACCAGACGTTTTGGCACAACTCGCAACAAGGGAAATCGTGGCATTGACTCTGTATTCGCGCGGATGCACGGATGAACAGATCGCCCACGTCCTCGAATGCGAGAAACATGCCGCCAAGACAGCAAGGCACAGAGCGATCGATCGCTTAAAAGCTCTGTGTCTCGGGCAAGAGATCAAAGCGGAATCGGAAATCAAGGCGGGATCTCCCAAGCAGCAGGCATCAGATTCGCCTCAACGTGTTGACCTTTCTCCCAAGCCTGCTCGCAAGCGGGGAAGGAGAAGGCGATTCGATGAATCTGAACCGATCGAAAACGAAAATGGATTTGAGGATTCTGATGACGACAGCGAAGAATCTGACGAACATCGGATCCCCGGTGTCCTGAAGTACCGCAAGTATTCGGCGCAAGAGCGGCTCGACATCGTGTCTGCATTCTGTGCTGACCGGAGTAATCCCAAAATCCGACAGAAGGTCGTCGAAGCGCATTTGACAACGGTGAGGTGGATTGCCCATCGCTGTTTGCCCCCGTTTAGGCACCTGACAAGTTTTGACGATCTTGTCAGCCTAGGCATCATGGGACTTCTACGGGCAATGGATAAGTTCGTTCCGAACGCGGATAATTCAACAACACATTTCACAGGCTTTGCCTCCATCTACATCAAAGGCGCAATGCTTGATGGAGTTGAAGGAGAAACAGACAAAGCCACGGAACTTCGAATGCGCCAAAAGCTTCGGGGTAAACAAAGGAAGGAGGGATTGACCCAAGGAGAACAAGAGAGACTCGAAGAGCTTGAACAGCTCATCTGGGGAGAGTTTGAGCTTGATCGGCAGATGTTTGATGACGAAACTGTGTCGCTGATCGACACGATTGAGGATTCGCGGTCAACACCGGAGCAGATCTTGCTCGAAACGGAGTACCAAGACGAACGGCGAGACCGGAACGTCAAGCTCCAGGAGCTCATCCTAGCGGCGATCGATGAGCTGCCCTCTAGTAGGAGGGCAGCGGTGGAGCTTCGTGTAGTGCTTGGAAAAGGATTCAAGGAGATCGGCAGAATCCTTAAGCGAAGCGAATCACGAGCCGTACAGCTATTCCAGGATGGAATGCAAATCGTTCAGAAAAAGGTAAAGGCCTATGGCCTGACACCCTTCGATTAGCCGTGCGCCGTGCACGGCTTCTTTATTTACTATTGACAATCAGTATATATGAGTGCTATGTTCTTCCTCCAAAGTATCGGACCTTGACGTTTTTCTAGGAGGAAGCATGAATACTCGATTTATTGCCGTAATCGTGGCGGCTCTGGTCATGGTTGCGCCTGTCGCGACTTCCGCAGCTGAGACGTCCAGTCCAGCAACCCGGACGGCCCGACTTTTGTCGGGTAAGTTTGTGAAAGTAATCCGCGACGCCGACGTCGAGCGGCTCGAGGCCGAGCACCGCGTATGCGAACTGCATAAGATCTACGCCACGTCGGCGTTCGTGCAGCAGCGCTTCGCTGCTTCCAACATCATCGTCGTGGCGAAAATCGGCTGGTACGAATTCAGTGAGGGCCGACTCGAAATGGTGTGGGCCCAGTCTGCCAAGGCGCTCGCTCGCGAGCTCACGCGCCGTCTTCGCGGCGGGATTTACTTCCCCTCGCGGTGCGAGTACCGCGAAGAGACGGAAGGTGGCTGGTTCCTGCAGTCGATCCATATGGAGAACAAGGGCGATGTCGCCTACACTCTCCGGTATCACCTGAAGGACGCCAAGTTGTCGGAAGATAGTCCGGATCCGGCGATCGCCGGTAGGGCCGAGATCCGCAAGGCGATCGAGAGCTACGCAGCCTCCATCGCGCCCGCGCTGAAGAAGCGGTGGCTGGTCGAGGTGAAAGGCGGCTGGTGTGACGCTGCCGGTGTGCTGTGGCGCTTCCTCGCCGAAGAAGCCATCGAGCCGGCCAAGCTCGGCCTCTCGCAAGCGGAAGCCCGCAAGCTCGAGGACTTGGCACGGCGGTAGGCCTACCCCGCCAGCAGCTACACGCTCGGGGTATTCAAACAATTTCATTGCCCGCTGGCTTCCATACCGGCGGGATTTCTTTTCTTACCGCGACTCTTGACTTCTTTCCTTCTTTATTATATACTGCCGGAATATAAGGATAGTTACTGATATAGTATACTATCCATTTTTCATATAGTGCTTATGAACAATCCAATCGCATCGGCGATCAAGCAAATCAGCGATGAAAAAGGCATCCCGCAAGAGCAGGTCGTCGAAGGGCTCGAAGCGGCGCTTGCTGCTGCTTACCGGAAAGATTTCGGCAAAAAGAATGAAAATATCAAGGTGGAATTTGACCTCAAGCAAGGTACATTCAACGTCTTTGACATAAAAACCGTTGTTTCCGACTATACGGAAGAAGAACTACAAGCAAGCGAAGAAGAGGAGGAAGTGTCGGAAGCCCTGGAGGAAGAAGGTGAGACAGACGGCAAACCTCGTTTCAATCCAAAGACAGATATCATGATCAGCGAAGCGCGCAAAATAAAAGAAGATGCTGAACTTGGAGATGAGATTCGCACGAAACTCCCGCCTGTTGATTTTGATTCATTTGGCCGCATGGCGGCGCAGACAGCAAAACAAGTATTGATACAGAAAGACCGTGAAGCAGAGCGCGCGCTGATTTACGATCAATTCAAATCAAAAGAAGACACGATTGTTATCGGTATTGTCCAGCGCCGCGAGGAACATCGCGTATTGGTTGATTTTGGCAAGGTGACCGCCATCATGCCGATTTCCGAACAGATACCTCGCGAGCGGTATGTGCCGGGCGAGCGTGCGAAAGTTTATGTCGTCTCTGTACAATCAAGCATTAAAGGACCCGAGATGATTGTCTCGCGAGCGCATCCGGGAATGGTGAAAAAGATTTTTGAAGCAGAGATTCCCGAGATCGCAAGCGGCGCTATCGAAATCAAAGGAGTAAGCCGTGAAGCAGGCAGCCGATCCAAAGTTGCCGTATTTTCCGCACAAGAGGCGATCGATCCGATCGGGTCGTGCATCGGCCAGCGCGGCGGACGCATCCAGACTATTGTTGCTGAGTTGGGCGGAGAAAAAGTTGATCTCATTCTTTACGATGAAGATACAAAACAATACATCGCCAACGCCCTCTCGCCCGCGAAAGTTACTTCAATCGAACTTGATGAAAGCGCAAAACTTGCTCGTGTATTAGTAGAAGAAGATCAGCTTTCTCTTGCTATCGGCAAACTAGGCCAGAACGTGCGCCTCGCGTCACAGCTCACCGGATGGAATATCGAAGTTCGGGGACAAAAAGGACAATCAACAGAAGAAGATACTGAAGGCGAACAAGCAAAGGAAGTGGAGGCAACAACCGAAGCATCTGATGAACAGCAAGTATCCGGGCAGGAGTACGCCTCTGCAGAAGAAATCAGCGAAGCAACGCACGAAGAACAGGACGAGTCATAACCTCTCCCCTAAAAAACCCTAAACCCTAACTAAGTATGTCTCAATCTCTTCTTTTTTCACTCGGAGCAGCTGCGCTTGCCATTGTCTACGGATTATTCTTGATCCGTCGTGTATTGAGCGAGCCGGCAGGTTCGGAAAAAATGCAGGCAATCGCGTCGTCCATTCAAGAAGGCGCGCGCGCGTATCTTAATCGCCAATATCGTACGATTGCATTCGTCGCGGCCGCTGTTGCTTTATTGATTGGGTTTTTTATTGATTGGTATACGAGTATTGCTTTTGTGGTTGGCGCTGTTTCTTCCGCGCTTGCCGGATACATCGGCATGTATGTTTCTGTGCGCGCCAATGTGCGCACAGCCGAAGCCGCAAAGCACGGTTTGCCGCGTGCACTTTCCGTAGCAGTGAGAGGCGGCATGGTGACCGGTTTGCTCGTTGTCGGATTGGCATTGCTCGGCGTCGCAGGATTTTATGCTCTTACCAACAACGTCCTCTACTTGGTTGGCCTTGGATTTGGCGGCAGTTTGATTTCTGTATTTGCCCGTATCGGCGGCGGTATTTTTACCAAGGCGGCTGATGTCGGCGCTGATCTCGTCGGCAAAGTGGAGGCGGGCATTCCGGAAGACGATCCGCGAAACCCGGCTGTGATTGCAGACAATGTCGGCGACAATGTCGGCGACTGCGCCGGTATGGCAGCTGACCTTTTTGAAACCTACGCCGTCACTGCAGTTGCAACCATGGTACTCGGAGCGTATACCTTTTCAGGATTTAACAATGCAGTGCTGTTTCCTCTCGTACTCGGCGGTTTGTCTATCGTCACGTCAGTACTCGGCGGCTTCTTTATCCGCCTCGGCCGCGGAAAAAATATTATGGGAGCCTTGTACAAAGGTTTGTTTGCAAGCGGTGTGCTTTCAGCAGTCGCGTTTTATTTTGCAACCGACTACTTGATGACTGGCAACGGAATCTATGACACCCGCGCGTTATATTTTTCATCTCTGATCGGTCTTGGCGTGACAGCTTTGTTTGTCATTATCACCGAGTATTACACTTCTACAAAATACAATCCTGTACGCAGCATTGCGGCAAGTTCACAAACGGGACACGCGACAAATATCATCACCGGTCTTGCCGTATCGATGAAGTCTACCGGTCTGCCGATCATCGTGATCGGCGCAGCAATCCTTGGCGCATACAGCCTTGCCGGTCTCTACGGCATTGCGGTTGCAGCAATGGCGATGCTTTCCATGGCAGGGATCATCGTTGCGATTGATTCATACGGTCCTATCACTGATAACGCCGGAGGAATTGCGGAAATGTCAGAACTCCCTGCAGAAGTGCGGGCTGTCACTGATCCGCTCGATGCCGTTGGTAATACGACGAAGGCAGTGACAAAAGGATATGCGATCGGTTCCGCCGCTTTGGCAGCACTCGTACTCTTTGCTGACTACACTCATGCGTTACCAAAAGGAATGACATTTCTGATCAATGATCCGTATGTGCTTGTCGGTCTTTTCATTGGCGGATTGCTTCCATACTACTTCGCTTCGCTCTGCATGGAGGCTGTAGGCAAAACCGGCGGGAAAGTCGTTGATGAAGTCCGCCGCCAATTTCGCGAGATCGCAGGCATTATGCAGGGTACTGCTAAACCGGACTACGCTCGAGCAGTAGATATCGTCACCAGCGCTGCGATCCGTGAGATGATTATTCCATCGTTGATCCCGATTGCCGCGCCGATTGCCGTATGGTTTTTGCTCGGTCCCGCAGCTTTGGGCGGCATGCTTGTAGGATGTATTATCACCGGCATATTCGTCGCCATTTCCATGACATCAGGCGGCGGAGCATGGGATAACGCAAAGAAATACATCGAAGAAGGAAACTACGGCGGAAAAGGTTCGCCTGCCCATCAAGCCGCAGTGACGGGCGATACTGTCGGCGATCCGTATAAAGATACGGCTGGTCCGGCAGTGAACCCCATGATTAAGATCGTAAACATTGTCGCAATTCTGCTCACCATGTTTCTAGCGAAGTAAGAACGACATTCCTATTTTGACTAATTCATAATTTAATTCATAACGATACGACAATGCAGACAACAGATACCACAATAACAGATGAGATGAAAGAGCTGATCGAACAGTACTCGCAAGTGTTGCCGAAAGTCGGGGACCTTGTCGAAGGCACCGTATTATCAGCAAGCAAAAACGAAGTACTCGTCAATATCGGCGGCATTGCCACCGGTATTGTTCGTGGGTTTGAATTGATTGACGAATCGGGAGAGTATTCCGACCTTTCGGTCGGTGACACGGTAGCCGCTACTGTTCTTGATTTGGAAAATGAGCAAGGGGTACTTGAGCTCTCCTTCCGCGCGGCGGGCCACAAAAAAGCCTGGGACCACCTTATTGAGTTAATGAAGTCAGGCAATATCGTGCAAGCGCGCATCATCGATGCGAATAAAGGGGGTCTGATGGTGACATGCGGCAAGGTGCACGGCTTTATGCCGGTATCGCAATTATGCCCGGAACATTATCCGCGTATCCAGGGAGGTGATAAAAATAAGATTTTAGAGAGACTGCGCCAATACGTAAACGAAATGTTTGATGTAAAAGTGATCGATGTGAATGAGAGTGAAAACAAATTGATTGTTTCCGAGAAAGAGGCGTGGGAAGAGCAGCAACGAGACATTATTTCGAGCTATAAAGTAGGTGATGCCATCGAAGGGACTGTCACCGTGATTACGGATTTCGGCGCGTTTGTGCAGTTTGGCGATTCACTGGAAGGCTTAGTGCATATCTCTGAGCTTGCATGGCAACGCATTGATGATCCGCGCGACGTGGTGCACCCCGGTCAAAAGATCAAAGCAGAGATCATCAAGATCGAACGTTCAAAGATTTTTCTTTCGATGAAAAAGCTGATCAAAGACCCGTGGACTGATGTAGGGAATCGTTACGCTGTCGGGCAGAATGTAAAAGGAAAGGTGTTAAAAGTGAACCCCTTTGGATTGTTTGTCGAACTTGATCCGGAGATCCACGGCCTTGCGCACGTTTCGGAGCTCTCTTCCAAGCAAAACGTTGATCCGAATGAAGTTGCAAAAGCAGGGGATGACGTTGAGTTTCGCATCATATCAATCGAGCCAAGAGAACATCGCCTTGGCTTAAGCATCAAAGCTCTACACCAGAAAGCAGTGCCCGTACAGGATCAATCGGAAACACAAAATGCCTCTGATGCGACTGCCACAGATTCTACTGATGAGTCAGCGGTATCCGCACAAGACTCATCAGAGAAAGGGCAAGATCAGCTTGAGGTATAGCAGCATTTAAGAGTCTCCCTCGATGGGCATAAACCCTCGAGGGAGACAACCTAACATTTAGAGCAGCCCATGAATCCATTAGTAAAGAACATCCTTATATTTCTTGTCGTGCTTTTTGCGGCGGGAGCATTTTTCAGCCTCTATACGACGCAGAATCTTCCGCAAAAAAAAGAAGTCGGCATTGAAGTGCTTGTTTCCGATATCGCGGAAAAAAAAGCTCAAAAAATTCAAGTGAAGGGCGATACGATAACTGTTTCGTTGTCGGACAACACCCAGCACATTATCTACAAAGAACCGACAGAGTCATTGAGTACTTTGTTGAGCAATTACGGCGTGGACCCCGAGCTTTTGCGCACAACTCCTATCGAAGTGGCTGATGCGAGGGCTTCGTTTTGGATTAACACCGCATTAACACTCGTGCTACCGTTTTTGATTGTGGCATTTTTTATCTGGCTTATGATCCGCCAAGTGCAAGGCGCAAGCAATCGCGCCATGATGTTTGGCGCAAGCCGTGCGCGGCAGTATGAAAAAGGGACAAAAGAAAAAGTAACCTTTGCAGACGTTGCCGGCGCAAAAGAGGCAAAAGAAGAGCTTGCGGAAGTAATCGAGTTCCTCAAAAATCCGGAAAAATTTACCTCTGTCGGCGCCCGCGTGCCGAAAGGCACCTTGCTTGTCGGCGCCCCAGGCACTGGCAAAACGCTTCTTGCAAAAGCAGTCGCTGGCGAAGCTGATGTGCCATTTTTCCATGTATCCGGTTCCGAGTTTATTGAGATGTTTGTGGGTGTCGGTGCAAGCCGCGTACGAGATACGTTTCAGCGCGCTAAGAAGAGCGCTCCCTGCATCATCTTTATCGATGAAATCGACGCGGTAGGCCGCCAGCGAGGCGCCGGTTTAGGCGGGTCGCATGACGAACGCGAGCAGACGCTGAATCAGATCCTTGTTGAACTCGATGGATTTGATCCGTCGGTCAATATCGTTGTACTCGCTGCGACCAACCGTCCGGATATTCTCGATCCCGCATTACTCCGTCCCGGCCGTTTTGACCGTCGCGTTGTGATCGATCTTCCAAGCCTTGATGACCGTGAAGCAATCCTGAAGGTGCATGCAAAGAAAAAACCTCTTGCCGAAGAGGTGTCGCTCCGTAAAATCGCAGAACGTACCCCCGGTTTTTCCGGCGCTGATCTTGCAAACCTTATGAACGAAG
Organism: Candidatus Uhrbacteria bacterium; assembly: GCA_016206175.1. Classification (GTDB taxonomy): domain Bacteria; phylum Patescibacteriota; class Patescibacteriia; order JACQRZ01; family JACQRZ01; genus JACQSB01. Next base: position 39,485 of record JACQSB010000017.1, on the reverse strand, counting down.
CAGCGATTTTGGCAGCACGGGAAAACAGAAAAACAGTGACGATGAACGATCTGTTCAGCAGTATCGAGAAAGTCATTCTTGGTCCGGAGCGTAAAAGCCATGTGATGTCTGATAAAGAGAAAAAGATTACTGCTTACCATGAGGGCGGCCATGCGCTTGTCTCGCACGTCTTGCCTGATGCGCCGGCGGTGCAGAAGGTGTCGGTGATATCTCGCGGTCAGGCAGCCGGCTATACACTCAATTTGCCGACAGAAGACAAGCATTTTAGGGCCCGCAAAGAATTTTTGAGTGAATTGGCAGTTTTGCTTGGCGGGTATGTATCTGAACAAACCGTCTTCGGAGACGTGACAACAGGCGCCAGCAACGACCTCAAGAAAGCGACGCAGCTTGCCCGCAAGCTTATTATGCAGTATGGTATGAGTGAGAATCTTGGACAGCGGACCTTCGGCCAAAGGGAAGAATTAATATTTCTCGGCAGAGAGATCACCGAACAGCGCGACTACAGCGAAAAAACGGCAGAGGAGATTGATGCCGAAATCGCGAAGCTTATCAAAGACGCATTTCATTCTGCAGAAGATATTATCACAAAACATCGCGAAACACTGGAGCAAATCGTGAAAGTCTTGACGGAAAAGGAAACAATCGAACACGATGAATTTGCAAGGCTCTTTGGTGAAAAAGTTGGGCAGGACAAGGACACGAAAGAAAAAAAGATTGACATACCTACAAAAAAAGCGGAATAGTGTACAACGTCTAAGCCACTAAGATGGTATCTCCATGCCATCATCATCGCAGGATCCGCAACACATAAAAAAAATCGTCCCGAAAGGGGCGGAAGAAAAGTTTGCCGAAAAGATGCGCGAAATTGCTCTGAAGCAAAAGGAGCAGGAAACCCAGATGCGCGCATATGGCCTTGGCATCCCCTTTATCAGCCTGGCGGGCAAGCCCGTATCTCCGGGCGCGCTTGAGTTTATCAGCGAACAAGACGCGAAAAAGCACCAAGCCGTTTGTTTTTTTGAGAAATCAGGCGAACGTTGGATTGCCTTAACTGATCCCGCACGTTCCGGCATTGATGACTTTCTTTCGTCGTTGGAGGAAAAACAAAAAGTAAAAATCGTCCGCTACTTGATGTCGGAGGCGAGTTTTGACTCCGTCATGAAGTTGTATGCGCAACTGCCAAAAGTTATTGAGGAAATCGCCGGCGTTGCGTTGACCCAGAAAGAATTTGAAACGTACTCGGGCGAAGAATACCACGACATCCGCGCCTTAAACGAAAAACTGAAGGGCATATCCGTTACCGACCTCTATAAGGTCATCGTTGCCTCTGCCATCGGTGCGCGCGCGTCTGATATTCATATTGAAGCCGAAAAGGAGGCAATCAAAGTTCGCTACCGCATCGATGGCATTCTCCATACCGTCGCTACCCTGTCTCGTGATATATGGAAACAAATCATTTCCCGCCTGAAGCTCTTCGCCGGATTAAAGATTAACATCACCGATAAGCCGCAAGATGGCCGTTTTACGATTTCGCTTGCAGATACGGAAATTGACGTTCGCGTATCAACATTGCCGACGAGCGAAGGGGAAAGCGTGGTGATGCGTCTCTTAAAATCACTGTCATCAGGGCTTGATCTGAAAATATTGGGCATGGCCGAGTATAACAGCAAACGGCTCATGCGCGAGATCGAAAAACCAAACGGCATGGTGATCACCACGGGTCCGACCGGATCCGGAAAAACAACGACGCTGTACGCCATTCTCAATCATTTGAATACTCCCGACATCAAGATCATCACGCTGGAAGATCCGGTTGAGTATAAACTCACCGGCATCAGCCAAAGCCAAATAGATTCAGCCGCCGGATATACATTTGCAAACGGATTACGATCCATCTTGCGTCAAGACCCCGATATTGTGATGGTTGGTGAGATCCGCGATCTTGAAACTGCCGACATTGCAATCAATGCGGCGTTGACAGGACATATGGTGCTCTCCACGATCCATACCAATAGCGCCGCCGGAGCGATCCCGCGATTTTTGGCGATGGGTGTGAAAGGTTTTTTACTTGCTCCAGCGCTGAATGCAATTATGGGTCAGCGGCTTGTGCGGCGCCTCTGCCAGGAATGCAAGAAAGAAGATGTGCTCGAAACCGATACTTTCAATCGCGTTAAGGAATATCTTTCTGCGATTACGCCTGCATCAGGCGTATCAGTGGATATGAACAATCTTCATTTCTGGAAAGCCGATGGGTGCGGTGCGTGCAATGGTCTTGGGTACAAGGGTCGTATCGGAGTGTATGAGATTTTTACTATGAATCCCGAGATTGAGCAGGTGATCTTATCAGAACAAGTATCGGAATATAAGATGCAAGAGATAGCTGTAAAAGACGGCATGATTACTATGGTGCAAGATGGTCTGCTTCGTGCCTTAGAAGGTATCACGTCGGTCGAAGAAGTATTCTCTGTCGCTCAATGAAAGAAATGAAAGTGAAGAAAAAACCAATCGTCGTCGCTGTCAGCGGAGGTTTTGATCCGCTTCATGTCGGGCATGTGCGTCTCATGCAAGAAGCAAAAAGACTTGGTGATATACTCGTGGTTATCGTGAATAACGACAACTGGCTCCGAAAGAAAAAGGGATACGTCTTTATGGCTGAAAATGAGCGCGCCGAAATCATAAAAGCTCTTGCTTGCGTAGATAAGGTAATTCTCACGAAACACTTGGCAACTCCCACTGATATGAGCGTCGTAAAAGAATTGCGTGCGTTGAAGCCGGATATTTTTGCGAACGGCGGCGACCGGACGCCCATAACATCAGTAAGTAAAGAAAATATCCTCTGCCGTAAGATCGGCTGCAAGACAGTCTTCAATGTTGGCCATGGCGGAAAAGTGCAGTCAAGTTCCTGGTTGGTGGACCGAGCAAAAAAGAAATAATCCTATGTCCCATGAACTCAGATCAGGAGGAGAACAGCAAGAGTCGTCGTTTGCCGTCGTAAAAGAGCTGCTGGCAAAACGGTGGCGAGAGAGAAAAATCGACGCCAGTGAATATGCGGATGGCTGCGTGCAGCTTTTCTTAGAACAACAAGGCTCGGCGCGTATGCGTGACGCATATCAAGCCGTACAGAATTCGTCATTTCTTGTTGATCTTCGTGATCCGCAAAAGAAATCATTTTTGTCTTTGACGGCAGAAAAAAAACTTATACCGCCGGACGCCACCAAAGAGGCAAGGAGGTATCTGCGCGCGATTGATCCCAAATTAGATTATGTTGGTTTTATCGCTTCATTCGTTCGTACAGAAGGATCAGTGGTTGGATTGCAGGCTGACCGCATTCATTTTGAGAAGATTTTTAGAGTGATCGATGGCATTCCAAAAGCAGCAGTGAGTAGGCGCGCTTTGTTTTATTCCGCGCTCGCTAACCATATCGCCGAATATCGCATGGCAGCAAAAGCATCTGACCTTGTGTTTGCGCCGCACGTTGTCTCCATACAAGGAGGCAAAGAAGAACAGTTTTTGAAAGATAAGTTGATCGGTGCTCCGCAAAATGAGGGAATAGAATTCTGTAAAGAGTATCGCGCCTACGCTTTGCCGCTTCTTGAGCGGCAAGCAGCTATTGTTTACGGATCCCCGACACGCGGACGAGAAGTGCTCGATCTTTGGAATGCTGTATGTCATATCAAGGGCGAGAGTTCTGTTGACGAGCTTGTCCTTGCTGAGCCTCGCAGTCGCCTACTCCAAGCGATCATGTGGGGGGACGCAAAAGAGATTGCACAAGCGACGATCGATGCTGCGCGAGCGCATGAAGCATTTATTCCTTTCGCTCAACGTACAGTTGGACCAGCTGCCGTTGATCGTGTAAAGCGTGAGGTGACGGCGAGAAAAAAGTTGGAAGAATCTTATATTGATCCAGCAACGATCAAATACCATCGGCGCATGTTTGCTCCGGTATTCGAATATATTGCAGAGCAAAATAAGGTGATAGAACACGATAAGGAGGCCTATGAGAAATTGCGAGAGTATGTAGGAAAAGTTTTTGTTAAGAAAAGTGTTGGCGATGACGAACCATACCCCGCCCAACTATATGCCATAGAGGAAGGCGAGCCGAATGCCCGCAAAGAGTGGTATTTCGACCATAAAAGAAAAGTGCGGGCATATCGCGAAATACAATCACCGCAGGTGGTCGCGCGGATGTACGAACATAAAGGCGGGTCGTATAGGGATAAAGGAGTAAAAGACAGTATGTGGCTTCGGCGCGCGATTTCGGGACTCAACGAAGCAACCGAACGCTACGGCAATTTGCTAGGCAAAAGTGAGTGATAGTACGGGATTCATCCGCAGCGCGTGAATCCCCTTGCGAGATTTTTTCGGCGTGATATACTCCGTGTTTGGATATACGGCTTCCTTAGCAAAACTTCATTCATAGTTTCCTATGGTCGGAAAGCAATCTGGGCAGAAGAAAAATCGCATTCACAAAAAGCAATCTCTTTCTCAAAAAAAGAATCCGCTCTCGGATTTCTTTTTTTATTCCAACGCCGATTTGCGCGATGATGCGGCATATCCTTTTCATCCCGCCGAGATCGTGCTTGAGGACAATACCGCATTTCATGGAGTGCTTTCATCATGGGCGAGCGACCCAGTGCGAGGCGAGATTGTTTTCACGACCGGCATGACCGGCTATGTGCAAACACTCACCGATCCGTCGTATACCGGCCAGTGCATTGTCTTTACCTATCCGCTTATTGGGAATTACGGTGTTCCTAAAAAAAGCGATTGGGAGTCCAAAAAGATCCATGTGCAGGCAGTCATCGTGTCTTCGGCTTGTATCCAGTATTCCCATCAGGATAGTATCACATCGTTGATTGAGTGGTTGAGAGGGAACAGCATCCCTCTCTTTCTTTGCGCTGACACGCGTGCACTTACCCAGTATATCCGCATGAAGGGTTCTCCGCTCGGGGTGATTCGTCACAAAGGACAGGGGGATAGATCTCTCATCGAATTCTATGATCCGAATAAAGAAAATCTTTTGCAGAAAGTTTCACTCAAAAAACCGCAGATCATCGGCAATGGAAAAAAGACTGTCGTTGTAGTTGACTGCGGCGTGAAAGAAAACAGCATACGAGAATTGCTGTCTCGAGATCTCCGTTTGATCCGTGTGCCGTATGATTATGACTACACCAAAGAAGAGGCCAATGGCGTTTTTCTTTCCAATGGTCCGGGAGACCCCGCCCTTGCTGTTCGTTCGGTAGAGATTTTGAAAAAATTCATGCAACAGCGCAAACCGATATTTGGCATTTGTCTTGGATCGCAACTGCTTGCGCTCGCTGCAAGCGCAAGCACGTATAAACTGCCGTTTGGACATCGCGGGCAAAACCAACCGTGTATTGAGACAGCGACACAACGGCTCACGGTGACAAGCCAAAATCACGGATACGCGATCGATGAAACTACTTTACCGAGCCAATGGTCAGTCAGTTTTCGCAATTTGAATGATAAATCCGTGGAAGGTATTGCGCATAATAGTCTTCCGTTTTTTGCCGTACAATTTCATCCCGAAGCGTGTCCGGGACCCACAGATACCCGCTATCTTTTTGATCGATTTGTTGATTTGCTATGAAGAATATTCCCCACACGATGCTCGTCCTCGGCTCTGGCGGTTTGCGTATCGGGCAAGCAGGAGAGTTTGATTATTCGGGCAGCCAAGCGCTCAAAGCGTTGCGCGAAGAAGGAGTCCGCACCGTATTGGTTAATCCGAACATTGCAACTGTTCAAACGGATGAATCAATGGCTGACGTGCTCTATCTTGAGCCGTTAACCGTCGATCGCGTCACGGCAATTATCCAAAAAGAAAATCCGGATGGCTTATTGCTTGGTTTCGGGGGCCAGACAGCATTAAACCTTGGTCTTGCGCTCGAAGAGCAGGGGATTTTGACGAAACATGGGATCACGGTATATGGAACACCGATTGCAACGATCAGAATTACCGAAGACCGCGATTTATTCAAGCAGTCATTACATGAGATTGGCATTCATTCGCCGAAAAGCAAAGCAGCAAAGAGTGTAGAGGAGGCGCTACGCGCCGCATCCGAGATAGGATTTCCCGTGATGATGCGATCCGGTTTTGCTTTGGGCGGCCAGGGTAGCGGTGTATATGCGACACCTGAACTGCTCAAATCTGCCGCAGCTGAAAGCTTAAACGCTGCCCCCCAGATTCTCATCGAAGAGTGCCTTGCCGGGTGGAAAGAGATCGAATATGAAGTGGTACGCGATTATACAGGCAACACCATCACCGTATGCAACATGGAAAATATGGATCCGCTCGGAATTCACACCGGCGAGAGCATAGTAGTCGCGCCTTCCCAGACATTGAATAACCGTGAATATCACCAACTCCGAGAGATTGCATGCCGCGTTGCGGATCACGTCGGCATCGTCGGGGAGTGCAACATTCAATATGCTCTTCATCCTCATACAGGAGAATATCGGGTAATTGAGATGAATGCGCGACTCTCGCGTTCAAGTGCGCTTGCCTCAAAGGCGACCGGATATCCGTTAGCATTTATCGCGACAAAGCTCGCACTGCACAAGCGGCTTGATGAGTTGGAAAATAAGATCACAAAAATAACATCGGCATTTTTTGAACCCGCGCTCGATTATGTTGTGGTGAAAATCCCTCGCTGGGATACCGAAAAACTACGGATTGCGAGCCGTACGATCGGTACGGAAATGAAGAGCGTTGGTGAAGTGATGGCGATCGGACGCAGTTTTCCCGAAGCGATTCAGAAAGCTGCCCGCATGGTGAAGAGCGGTTCTAGCGACCTTGCTTCCCCACCTCTTCCGATTGAAGGAAGCGAAGAAGAAATTGCACATCCCACTGATTATCGGCTTTACTGTCTTTATCACTATTTTCAGAATGGCGGAACGGTTGAGCGCGCGTATGAAGTTACAAAAATTGATCAGTGGTTTTTGCATGAGATTGAACAAATTGTAGCCTTTGAAAAAATAATACAAAAGAAGATCGGGGATGCGGGAGTGCTTGCGCAAGCAAAGCGATTTGGGTTTTCGGATAAACGAATAGCGCAAATCTGGGGCAAGAAAGAAGAGAATATCCGCACTATGCGTAAAAAAGCCAACATCGTTCCATTCGTAAAACAGATCGATACGCTCGCAGGGGAGTTTCCGGCATCAACAAATTATCTTTACCTTACCTATCATGCCGATCGCCACGACCTGCCGGCGGCAAATCAAGATGCTATTGTAGTATTGGGTTCCGGTCCGTATGCCATAGGATCGTCGGTGGAGTTTGACTGGTGCGCAGTGAATACCGTGCGTACACTCCGCCAACAGAACCATTACAGCATTCTCGTCAACTCAAATCCCGAAACAGTATCAACGGATTACGATGAATCCGACCGTTTATATTTCGAAGAACTCACCGAGGAGCGCGTGCGGGATATTCTGGATTTCGAACAACCGCACGGAGTAATACTTTCAGTCGGAGGACAGGTTGCAAACAACCTCGCTCTTCCATTATTCAAAGAGCAGTATCCAATTCTTGGCACCTCGCCACTCTTGATCGATCAAGCTGAAGACAGGGGGAAATTTTCAAAACTATTGAAGTCTTTGGGAATCGATCAGCCTCGGTGGGTGAACGCTTCTACGCCCGACAATGCGTTCGCTTTTGCGCGTAAAGTTGGCTACCCTGTGCTTATCCGTCCGTCGTACGTTCTTTCCGGCGCGGCGATGAATGTTGTCTACAATGAAATGGAGTTGATGCCTTATCTGGAGGAAGCGCAGCGTCAGGCTGGTTCGCATTCTGTCGTCGTGAGCGAGTTTATTAGCGGCGCAAAAGAACTCGAGATCGACGGCGTGGCGCGCAATGGCACGATCATTGCTCAAGCGATGACCGAACACATTGAACAAGCTGGCGTGCACTCCGGCGATGCCACGATCGTATTGCCACCCCAGAATGTGTATCTCGCAACGATTAAACGCGCAAAAGAGATCGCGTCTGCGATTGTATCAGCGTTACACGTCAGTGGACCTTTTAACATTCAATTTATAGCTCGGGAAAATAAATTGCAGGTAATCGAGTGCAATGTTCGCGCGTCGCGTTCGTTTCCTTTTGTATCAAAAGTCGCAAATGTTAATCTCATTGCGATTGCGACACACATTCTTACGGGAAGAGAAATTTCCGACGGTTCTTTTGAGACCCTCGAGCTTCCGTATGTCGGCGTGAAAGCTCCGCAATTTTCTTATCGCCGTCTTAAGGGAGCGGATCCCGTTGGAACTGTTGAAATGGCATCAACAGGAGAAGTGGCTTGTATAGGAGAGAATCTTGAAGAAGCATTTATCCGTGCATGGCACGCGGCGGAAAATACCATTAAGAGGAAGGCAATTTTTGTGAGTGTCGGGGGGATGTATGCAAAGGCAAAATTACTGGAACCGCTCCGCGCTCTTGAGCATCACGGATGGGAGATCTATGCGACCGAAGGGACACATGCCTACCTCACCGCCCGAGGCGTTGGCTGTTATTTTGCCTATAAGCCTCAAGATGCTCTTACCCCTTCTCTCCCCGTTCTGCTATCCGAGGGTACGATCGGGTTAGTGATTACGATTCCGGATGGCATAGGACATGATCATACGACAAATGGATTCTTAATGCGGCGTCTTGCAGTCGACCATGGCGTACCGCTTATCACGAACCTTCAAGTAGCACGTCTTCTCCTACAATGCATTACGCAGCTTGACGGTCACACCATTCCGGTAGTATCGTGGCAGGAGTATACATTGAGGCGGTGATCTTCAATAGCATATAAACAGTATGAAGAAAACAAATCCATTCCGTAATCGCGATGTAATCTCTATTCGCGATTTTACGAAACAAGAAATACTCGACGTTCTCAAGGAAGCAGAACGCTTTCATAAAGGCGCGGTCCCTCATGAACCGCTCAAGTCACGGATGATGGCGAGTTGTTTTTTTGAAAGCTCCACTCGCACGCGCCTCTCTTTTGAGTCAGCGATGCAAAAACTCGGCGGCCGCGTAATTGGATTTTCAGACGCGAAAGCGACATCAACCTCGAAAGGGGAATCCTTGAGCGATACGATGCGTATCGTAAGTAATTACGCAGATGTCATCGTACTGCGGCACTTCGCTGACGGTGCGGCTCGGCTCGCGGCGCAGGTCTCTGATAAGCCGGTGATCAACGCTGGTGATGGCGCAAATCAGCACCCGACCCAAACACTCATCGATTTGTATACGATACAAAAAACGCAGAAAAAAATAGATGAGATTCATATCGCATTCGTTGGTGATCTCAAGTACGGCCGCACCGTGCATTCGCTGGTGAGTGCGCTGACAAATTTTTCCGTACGGCTCTATTTTGTGGCTCCTCCGTCATTGCAGATACCGAAAGAACCATTGCAGGAAGTGAAAGCGCGGCAGATAAAGTTTTCCCAGCATGAAAAAATTGAAGAAATTATATCTCGGGTTGATGTATTATATATGACACGTATCCAACAGGAACGTTTTACCGATAACATTGAATACCAGCGTGTAAAAGGGACGTATCGATTAACACCGGAGAGCTTGAAGCGCGGGAAAAAGACACTCTGCATATTACATCCATTGCCGCGCGTCACAGAAATAAGCCCTGAAATTGACGCCATGCCGCAAGCGCACTATTTTCAGCAGGCATCGTATGGTTTGTATGTGAGACAAGCAATTCTTTCATTGGTGCTTTCATAATCTATATCTATGCAACAACAAAAGCATCAATTGCGGCACGTATCCGCCATTAAAAACGGCTATGTCATTGACCATATACCAACCGGTCAGGGTCTGCGCATCCTTGCGTTGCTCAATCTTGCCATCTACCCTAAAGTTATTACCGTTGGCTTAAATCTTCCCAGTAAGCGGATCGGGAAAAAAGATATCATCAAGCTGGAAGATCGCAGTATCAGCAATGAGGAAGAGAGTCGCATTGCCCTACTCGCTCCCGGAGCTACTATGGCGCGGATCAGAAACTATGCAGTAATCAAAAAAAAGACGCTTGAGATTCCTTCCGAAATCACAGGACTTCTCCGTTGTCCCAACCGGAATTGTATTACAAATTACGAAGCCATTGATACTCTCTTTCATGTCTATCGAGCAGGTACGCAGTTGCGTATGCACTGCACCTATTGCGAGCGTGTTTTCCACCAGCAAGACATGACTGACCTTTCCCAATTGGCCTAAAGTAGAGCTCGATGACCACAATAACAAATGTTCGTACGATTGAAGGCGATACGATTTCTCTCGCCGTAGAGACACCGCAAGATCGCATCATTGACGCGAATGGATGTGTTGCCTTTCCGGCATTCATTGACCCTCATGTGCATTTTCGAGTACCTGGCGCCGAGCAGAAGGAGACTTGGGAGACCGGCGCCCGAGCCGCTATCCATGGCGGCGTGACCACGGTATTTGACATGCCGAACAACAATCCGCCATGTACAACCGTTGCCCGGGTTCACGAGAAGAAAAAACTGATTGAATCGCAGTTACAGACAGCTGGCATCCCGCTTCGGTACCGTCTTTATTTAGGGGCGGATTCAGCGAGCGTTGATGAAATACAAAAGGCAAAAGACCTTATCGTTGGCATAAAAGTTTATCTTGGCTCGAGTACGGGAAACTTGCTCATCGATAGCCAGGAAACATTTGAACGTATCTGCGAGATAGCTGCCCGGTGCGGTATTGTCGTCGCCGTGCATGCCGAGGATGAATCGCTCATGCAGCAGAATGTGCTTCGATATGGAAACGCGGACGACGTTTCGTATCATTCAAAAATACGGACTCGCGACTGCGCCACTGTCGCATTGGAGCGAGCACTGGCAGCCACAAAAAAATATGGCAACCGATTATATATTGTACACGCCAGTACCGCAGAAGAAGTGGCGATGGTGCGCGCTGCAAAAAAAGAGGGGATCAATATTTTTTTGGAGGCGACACCTCACCATCTTTTTTTGAATGAATCCATCTATCCTTCGCTCGGCACGCGTGCGCAGATGAATCCGCCGCTTCGCACTGCTGCCGACAACGAGGCTCTCTGGGAAGGCATTGCCGATGGCACGATTGATACAATCGGTACGGACCATGCGCCTCATACGTTGGCGGAAAAAAATCAGCCGTACGGCAAGACCCCCTCGGGAGTGCCGGGGATCGAAAATTACCTCGCGCTTTTAGTCCACGCTGCGCGGCAAGGCATACTGACCTACGACAAAATCGTTGATCTTACCCGTTCAAATGTGGAACGTATTTTTGATGTTCCCGCCAATAATGATATCGTATTGGTTGATGTCGAACGTTCCAAAGAAATTAAAAACAGCGATCAATTCACAAAATGTGCCTGGTCACCCTATGCTGGCATGACGCTTACCGGATGGCCTGCGTATACGATTCTCGGTAAAAACATCTATCCTCTAGTTTAGTGTCCTATGCTTGAACAAGAACGTCCGAAAATAGTAGGGATCGAGCGAGGATATGCTATCCGCATACGACGAGGAATCGAACGTACTTTGAAAGAAATGGAGGGATTCGAAAATCTTTTGAAGGAAAATGCCGAGCGATTACGGATCGCCATGAAGCTCAATAGTCAGGGCGTAAAAAATGATGGAGAAATCGAGATACTCTTGGATGAGATGCAGCTGATGGAAAAAACATGGGATGCCTTAAAAAAGCAGGTTGAGCAAGGAACCGCTCTGCTTGATGAAATGCACGGATACATTGAAAAGGCATTAAAAGAAAAAGAAGGGGACATCCCTCCAAAGGAATAATACAGTCCAACCGACTTTGCTATGATACCTGCTTTTTGGCAAGGAATTCTTTTCCCTTGCCGACAGCAGTATTGATCGGTACCCCTTGCGCGCACATGGGGCAGTCTGTTTCATCCCACGAATCCAGCGAGATATTTAATAGAGCGTCTAATCGTGGCACATTGCCGATGTCAGCCGTGCTGATATCACCGCGATTACAAAGCGCGACAACCCCGAGGATTGTTGCACCAATGGCGCGCGTCACCTCAACAACTTTTTTTATCGATCCTCCGGTTGTAAGTACATCCTCAGCAAGCAAGACTTTTTTCCCTCGTATTAATTCGTCATACCCTCGTTTGATCACAAATCCGTCACTGTCTGTTTTTTCCGCATATACGCCGTAGACAGGATACCCGAGTTTTTCTGTTAAGTGATGCGCGATCCATTGTGACAGGATGATGCCGCCAAGTGCGGGAGCGACAACAGCCTCTGGTTTTTCAGAAACAAAGCGGTCCGCAATCTCACCGCACAAAGCAGAAATTTTTTCTGTATGCGGATACACCGCATCTTTGTTGATATATGCCGTACCATGTTTGCCGGACGTGTAGACGATGTGGCTATTCGTAATAACGGCGCCGACTTCTTCGAAGATTTTTTCGATTTCTTGTTGGGTCATACAAATCTCGATTATTTAATTTTTACATCAAGTGGTACGGCGGGCATTAATTGTGGAGGTGCGGTATCAATAACAGGACCAGAGAATGGCTCTAAGAGTTTCGGTTCCTCTATCTTTTCTTTTTTAAACACTACTGTTGCAATCTCGGCAAGGTCGTCAAGTGAATTGGCTTTAAGATAGAGGTTCGAGAATGTATACAGCACGTTGTCAATATAAAGGCTCCGTTTCACTGTGTTATCAAAATATCCATACCCTCCCCACCAATCCCATTCCGATCCTGCTCCACCATCAGAGTGATCGATCCGTCCCCGTAAGTCAAACCCGTTTTTATCAACCTTGAATATCAATGCTCCGCCAAAGGTGAATTCCGGCCAGCCTTTGTCTTTTGTTTCCATGAGCGAAGCTGGGATCACCAGTAAATTTTTCTCTCGTGAAAACAGAAACGCTTTATGGTCTTGCGCTGCTATTGAATCACTGCCACTTTCACCGATGACAATGGCATCTATCTCGCGAGGGGTAGATACGTCTGATACGTCAAAAAGGGAGAGCTTCAAGCCTTTCTGCCGTACGCCTCCCGATTCGGTGACTTCCGTATCTTTGCCAAGGCCGATGAGCGTAGTGTCATCGTACGGATGGAGGTAATTGGAAAATCCGGGGATCTTCAACTCGCCAAGCACCTTTGGGGCTGTCGGTTCGGTAAGATCGATAACGAAGAGAGGATCCATTTGTTGGAATGTGACGAGGTACGCGCGATTTTGCATAAATCGAGCCGAATAGATGCGCTCTCCTTCTGCCAATCGTTCGAGCGAACCAATTACATTCATGCCGGCATCTAGGACATAGACATTACTATAGGATTTTTGTTCCTCTTCATCAGTATTGAACGGGAGCCACTCGCGTCCTTTGGTCGTTGCAATGCGGAAATAGTCGCCGCTTTCATCCATGGAAAATTGGTTCAAGACAGAACCCCTCACTTCTCCGGTGGCGGCATACTCAACTCGATTATCTTTTAGGGTGATTTTATGAATCACTGTTTTTTCGAGTTCATCGGCCAGCGCGTCGAATTTTTGTTTCAGCACGTTTTTCATTTGTTCTTCAAGCTGCTTGAGTTCATCTTCAGAGAGTTTAGCAGTGTTGCGTTCGAACACTCGTCCGATTTTATCCATTTTTTCTGAACGGGTGAGAATAAAATCTTCGGTAGCCTCTATTGCCGCAATTCGCTGGCGCTCTTCGTCAGTGAGGCGAGGCTCCATTACTTCGCGAGAGGCTTCCAGCATAATTTCGTATTCATTGAGCTGTTTTGTATAGGTGATGTACGCTGCGTTTTGTGATACGTACATATTCTCTGCGCTTGGCAATACATAGACATCGCCTTCGACCGGCGCAGCGGCATCAGTAAGGTTAATAGAAGAGAGCGTCGCAAGAGTGTAGGATTCATACGGAATATCAAAATAGTATGCGTCAGGCACAAAACAAGGCGATCCAGCCGCGCATGTGTTGGGAAGGACAGCATTGTTTTCGATAACCCGCGGCAAAGGAGTCTCATCGTTTTCATACCCATACTGGTAGGTGTTTGTCACGAGGTAGACGTACGAGCCGATCATGCGAGATGAAAAATAGTTTCCTTCATATCTGATCGTTCGTAGTTCTTTTGGCGCGGCACGATCAGCGATATCGTAAATCGAGAGATAGGTGTAATCAGACTGCCGCGGCAACGATCGGTAAAGTTCCGTCTTTTGGAATTCGCTGTCGGAGCCAAATACTGCCAAGCGGTCGCCGTTGATAAATAACTCCTGCGGTCGTGATTTGAAATCAATACTTGCAACGATCGCACTTTGTTTGGCCGGTACGGATTTTATGATCGTGAGATTATTTCGTACGAGTGCGTAGATATAATTTCCATCTGTTTTTATGATGTCAGCTTCATCAACACCTTCTACCTGAATATTGGTCCGTGAATAGTCGGGAGATGATGGCGCATCTGTCTTAGCCGTGCTCCCCACGGCAACATCTGAAAAGTATTGAGCTTGCGGAGCGGCGGTTGGCGCACTCGGAGCTATTTCAGCGGCAGAAGAAGGCAGCGCTGTTAACGCACGCGTTGAATATCCGCCGCCGTATGATTCTTGCGATGCCTTTTCGAGAAAGGCAGCCATTTCATCATAGGACGAAAACTTTTTAATCGTTTTTTGCGCTGCCAATTTTTCCTGCAGCGTCATCGTTTTTTTTGCCGTACCATCAGTATCTTTTTGCTGCTGCTTGCCGCGTTGGATGAGGAATAATGACCCAGCTCCGATGAGAGCTACAATAAGGAAACCAGCTACGCCAATGGCGATTTTTGTTGCAAGATTGTTCATATGTATTGTGTTAATGTCTTTCTATCTTTTTTTACATAGAGCGTTGGTCGCCAGGGGTAACGCATAAAAATCGAGCCGAAGCTGATCGCAGAAGCGCCGAGCGAACGGAGTCGAGCGATATCTTCATAGTCCCACACCCCCGGTCCGATCACGGGGATCGACGTCAGGGATGCAAGACGTTGTACAAGGTCCCAGGTATATGGTTGGGCGATTTTGCCGGACACGCCGCCACCGCCGAACCGAGCTAATGGACTCGTTTTATTCGGGAATATTTTCGACCAAGGAACAGTATTAATTGAGATTGCTTCAACAAGCCCTTCAAGCCGCGGGACAAGATATTCGACATCATGCAGAACGGAAAGTTTTACCAAAAGAGGAAAGCGCGTTTTTGCTTTTACTTTCTGCAAGCCCTCAATTACTTTTGCCGCATTGCCTAGCATTTCTCCTGTGGTATTCGGGCACGATGCGTTTACTTCCAGGCCAACAAGATCATAGGGGTTAAGCATTTCCGCCATCTCGGCAAGCTCCTCATTGTTGTTGTCGGTGAGGATCGAGCCGACAAGCGCAAGCTTTTTTTGATCTATCGTAGGCCCAATGGTTTTGCACCACCATTCAATGCCCGGGTTGGTGAGTCCTACGGCATTCACGGCGCCGCCACGCAAGAATCGAATGCATCGAAGCGGATTGTACCATCGCAGATTTCCTTTCCTCGGTTTTCGAGTGAGGGTTTTTATAACTATTGTGAAAAGGGCCGGATTAAACAGACCAACCCACTTGAGCGGCTTTTCCCAAGGCCAGCCTTGGCCATCGAATGCCAAGGCGCCGGATGCCGCCATGTGTTCAAATGAATGATTATTGGAAAGAGTGATCATTTAGAAGTGGATTATTCAGGAGAATTTGCTACAATATCATGGATAATAGTATACCATATTTTGCGGATTTTGAAGTCTGGTGTGGCAAGAAAAACAGCTTGACAGCGTTTAAGAAAACAGGGAAACTACTATTCCATTACAATTATACGTATGAAAAAATCAAAATCAATCACCTTATGGGGAGGGGTTGCGGTAGTGCTATTTGCCAGTATTTTTTTTATCGTCCGGCCGTCAAATGTTGCTGGCGAGCTTGATTCATTCGCCTCATGTTTGGGAGAAAAAGGAGCAGTGTTTTATGGCGCGTTTTGGTGTCCGCATTGCCAGAACCAAAAGAAGATGTTTGGCAAATCAGAAAAGAAATTACCGTATGTTGAATGCTCGACATCTAATGGAAGATCACAGCTTCCGATTTGCGTTGAAAAAAAAATCGAAGGATATCCGACATGGGAGTTCGCTGACGGCTCTCGGTTGAGTGGGGAGATAAAACTTGAAACACTGGCAGAAAAGACCGGTTGCACGTTGCCGTAAGATACCATTGCTATGACAGCAACGATTTCCCAATTTCTTTCGTTTTTAACGATTCTGGCGCAGATACTTTCTATCATTCTTATCGTCGCTGCGCTTACACATTGGAAAACCGTCACTTCTTTTGCCTCAAAGCACGCGATAGCCGGTATGTTTATTATCGCTCTTATCGCGATGCTTGGCAGCCTCTTTTATTCCGAGATTGCTGGATATGAGCCCTGTAAATTATGCTGGCTCCAGCGGATTTTTATGTATCCGCAAACAATCTTAATGGCGTTAGCTATTGCATGGCGCACCGGAGTCATTGCTAATGCTTGCGGCGTCCTTTCCGGTATCGGTGCATTCATTGCCGGATACCATTATTTACTTCAAGTCGGAGTGGTGAAAGGTGTTGAGTGCGGTGCGGTCGGATATTCCGTCGCATGCTCAAAGGTTTTTGTGATGAATTACGGCTATATTACCATACCACTCATGGCTTTCTCCGCGTTTATTCTGATTTTTTTGCTTTCCATTATCCGAAAAAACTTCGAGAGATCTCTGTGATTCTCGTTATCCACAGAAAGTGTATTGTCCACCTCTTTCGTACATGGTACAGTAACAATCCACCACCCGTTTCTATGTGCTCTGCACAACTTCATCACAATCTGTACAATGAATACCGCTGCAAAGAATGCAGCAAACTTATGTTTAAGGGCATGCTGTCTGACAGCGAGGTACAAGTGAAATGCCGTCGCTGCGGAACGATGAATCTATTTGAAGGCCCTCCTTCGCTCGAACATTATTGCGCAATCGCCGGAACTTGTTCGAATCGAGTACTTGCCGATACTGCCACAGGATCCGGGTAAAATAAGCTCGCTACAATTCATCTTAACGAAGCTCACAGAAGCTCACCTCTTGAAAGGGTGAGCTTTATTTGTCTCTTATCTTGCGAATAAGCCATATATTTCATCTTCTATGCCGGTTTACAAGATCCAAAAGCGCAACGGAAGCATTCAGGACTTTGATAGCCGCAAAATACAAAATGCTATCAAAAAAGCGATCATTGCAGTTGGTACGAATGAAATTGAAGAAAGCGCTGCACTCACGAATCAAGTGATCGCGCGGCTTGAAGAAAATTTTACTGACAATATTCCCACTGTGGAGAATGCGCAAGATCTTGTGGAGAGTGTGCTCATGGAGAAGGGGTATACCGAAATAGCGAAAGCATATATTCTCTACCGCGAGCGGCGGCGCACGGCGCGCGAAGGAAGAAATGTGGTAGTCGAGGTGGAAAAAACGATCACTGAATATCTCAACGAGGTTGATTGGCGCGTGAATGCGAATTCCAATCAAGGATATTCTCTCGGCGGTCTTATCTTGAATACGGCAGGCAAGGTAGTCGCAAACTATTGGCTTTCCCATGTCTATCCGAAAGCGATCGGCGATGCCCACCGGAATGCTGATGTCCATATCCACGACTTGGATATGTTTTCCGGTTATTGCGCGGGATGGAGCTTGCGAGCGCTTCTGGAAGAAGGTTTTAACGGTATTCCGAATAAAATCGAATCAGGTCCGCCGAAACATCTGAGCTCCGCTGTCGCGCAGATGGTGAACTTTTTGGGAACCCTTCAAAATGAATGGGCTGGAGCGCAAGCATTCTCAAGTTTTGATACCTATCTTGCTCCATTTGTAAAAAAATACGAAGACGAATTACGCGCTTCGATCGCTCAAGGAGGCATGTTATTCCCATCTGATGAAGCTCGAGAAGAATACCTGGCGAAAAATGTTTACTCGTACGTATACCAAAATATCCAGTCGTTTGTTTTTAATCTCAATATTCCGTCTCGGTGGGGTACGCAAACGCCGTTTACAAACATCACTCTTGACTGGAATTGTCCGAATGATCTGAAAGACCACCAGCTATTGCTTGGCGGGAAATTATTCCCTTACACGTTTGGCGAACTGCAGCCGCAGATGGATATCATCAATCGCGCCTTTATTGATGTAATGACTACGGGAGACGCGAAGAGCAGAGTTTTTACATTTCCGATCCCGACTTACAATATCGGAAAAGATTTTGACTGGAATGATCCTAAAAATATTCCGTTGTTCGAAATGACAGCCAAATTCGGCATGCCGTATTTTCAGAATTTTATCAATTCTGATATGAACCCCGGTGACGTGCGTTCCATGTGCTGCCGGCTTCAGCTTGACCTTACGGAACTTCGCAAACGCGGCGGTGGATTGTTTGGTTCAGCAGAGATGACAGGTTCTATCGGAGTGGTGACGATCAATGCCGCACGTATCGGCTACCTGCATAAAGGCGACAAGCAAGCATTTCTTGCCCGAATTGAACACTTGATGAACCTTGCAAAAACATCGTTGGAAATCAAGCGCAAGGAAATACAAAAATGGCTCGATCGCGGATTATTTCCGTTTACGAAACGCTATCTCGGGCACCTCAACAACCATTTTTCGACTATCGGGATAAATGGCGTGAACGAAGCAATACGAAATTTCACCGACGGAAAGGATGACGTTACGACGCTTGCCGGACAACAATTCGCGGCTGAGACATTGGATTTTATGCGCAGTAAGCTACGAGAGTTCCAGGAGGAGACGGGCAATCTTTACAATCTGGAGGCAACACCGGCAGAGTCGGCGACCTACCGTTTTGCTCGAGAAGATCAAAGGAGATTCGGCGACATTCTGCACGCAGGCACGAAAATGGCGCCTTACTATACAAACTCCTCTCAGATTCCAGTTGAACATACGGATGATGTTTTTGAAGCGCTGCAGCTGCAAGACGGCCTTCAGACAAAATATACCGGCGGGACGGTATTGCATTGCTACATGACAGAACGCATCAGCTCTCCGGAGATGTGCCGTGAGTTGGTTCGAAAAATTCTTACTAATTTCCGTTTGCCCTACATCACCATCACGCCGACATTTTCTATTTGCCCTGTGCATGGGTATCTTGCAGGCGAATATGATTACTGCCCGCGTTGTGATGCAATGAATGGAGTGAAAAGTGAAGCACAGTTTGACCATGGATATCGCGAGCATTTTACCTCAGACACGGCTCTGCATCATAAGAGACCGAACGAGCAAAAATCACCGATTATTCATAACGAAGAAAAAGCATATGAATCCTCCGATCACGCAAGACAGTAGGAGAACGCGCTGCGAAGTATGGACGCGAGTGATGGGCTACCACCGCCCGGTGTCGCAATTTAATATCGGGAAAAAAGCAGAGCACTATTCACGCAAACATTTTGAGGAGTGTGTTGCCGCTAATTCTTCGTTTACGGCAAAATATTCTTCGTAGTCTCTCTGTCATCTCCGCGAAGGCGGGGATCCAAAAACGGCGCGAATCATAAAAGCCGAATGAATATGAGGCAAGCAGTATAATTGATTCTCTATGCTCATCAGCGGTATACAACCTTTTACGATCCTGGATTTTCCTGACAGGATCGCCTGCATTGTATTTACGCTCGGATGCAATTTTCGTTGCGGTTATTGTCATAATCCGGAGTTTGTACTGCCTGAAAAAGTGCGCGAGATGCGCACGGCAGTTATTAGCGAAGACACGTTTTTTCGATTCTTATCGCAACGAAAAAATCTTTTAGAAGGTGTTGTTATTTCAGGCGGCGAACCTACCATTCATCAGGATTTGGTGGAATTCATTTTGCGCATCAAAAAAGAAGGCTTTCTCGTAAAGCTTGACACGAACGGATCAAATCCTGAAGTCGTTCAGAATCTCCTTGATCAGAATCTTCTTGATTACATCGCGATGGATGTGAAGACAAGCAAGGAGCAGTACCAGTCGCTTGTTGGGCGAGGGGTTCCGGCAATAGAAAAGACAATTTCACTCATACGCGACAATGGAGTACCATACGAATTCCGCTGTACGCTTTTACGGGAGCTCCATCCGCCATCCGTGTTAGCATCTATGGCACAGATGATGCACGGGGCACGGCGCGTGTATCTCCAGCAATTTCGCAGTCAAACCACTCTGGATCCGTTGTTTGAATCCTACCACGCTTTCACGCAAGCAGAGATGGAAGGAGTGAAGGAAATTTTCGCTCCGTATTGTGAAGAAGTTTTCGTGCGTTAGTGCTCCATTAAACTAGCGTACGCCAAACCTCGGCCATGGGTCCTTGTCACGACGCTTAAAGGAAAGCGTTATTTTTGTGCCATGATGCTGCTCGCGATACCGTGTTTCAAACTCGCGAAATATTCTCCGTAGTGCAGGTTCGCTGATGAGACGCGCTCCAAGATACGAGTCCAATTTTACAGCGATTGTCCGTTCCATTTCCGCGGTCTTTTTTGACGAAACTGTACGGACAAGAAAGGCAACTTTTTTCTCAAAATCAGCGCGTATCGCCTCCTGTATGGATGGATCGCGCGCGATATCTTTGATGTCATCAGCTACGAGCACACCAAGTGAATATGCGCGGCCGACGATTTCTTGAAACTGCCTGCCGTATGCGCTGTGCGGGAGTGTCATATCGTCCATGATCGCACGCACAATGGCGCGGCGCAGACTTTCTTTTACACCCCGTTTTGTGGCTTCGTTTTTTCTTATTTCTAGTGAGACCCTGCGTAACGCGACATCTTTTGAAAAAAATTCAGTGCCAATGAACTGTGAATCGGCGAGCAAAAGTTGTTGAAGAACATCTTCTTGTCGTTTTCCTGTCTCGTGTTCAGTCAGCCCGTGGCTCACCGCTTCGCCATGGAGTATTGAGTTGAAATTCAGTATGCCGACCACGACGCTCTCCCATGTGTTGCCAGTAACGCGCCCCAACGCACTGTGCGCGGGGCCGACGATGCCAAAATATAATTCATCCAATTCTTTATACCGGCCGGTGCGGAGCGCTTTTTCAAATTCGCTGCGGTAACGGTAGAGAATATGCTCTTCCTTTTTCCCTTCTCGCACATTGCGGCGGAGATCTCCCTTGTAGCGCGATTGCGTTATACGTTCATGCGTGAGCATCGGTTGCGCTACCGTATCCCCCCTCATGAGGCGCGCCCACACATGATCAATAATATCTTTCGCCATAACCTCTTGGGCTGTCACTTTTTCTCCGGCAAGCCGCCGATGGAGAGGCACCGTATCGCGAGTTTGTTGTTTTGCCCGTTGTGCCAGTCCTCTCTTTTCTCCTTCCGATAACCGTTTATAGTGCTCCGCGATAGCGTCTTGCGGATATTGTTCACTTCGTGCCATAGGCAGCATTGGTTATATGTTTTTTACAGTATCTGTTATTTCTGGATTTTTGCAAGCACTCTTACGGGAGCTGAGTCAGAACAAAATTTCGGCGGCAGCGCAATGACTTCAAATTCCTTAGCTCCAAGAAGCCGGGAAAGATTATTCATGCATTCTATGATGAGGATTTCTTTTTGCAAAAGTATCCGATGAATATTGTATGGTGCGACGTCAGGACTCGGAGTATCGATACCGATAAAAGCGATTTTTCGTTCTACCAGGGCATGAGCGAGCTCTTCTGTTATACAAGGATAGTCTGCGTAAAAGTCCGGCGTTCGGAATTTTTCATGCCATCCGGCATATAAGAGTACGCAATCGCCTGGAGCGATGGTGTGTCCGTCGAGCAACGATATATCAAGCGCGGTGCTGCCGCGCGCATCGATAAGGTGCCCATTTGCAACGAATCGAGAAATATCGATTTCTGACAGCTTTCTGCCATTTGGGATCATATGCAGCGGTCCGTCAATGTGCGTACCCGTATGCATGCTTGCCTCAATGCGGTAGTGGACGATTTCTCTGCGCCGATCGCGATATTCAGATAGTCGGGGAACCCGATCGCCTGGAAATACCGGCATTCGGTTGGTAACAGTATGAGTGAGGTCGATGATGGTCATGGGTTGGGAAATACTTTTTCGAGCTCTCTCCTGATATCCGGATGATCCTGAATAACATCCGTTGTGAAGACAGCAAGGATATGGTCGCTGTCTAACGATTTGTAGTAATCCAGCAATTCTTGGTTGAGTTCGAAATAGGTAAATGCAGGATACATTCCTCCTTTTTCAGTTATGAGTTTTTTATGGAGTTCATTGAGCCCGCCAAGATACTTGTTATCTTTTGGAAATAGGAGCACCCGGGATAAGTCAGATAGAATAACCATACTCGCATTACTGTTTTTCATTTCATTCAAATTTGCCCGGGGCGGGAGTCGAACCCGCACGCCTTGCGGCAAGGGATTTTAAGTCCCTCGTGTATACCATTTCACCACCCGGGCATAAAAAAACTGTACAATGTACAGTTAGATTACACAAAGTGGCCTTGATACGTCAATCGACTATTTTCTTTTTAACACTTTTCTTACAGCCGCTTTGATTGTCTTTACATTCATTCCATACTTATCCAAAAGCTCCAAGGGTTTTCCGGATTCACCATATGAGTCTGACATGCCGACCATCTCAATGGGGACAGGAAATTTTTTTGCAAATAGTTCACAAACGGCGCTTCCTGCGCCTGCCATGATTTGGTGTTCCTCGACAGTGACAACGGCACGTGTTTTACGCACAGATGCAAGCAGTGTTTTTTCATCAAGCGGTTTGATGGTGTGATTATTAATCACTTCGCAGTCGATTCCTTGTCGCGCGAGTTCTTCTGCTGCCATCAATGATTGATACACGAGTGGACCGCAGGCGATAATACTTATGTCTTTGCCTTTTCGAAATACCTCCGCGCGGCCGACTTTGAATGGCGTCTTGGGTGTGGTGATCACGGGCGTCTTCTCGCGGGCAAAGCGGAAATAGACAGGACCCGTAATCTCAACAGCCGCCGATACCATTTTTTTCGTCTCTTCGTAGTCACAGGGCACAACAACAATCATTTCTGGCAGTACGCGCATGATCGCAATATCTTCAAGCGCTTGGTGGGTTGCTCCGTCAGGTCCTACAGAAATACCTGCATGCGCACCGGCGATCTTTACATTCGCTTTATTCAGACAAATGCTGACGCGCACTTGATCCCAATTCCGTCCCGGAGAAAAAACGGCGTAGCTGGAGATAAATGGAATCTTGCCGGTCAGAGCGAGTCCTGCCGCGATACCAGCCATATTTTGTTCTGCGACGCCACATTCGACAAAACGATCGGGATATTTCTTTGCAAATCCAAGCGCGCGTGTGGATTCGACGAGATCACCGGTAAGCACAACAACATTCGGATTTTTTTCAGCAACATCCAAAAGCCCATCGCCGTAGCCGTTTCGCGTTGGTATTTGCTCAACATTATTTGAAAACAGTTTTGGATTGAGATATACGGATTGTTTTTTCATTTCATTGGTGTTCACTAACGATGTTGTTACGCAAAGTTCGTAAGTCGTGAAGCGCCTCTTTTGCCTGCTCTACGTTGGGTGAGATGCCGTGCCATTCATATTTTTTCTCCATAAAGCTGACGCCGCGTCCGGGGATTGTATGGCAGATAATTACGGTTGGTTTTTCAAAAATGCTTTTTGCCTGTTCGCATGCATCAACAATTTCGTGAATGTTATGCCCATCGATTTCCAGTACATGCCAGTTAAATGCGCGGTACTTCTCGGCGAACGGTTCAAGCGGCATCACATTTTCGGTATTTCCATCAATCTGAATGTTGTTTCTGTCAATAAGAAACGTCAGATTGTTCAGTTTGTTTTTACCTGCAAACATGATTGCTTCCCAAACTTGCCCTTCTTGGTGCTCGCCGTCGGAAAGCACGCAATACGTCCTCCATTTTTTTTCGTCCATTTTTGCCGCCAGTGCGATTCCTACTGCAACGGAGCTTCCTTGCCCAAGAGGGCCGCTGGTGTTTTCGACTGACGGCAGTTTATGGAGTTCCGGATGTCCTTGAAGCGGTGAGCCGAGTTTACGTAAAGTCTGCAACGTTGCAAGTGGAAAATATCCTGCGCGCGCCATTGCCGCATAACGCACTGGACATACATGGCCGCACGACAAGATGAGCCGATCGCGATCTGCCCATCGCGGCTGTTTTGGCTTATGATGGAGGATATGAAAGTAGAGCGCAGTGAAAATGTCCGCAAGATCAAGGGGTCCGGCAGAATGGCCGGAGCCTGCCTCAACGAGAGAAGCAATAATATCTTGCCGGATCGTATTGGCGAGTTTTTCCAGACGCTTTATTTTGCTGTCGTGGATGACCATGTTGAGATGTCATTTCATCATCACCCGGAAGTAATTTTTTGTGTATTCCCAATTTGTTTTGAAAACGCCCTCGCGCGTAAAGCGGCGAGTGGAGCTTGCGACATATAATGTAGGATCAAATTCTACCGGCCCGAGTTTGCCAAGCCTTCGCGCTATACTTGCGTCATCGCCAAAAAACGTAAATGACGTATCGATTCCCTCAACCGCTTCAAAATGTTTTCGAAATGTTGCGAAATTGCCCCCATACAGAATCCCTCCGCGTCGAAATACATATCCCATCAGAGAGCTAAACGGCGGCAGTACGATCCATTGGTAGAGAAGTTGTCCGATAAAAAAAGTCTCTCCCGCATCCCAGTTAAACATGTAAGAGCCTGCGATGGCAGCGCAGCGATTATGCTTTTTATGGAGCCGCCGATGGATACGTTCCAACCACCATTTTTCCGGCACGCAATCTGCATCGAGAAATGCTACGATCTCTCCCTGGCTGTGTTCCAGACCTGTCTGCCGAGCTCGATTCGTGCCTTTTCGTTGTTCTTTGAGTACGACATCGGCGCCGTAGAGATTCGCGATATCGTATGTCCGGTCGGTGCTCGCATTATCTACAACAATGATTTCAAAATCATGGCGCGGGAATGTCTGCTGTTCAAGGGCGCATAACGCATGAGCGAGGTACTGTTCCTCGTTATATGCGGGGATGATTACGCTTATTTTTTTTGGGTATCCCGATGGGTCCGTTTCACTTTGCCCCGAATTCTTTTTTGAAACGGCCACTAAAGACAGCGCTGGTAGAGACCAGCTCTGTTGCGCCAGCGTCGATAAGATCTGCTGCATTTTGGAACGTAACTCCTCCATCGACGGTAATTGGTTTGGTAGCGGCATAGAGACGCGTTTTTTTTATTTTTGGAACTATAGCAGGGATAAATTTTTGTCCGGCTAATCCGGGATATACGCCCATGAGGAGTATACCATCTACATTATTGATGAGCAACCTTAGTTTTTCGACCGGTGTGTCGGGGTTTAGAGCGATATATGCTTCCATATCAAGATTACGTATCGCCCGCGCTACCGCTTCAGGTTTCTTTGTTGATTCAATATGAAAAATGATCCGCTTGGCTTTCGCGCGTTTCCATCTTTTTACGTATATCTCCGGATGAAGTACCATGAGATGGATTTCTTGCGGATTTTTGATGCGCAACCCTGCGAAACCACCGGCGGAACACCAACACGTGTTGGGCACGAATTTATTATCCATCACATCAATATGAACCCAAGAGTGCGGATAGTGTTTCGCTATGAAAGCGACTTTTTTTTCCCCCTCTTTTCGGGAGTACAGTAGCAATGCCGGTTTGAGATAGTTTTTAATTGGTTTCATCGGAATGTCATCCCCGCGAATGCGGGGGGATCCAAAATCAGTCAATAAGAGAATAAACCGAGCCGTGAGGAGAGGAAGAAATCAGCACGTTACGTCAATAAATCGATTTTCCGTATTCTCCGTTTGTGGCGAGTGACATTTTCAAATGAGGTAGCAAGCCATGTGTCTACGGCTCGCAACGCTTCACGTTTTGATAAAAATCGCGCGCCGAGAGAGAGGATGTTTGTGTTGTTATGCGTTTTGGAAAGTTTGATGATATCGGTCGGCCCTCCATAGTAGAGCGCAGCCCGCACCCCCCGGATTTTGTTTGCTGCAATTTGTTCTCCTTGGCCTGATCCCCCGAGAATGATGCCGCGGTTGCGCGTTGGATTTTTTCCAACTGCCTTTGCAAGCGGAATGATAAAATCAGGATAATCATCCTCTCTATCGTAGATCAACGCGCCAAAATCTTTGCATCGTATCCCTCGTTTTTCGAGCGATCGTTTGAGGTACTTTTTTAATTCAAAACCCGCATGATCAGATGCAATGTATAGCATAGTTTTTACCCCCGTTTGCGTCCGCGAGAACGCGGTGCCACATAGTCATATTTTGGCATCGGCACGACCTTCTCTTTATCAATGACTTCAATAAGACGTTCCACCAATGCTTTTGGGTCGGTATCATAGATTACCTTGCCGGGTCCGCGGTGTCCGCGATCAATGATTTCTCTGACCATCTCGGTCGTGCCACCGCATCCTTCAAGGATGCCGATCGGTTTGTTATCTTCGAAAGCGATCGTGAATTCATTCAGCGTTCCGATGCGTCCGCAGATTTCGATAACAGCATCGGAGCTGCGCACAAGCAGCAGGTTGCGCCCCGAGTATTCAAATCCTGTGTACATTATGAGATCGAAATAGTCCACGGGTAAGCGATAGGAGCGGACATGGGATACTTCTGATGCAGCCGGAGAAATGCCGATGCTAATACCGCCGGCTTCTTTTGCGCCTATTGCTGCCCAGTAGGGAATACCGGTGGTTGCTCCGGTGACAACTACTCCATTATGGGCGACGACTTGTCTGCCGACTTCTTTTGCCTTTTCTAATGCATCGTTTGCGCAATAGGTGGTGTCGGCTGATCCGGAAATGCAGATTTTATATTTAAGGTAACTCTGCTCCGGCTTCTCGACATCTCTTGTTTGCGGTGAATTTTTCATGTAATCGATTTCGTTATTATTCCAATGGTATCACGTCTCCAATCTTGGGAACAGATGCGTTGATTCCGAGTTCGTCACGGATCAGATGCGCCAACGTCTGCGCAGAGTTTTCTTCTCCCATGGTGGCAAAGACCATCTTCACCGGTTTTTTTAATCCGGCCACAAATGCCTTGAGCTGCGTCTGGTCAGCATGGGCAGAATAGCTTGAGATGTTAACGATTTGTGCTCGTACCGGAATCCTCTTTCCCTGAACATTCACCTCTTTTGCGCCATCAGTGAGCTGTCTGCCAAGACTGCTGATGCGCGGAAACCCTACAAAAAGCACGGTGCTGTTTTCATCGGGGAGGTATTTTGCAAAATGGTACATGATACGGCTGCCATATCCGTGAGGGTTGCCCGCCATGATGATTTTTGACTTCTCGATTTTGTTAATCTTTTGTGACGCTTCTCGTGTTGGTGTCATTACGAGTCCGGGAAATTGAAATAGGTCATCACCTTTTTGGATGGTAAATTGGCTTTCCGGATTAAAATACGCTTCATGTTTTTTGTATACTTCTGTTGCGTTGATAGCCAAGGGGCTATCCAAAAAAACGGGAATCCGCGGAATACGGTTGTTTTCGATCAACTCGTTCAGTTCAGCAAGCAGGGCTTGCGTACGCTCAAGGGCAAAAGAAGGAATGATGATCGTACCTCCTTTCGTCACAGTATCTTCGATGACTCGTTCCAGAATGAGATGCCGCTCTTCGGACCCTTCATGAAATCGATTACCATATACAGACTCCATGGAAAGGTAGTCTGTCTCTTCGAGGGGGTAGATCCCGTTTAAGAGCGGTGCGGGAGTATTACCCAAATCGCCGGTAAAAACGATCTTATATTCATCTGTTTGGATCTCAATCATGGCGGACCCCAGGATATGGGCGGAATTGCGCAAAGTAGCGCTTATCCCGCCTGGAAGATGGATTTCGGTGTTGTAATCAACCGGCTGAAACAATTTGAGCACATCAGACAAGTCTTGCCGCGAATATAGACACTCTCCGCCCTGGCCCTCAACTTCATGTTCCATGATCTTTAATGCGTCTTCCAGCATTACTTCAGTGAGATCTGCAGTAGGAGGAGTGGAGTAGATCACTCCTCGGAATCCATCACGGTATAATTTGGGAA
Organism: Candidatus Uhrbacteria bacterium; assembly: GCA_016206175.1. Classification (GTDB taxonomy): domain Bacteria; phylum Patescibacteriota; class Patescibacteriia; order JACQRZ01; family JACQRZ01; genus JACQSB01. The sequence goes on along the minus strand of JACQSB010000017.1, from coordinate 11,413 downwards.
TGCGTCCAATATGGTCGATATGGGAATGGGTGACAAAGAGAGCATGCACACGCGCCGGATCGTAGGAGAAGGGTTCCAGATTTTGATTTTCTGCAAATCTGCTGCCTTGAAATAATCCGCAATCAATCATCAGCCGGTAGTCGCCGACTTCTAAAATATAATTTGCGCCTGTCACTCCGCCAGCGCCGCCATGGAAATATAATTTTGATGTCGGACGTGCCCCTTTCATATATGATATTAAACCACGGCTTCGAAAAAATGGTCAAATACATAAAGCAGACCACCATTTTAGAATAGGTAGATTCCTCCACTCCTTTTCTGTCGGTCGGAATGACACTATAAGGTATTTCATAATAAATAAAAGAGGGCTTCTTGCACAGAAGCCCTTTAAGGGATCGGTTACGTTCACCCCTGTAATGATCCTCTCCGTTCGCGGAAGAGGAGACCGTAGCCATCAAACTTCCCGGGAGTAAATATGGTGCTCGCAATGGCTATGGTGGACAAGTCCTCTGCTACTTCGAATTGCAGTGTCCACGCTCCTCGCGGCCAGCGCTTCTCGAAGTGCATATGCGAGAAAATGTCGAGGAAATCCTGAAGCTCCTCTGCCCGCATTCCCTTGAAACACCCCTGAACCCAGTGGTCCAGGATTTGTGGATGCGTTTCGATCTCGCCGGAAAAACACGTTCCCTCGAGTCGACAGAACTGCCTTTTAAAGAACTCGCGTCGCGAGCGGAGAAACATTTTCCTCTTGTCACAATATTCCCATTGTCCGCCACGATTGGTAATACCAGAAGCGCGCGGTGTTTGCATCGGATCAAGAAGGGCAAACGGCTTGTCTTCGTACCGAAATGGTGGCTCCTTTTGCTCGAGGAGTTTGAGCTCCCTCAATGAAATGGTAAACCTCCCGTACCATTCGCTGACCTCGAGTTGGAGATACCCAAAGTCGTACCCGTCGCAATAGATGGGTGGCATGCAGTACGGAATGATGATGTCAGTGATGATGCGCTGCATTGTCTTCTCCTTTTCTTGACGACAGTCGTACAATAGGGTATATTAAATGAGTGGTAAATATCACCTTATGGTGATAATAGTCACCTTATATCTCCATTTCCTTTATTTTCTATGTATTCTGAACTGTTTGAAAATCTCGGCCTCACGCCGAACGAGGCAAAAATATATGAAGCGCTCCTGTCGGCTGAGCAGATTTCGGTCTCTCAAATCTCAGTCAAGGCGGGAGTTCATCGACGCAACGTCTATGATGCGCTGACGCGCCTTTTGGACAAGGGAATCGTATTTCAGATATTCCAGAAAGGCGAAAGCATGTATCGCGCGGTGCATCCGGAAAAATTGCTTGAATTGCAAAAAGAGCGCGAACGAAAGCTTCTCTCCGCGCTTCCCGATCTCTCCAAAAAATACGAATCAGTCCCCCCTCGGGAGGCCGCGTATATCTATAAGGGGCTCGAGGGGTATAAAAATTACCGGCGGGATCTGTTGCGCATCGGTGAAGAGGCGTACTTCCTTGGCGCAAAAGCGCTCTGGCTCACGCCGGGCATTCCTCAAACACTCCATGACGAGTTTCGGGAAACATTCAAAAAGAAAAAAATTCCCTATAAGACGCTGTTCGATCCGCGTGTGCCGGAAGAGATTCCACAAGTGTTTGATCGGATCGGCGGGGAGTACAAAGTGCTGCCGAAGGGATACGAAACAGTCGGCGTTGTCGATATTTTCGGTGATCGCGTAGTCACCTTCACGAGCGAAGGCGTCGGCAACTTCGGCGAATACGGCTCGATCTTTGTCATGGTCAATCGCGACTTGGCGGAAAGCTACAAACAGTGGTTCCGATTCATTTGGGATCATGTGCCTGAACGCATCCCCTCAAATCCCCCCCTGCCGCCTTGAAGGGCAAACTTCGAATTATCTTTCGCACACAGCAAAGTGAGGTTTTTGTTGAAAATCGACAGGCGCGACGACACCACGCATAGAAAGTTTTAAGATTTATTGCTATACTCTCTCGCATATGAGAGGAGTATATTGTTACGTCTCCGTATTATGCGGAAGTATTTTTGGTTTTTTATTTTTTCCGCATCTGGCGCTTGCCGCAGATACCGACATCGTCATTACCGAAATAGCGGCATATGAAAAATCAGACCATGAATGGATTGAGATATATAATAAAGGAAGCGCTCCCGTAGATAGTACTGGTTGGAAATTTTTTGAAGATGGAACCAATCATAAATTGAATGCGTTTCGTGGAGATCTCGTGATCGATCCTGGCGAGTACGCGGTGATCGCGGATGTGGCAGCCAATACCGCAGGAGATTATCCGTCGTTTTCTGGCACCCTGATCGACAGTTCGTGGCAGACATTGCATGAGGACGGGGAGTCAATAGCGCTGGTAGCCGGCGATGGATCAATCGTAGAACAATTTACCTATCTTCCTGCTACCGATGGATCTCTCCAACGCGTTGTTGCGTCAGCAAAAGATTACACAGCCGCAAATTGGAAAGAGTCGGCGGCAGATACGAATACGATCGGGAGCGGATACGTCGCTCCAACACAACAATCAACTCCACCCCCTCCTGCCGAGCAAACAGCACCGACGATACCGCAAAATGAAACACAACCGCAACAATCCCAAAGTCAGCAACCGCCCACTGCGCCGAAAATCAATTCTTCCTGGAAGCCATCTCGCGGAGATGTCGTAATCAATGAATTTGTTGCTGATCCCGGCGATAGCCCCAAAGAATGGATTGAGCTTTATAATAACAGCCCGGTCTCGATCAATCTGACAGGATGGATGTTAGAGGACGGGTCGAGAAACGGCATTGCGCTCAAGGGGATTCTTGGCGTGAGCGGCAGCGCTCGATTTGCCGTTTTTGAAATATCAAACGCCATTCTCAATAATACCGGAGATTCGATAACGCTTCGCAACGCAGATGGAGTTGAAATTGATAGCGTGAGCTATGGCGACTGGGATGACGGAGTGATAGAGAATAATGCCCCGCGCGCACAAGACCCCGCTTCTGTCGCGCGTTTTCCTGACGGATACAATAGTTTTTACAGCGCCACTGATTTTAAGATAACGGAAAAACCAACCAAAGGGGAGTCGAATATCTTGATTGCTGAAAAAAATACTTCCGAAAAAAAACCAACAACATCTTCCATCATCATCTCCGAGTTGTTTCCTTATCCTTTTCCGGCAACAGAGACAAGACAGGAATTCATCGAGCTCTACAACAAAGGAGACAAAGCAATCGATCTCGATGGCTGGCGTATCGTGGCAGGCAACGTGTCATACGTTGTATCTGGTAAAACCGCATCATCAACTTCTGTAGTGGCAGGGGGCTATTTTGTCATTCCGCGTTCTGTCAGTACGATTGCATTGCGCAATCGCGGCGGCGAAGCAGTTGCATTATATGAACCAAGCAAAGAAAAGGCATCTGCTACTCTTTCCTATAAAATCGATGCCCCGCCCAATAAAAGTTATGCAAGATTCGATGACGGTGGATATACATGGACGGATACCCCTACTTCTGGCGAAGCAAATAAACTGACAAAAGCAAATGAACCGCCGTACGTAGCGCTTTTTGTGCCATTACAGGGAATGATTGGCGAAGAGATTATTTTTGATGCAAGCGATACGCGTGATTCGGACAATGATCCGCTCTCATTCGAGTGGGATTTCGGTGACGACTCACAAAAGGTCAATGCGCCGTTTTCCGTAACCCATACGTATCATGCCGCAGGGATCTACGAAGTAATACTTACCGTACGCGCAGGTTCGCATGAGAAAATACAGACAAGCCATATTACCATCTCTGGCTCGTCCACCGTACAAGCGTCGTCCATCCCGTCAGTCGTAGATCAGAAAAAATCGCAGAACGTTCCTTTCAATGAATCGCTTGCCGCATCTACAGCAACAACATCACCCGCAGTCGTATTGAACGAGCTATTACCAAATCCTTCGGGTCGTGATCGCGGACAAGAATTCATTGAATTGTATAATAGTAGCGATGTCGCGGTTGAGATTTCGCAATGGCTTATCGAACTGCAAGGAGGGAAGAGTCGTCATACGATTTCGCAAGGAAGCGTGCTGAAAGGACGTGGTTTTTTTACCATTCCGGCAAGCGGGGATAGCATTGTCCTGCGCAATAGCGGCGATGAAATTGTACTGCGCGATCAGCACGGTACACTCATCGACAGTATTGATTACGAAGCATCGCCGGAGGGCGAAAGTTTCTCGCGCCGGACAGCAAACGATTGGATCTGGACTCCTACGGTTTCTAAAGGATCACAAAATGTATTCATAGAGGAAAAAAAGAAAATATATGCAAGCAATGAAAACGCACCATCCGCAGCACGCAACAAACAACAATCATCTGGCGCTGCTGGCAACAAAACAGCTCTTGAATTTGCCACAGCCAACTTTGATCGGTTACGTGAGATCAAACAGAATACGTGGATAACAGTACGTGGGACGGTAACGGTGCCGCCCGGGGTATTTGATTCTAAGGAGCTCTATATCAGTGATGGGGAAAATGGTATGCTGGTAAGGAATACAAAGAATGCTTTGCCGTTCTTTTCTTTCGGTGATCAGGTGGAGGTTCACGGTTCATTAAAAAAGTATGTGAGCGGACCGGCAGTTTCTTTTGGACCGGAGGGAAGTGTGCGCGCAGTGCCGGATGCAGATGTTGCAGCAGTGGAGCCCGCACAGCTTTCAATGCAGTCAGTGACGGATGAGACTCTCAATGCATTTGTAGCCGTGTCCGGAGAGGTGACGCAAGCACGATGGCCCAATATCTACCTGAAAGATACTACCGGAGAAATCCGTGCATACATAAAAAAGTCTACCGGTATTGAGAAAATGGATTTGCAGAAAGGGCAGCTGGTTGACGTAAACGGCATAGTTAGTAAAACTGCAAGCGGATATCGCATCTTGCCTCGCACGGCTGCCGATATCGTTGTCACTGGTTCGCGCCGCGTTGAGGTGGCGCAAGACGCGGAGTACACCATCGTTTCCGACCATACTCCTTGGCAATCGTATGGCGTTGCCGCTTTAGTCGCGCTTGCGGCTGTATCCGGCGGTCTCTTTTTCCAATACTACCAAAGGAGAAAAAATGAGTAGAAATATCACTCCAATTTGCATTGATCTTGACCACACCCTTCTGGATACCTTACGTATCCGAGAAGATGTGTATGCGCACTCTCGTTCGTATGGAGTGACGCGTGCTCGCGCAAAAGAAGCATACCGCGCAGCGGTAGCGCAACGTTTTACGCCATCGCGGTATGTTGCGCACCTCGGGCTTTCTCGTGCAGATTCACGATCTCTGCTTGCCGAGATTGTCGCACTCGTTCGCGCTTCGGACCAATACGTATTTCCCGGTGTCCGTTTTTTTCTTAGCAAAGCACAGAGAATCGCGCCACTCTATTTAGTGACACACGGCGATGCGCGCTATCAAAAAGAAAAGTTGCGATATGCAGACCTTGAGAAATATTTTACTTCCATCTCCGTCACGCCAGAAAAAGCCAAATACGCGCTCCTTGAACGGTTGTACCGTACGTATCGCGGCAGGATTCTCATGATTGATGATTCGCGCGCCGTGTACGCATCTGCGCGTGCAATCGGCTTTCCATTTCTCAAAGTAAAAAAAGGTGAAAAAGGAATTGATTATTTTCGTACTCTCTTAAAACGCGTACAGGCTTTTACCGCCAATACGATGTCCCATGATTGATTACTCAAAGACAACTACGCCGACCATCTTTATCGTATTTGGCGCAACGGGCGATCTCATGCGTCGTAAGTTGATCCCTTCGTTGTATCAGCTGTATCAACGCAAATTGCTTCCACCGTTGTTTCACATCATCGGTTATTCCCGACGGGACTGGGGAGATAAGGAGTTTCGCGATATGGTTGCCGCGAGCCTTATTGAACGTTTACCGGATACAGCCCAAGGCGTTCTGCACCCTTTTCTGCATCTTTTTAGCTATAGCCAAGGCATGTTTGATACGGCAGATGGGTATGAAAAATTAGCAAGCCGCCTCGGCGTACGCGACAAAGAATGGCGTACGTGTGCAAATAAAATTTTTTACCTTGCTGTTCCGCCGGAATACTACAAGACGATTTTTCATCATTTATCTGACTCCCATCTTGCTGTTGGCCACAGTGAGGAAGCGGGGTGGACACGCCTCATTGTAGAAAAGCCGTTTGGCAAAGACTTGAAAACTGCAGAAAAACTTGATGCCTTGTTAGGAACATTATTTAAGGAAGATCAAGTGTATCGTATCGACCACTATCTTGGGAAAGAAACAGTGCAAAACATTCTTGCATTTCGTTTTTCAAATTCCTTTTTAGAGCATGCGTGGAGCAAGGATTTCATCGAACGCATCCACATAAAAATATCTGAACAGATTGGCATTGAAGGTAGGGGAGAATTATTTGATGGCGTTGGACTGCTACGCGATATGGGGCAAAACCATATGCTGCAGCTCCTTGCGCTTTTTACCATGGATACGCCGAAGGATTTTGCGGCGGATACAATCCGCGCAAAGCGAGCAGAGGTGTTACGGGCATTGAAACCGTTTACGGCGCGCACCGTCAGTAAGCATTCGATCCACGCGCAATATGATGGCTATACACAAGAAAAAAACGTAGCTCCTGATTCTCAAACAGAAACATATTATATGATACGGGCACATCTTAATACGCAGCGATGGCGCGGCGTGCCGATCATTCTGGAGAATGGCAAAGCGCTGAAGGATGCGATCGCAAAAATTTCTGTCCGATTTCGCCACCCCTCGCCATGCCTGTGTCCGGGCTCCACGCATTTTCATAATGTATTGCGGTATCAGGTGCAGCCACAAGAGCGCATTTCAATGTCATTTTGGGTAAAGCGTCCCGGCACTGAAATGAAGATTGAAGAAAACGATTTTGTATTTGATTACAAACAGGCATATCCGGACACAGAGTTTATCGGACCGTACGAAAAATTACTGCTCGATGTATTACAGGGGAATCAAACCCTCTTTGTTAGTACGTCGGAGATCATGGCAAGTTGGCGTTTTGTGGACAATGTGCTTCGTTCATGGAAAAAAGCAGGGCAGCCGATGCTTCACTATCAGAAGGGAACAGATGGTCCCACAGAGCGAGTGACACTTCATCCTTGAGTGATTTGACAAAGAGAGTATCGATCGGCACACTGGATATACTATGGAAATATCTCTCTCGCAACTCGCAACACTCGTCAGGTATTATATTCTTCGTTCGACCACAAAAGCAGGGTCGGGGCACCCAAGCACCAGTTTATCTGCCACTGATTTGATGGTTGGATTGCTTTTTGGCCGAGTATTTCATGCTGACCTCGATCATCCGGAATATCCTAACAATGACCGTTTGATTTTTTCCAAAGGTCACGCGTCACCCCTTCTCTATGCGCTGTATGCAGCGGCAGGAAAGGTAAGCGAAGAAGAGCTTGACTCGCTGCGAATGTTCGGAAGCCCGCTTGAGGGCCATCCGACACTTGCTTTTCCCTATACAGAAGCCGCTACGGGATCGTTGGGTCAAGGACTTTCGATCGGTGTGGGTATGGCATTGAACGCAAAGTATGTCGACAAGCTTTCCTATCGCACGTATGTGTTGCTTGGTGATAGCGAAATGTCGGAGGGTTCCGTATGGGAAGCAATGCAGTCAGCTTCCTACTACAAACTCGATAATCTTATTGCGATTCTAGACGTGAATCGTTTGGGGCAGCGAGGCGAGACAATGTACGGACACGATTTGAATATATATGAAGCGCGCGCGAAAGCATTTGGATGGGAAGTGCGCGTGATTGACGGACATAATCTCGAAGAAATTACGAAAGCATACGAATACGCTCTTGGCGTCAAAGATAAGCCGACGATGATTATTGCAAAAACGCTCAAGGGCAAGGGAGTATCTTTTATAGAAGATAAGGATGGATGGCACGGGAAAGCGTTGCCGCAGGAGGAGTATGAAAGTGCGATTGTGGAATTGGGGGAAATCAATCGGTCGGCGCGTGGGACAGTGGCACAGCCGGAAAAGACGGAATCAGGAATGAAGAATCAGGAATTAGGGGAGAAACAGAAAACAGACGTTCCTCCGCCATCGTATGATGCAACAAAACCAGTGGCGAGTCGTCGCGCGTACGGTAACGCGCTTGCGCGGCTTTATCCGGCATATCCAGATGTCGTTGTACTCGATGCTGAAGTAAGTAATTCTACCTACGCAGAAATTTTTAAGAAAGCATATCCGGAGCGATTTTTTGAAATGTATATCATGGAGCAGAATATGGCTGGCGTGGCGCTCGGATTTTCTCGTAGGGGAAAAATTCCCTTTGTCTCTACCTTTGCTGCGTTTTTTTCACGCGCGTATGACCAGATCCGTATGGGCCAATACTCGGATGCGAATATAAAATTTGTCGGATCGCACGCGGGAGTATCCATTGGTGAAGATGGCGCATCACAGATGGGGCTTGAAGATTTGGCAATGTTTCGTACGTTACTTGGAAGCGTTGTGCTCTACCCTTCCGATGCGTACGCGACAGAGAGACTTGTAGAGGAGGCGGCAAAACACAGAGGTATTGTATATATCCGTACTACGCGTAAGGACACGCCACTTTTGTACGGGCCTGATGAGGTATTTCCTATTGGCGGCTCCAAAGTACTCCGATCATCTGATAACGATGTGGTGACGATAGTCGGTGCCGGCGTTACGCTGTATGAGGCGCTCGCGGCGTATGAAGAATTGCAAAAACAGAACATATCGATTCGGGTGGTTGATTTGTACAGTGTGAAACCATTGGATAGCGCCACGCTTATACAATGCGCGTCTGAAACCAAAGCTCTCATTACCGTGGAGGACCATTATCAAGAAGGAGGAATAGGGGAGCAGGTTTCCGCCGCATTAATTAATACAGATGCGCATGTATACTCACTCGCGGTGCGGAAAATGCCAAAAAGCGGAAAGCCCGATGAATTGCTTGCGTACGAAGAGATCAATAAGGATGCTATAATTAAAAAAGTCAGAGAGGTGATCGCTCGCTAGTACCGTCATAACGGCACGAGCATTTCTTATGCAACTGTTTCGCACCATATCGAAAAAGAAGTTTATTGGTATCCTTATAGTAATCGGTGTGAGCATCGTATTGGTGTTAGCGGCATATATTCCGGTTCCGGGTAAAAAAGAATTATGCGGCGATGGGTTTGAGCCATATTATCTTGAAATCAAATGCTTCCATCCACCCGTGTATCTTTGGGAGCGTCTCAGAGACGAATATCATACTTTCGTCGACCCCTATGGGTTTTATTTATCTCCACGTGAATAATGTATTACGCATATGCGTCCTCTAAAATTGGGAAGTAGAATTTTTGTTGACGGCGGTGATGCCGAGGAAACAAAAGCATTGAAAGATGCGCTCGGTTTTCTTGACGGGCAGACCACGAATCCTTCGCTTGTCGCAAAAAATCCTGAAGCGAAAGCGCGACTTGATCGCGGAGAAAAATTTGCAAAGCAAGAGTTGTTGGATTTTTATAAAGGAATCGTGCAGGAAGTCTCTATGCTTGTACCGGATGGGTCGGTTTCTGTCGAAGTGTATGCCGACGCTGGCACGACTGCGCAGCGGATGTTCGTACAAGGCAAAGAGATGTATGCATGGATACCCAATGCGCACATCAAGTATCCGACAACAGCAGCAGGGCTCGAAGCCGCCGAACTGTCAGTCAAGGAAGGCATGCGTGTCAACATGACGCTTGTGTTTTCCCAAGCGCAAGCCGCAGCCGTATATGCCGCAACACGCGGCGCGCATAAAGGGCAGGTATTCGTCTCCCCGTTTGTGGGACGGCTTGATGATCGCGGACAGAACGGCATGTCTCTGATAAAAAACATCATGGATATGTATGCTGTCGGAGACGGCCACGTCGAAGTGTTGACGGCAAGCGTGCGGACCATCGAACATCTGCAGTTTGCGCTTGCATTGGAATCAGACATCATCACCGCGCCGGCAAAAGTTTTGTATGAATGGGCGGAGAATGGATTGTTGATTCCGGACGCGAAGTATCACTATGACCCAAACGGTCTCGTGCCTATTCCATATGAATCTCTTGATCTGGCTGTTGATTGGAAATCGTTTGCAATCACTCATGAACTTACTGATAAAGGCATTGACCGTTTTGCCGCTGACTGGAACGCACTTTTGGTATGAAAATTATCGACATATCCCTGCCGATTTTTGAAGGAATGATCACGTACCCGGGCAATCCGGAAGTGAAGATAACGCAACGCAAGGGAGCGAGTTCGATACACTCCGAGATTGCGTTCGGCTCGCATACCGGCACGCATATCGATGCGCCCGCGCACGTTTCTCCAAAAGCAAAACCGCTGAGCCGTTTGCCGCTTTCTGTCTTTGTCGGACCTGCGCGCGTATTGGATTTTTCAAATGTAAAAGAGGCAATTACGGTTGCGGATCTGAATCCGTACCATATAAAAAAAGGCGAGCGCATTTTGGTAAAGACGAGCAATTCAACCCGTGGATTCAAGAATTTTTACAGCGATTACGTATATCTTGACGGTGAAGCGGCAGACTTTCTTGCGCGGCGCGGAATCGCGCTATTCGGCATTGACGCGCTTTCCGTAAAAAAGCGCGGGGGGTCCGATCTTCGTCCGCACACGTCATTGTTAAAAAGGAATATTCCGATTCTCGAAGGATTGCAGCTGAAAGGAGTACGCGCGGGATCGTATCAGCTTGTCTGCCTGCCGCTCTCATTCCAAGCGATCGACGGATCTCCCGCGCGCGCCGTGCTCATATCTTAACCATGTATCGGATCACGATCATTGCCGTCGGTTCTCTGAAAGAGTCTTACTGGCGCGAAGCCGAAAAAGAATATCGGAAGCGGCTTGCGTCCGATGCGAAAATTGTAATCAAGGAATTGCGGGAAGTACCCTTTCGTTCCGCAGCAGACAAAGAGCGTATCCTTGCGCGGGAAGCCGACACAATCATGAAATCGATTCCCAAGGATAGTTCTGTTATCGTGCTCGACATTGCGGGCAAAGCGATGTCATCGGAGGAGTTTGCGCGCACCATTGACAAGCGCGCAAACTCCGGCGAGCATCTTTGTTTTGTAATCGGCGGTCCGCTTGGATTGTCCGAGCAAATCCGCCGTGAAGCCGCACTGGACCTATCGCTTTCATCACTGACGTTTACGCATCAGATCGCTCGAGTTCTTCTTTTTGAGCAATTATACAGAGCATTGACAATTATCAAGGGAAGGCCGTATCATTATTAAATATCTGCGGGTATCGTATAACGGCTATTATGGGTCCTTGCCAAGGACCAGACAGGGGTCCGACTCCCCTTACCCGCTCCAAGAAAAAATGAAAGAAAAAGACCATCCATAAGAT
>JACQSB010000016.1 GCA_016206175.1 Candidatus Uhrbacteria bacterium | reverse complement strand
GGAATGAAGTATGGGATATTTTGGAAGAAATCGTGCGCGATTCATACGTCATGCTGAACCGTGCTCCTACACTCCACCGTCTCGGCATCCAAGCCTTCAAGCCGGTGTTAATCGAAGGCAAGGCGATCCAGATCCATCCGCTCGTCTGCTCCGCGTTTAACGCTGATTTTGACGGAGATCAGATGGCAGTACACGTGCCTCTTTCTGATGAGGCGCGCGAAGAGGCTGAAACGCTCATGCTTGCATCAAAAAATTTGCTCAAACCGGCCACCGGCCACCCGATCGCAATGCCAAGCCAAGATATTGTATGGGGAGCATACTATATGACGTGGATGGCGGAAGAACAGGAAAAACGTCCGTCAGAAGAATTAAAGAAATTTACCTCAGAAGAAGAGCTAGTGTTGGCGCATTCGCAAAACGGCGTGACACTGAATGAAAAAGTCATCGTGCGCCTTTCGCCTGCGCTTGCGCAGCGGATTGGGGCAGATCGGACAGAAACGTCATTAGGCAGGATTTTGTTTAACAAAATTTTCCCTGTAAACCTTCCTTATTGGAACGCCGTTATCGACAAGAAGAAAATGGGAGAGATCGTCAGCGCATGTCTTGATGCTTGCGGAGTGGAAGAGACAGCCCGTATTCTTGATGACATCAAAGAGACATGCGCCTACCATCTAACGCAATCCGGACTCTCTTTCGGAATGGATGATATTCCTCTGCTCGATGAAAAGCCGGCTTTGATCAAAGAGGTTGAAAAGAAAATTGATGAAGTGCAGAACCAATATGAGATGGGACTCTTAACATTTCAGGAGCGGAAAAATAGGATTATTACTTTGTGGACAGAAGTACGCGACAAGATTTCAAAGTTGAGCAAAAAGGTTCTCAAAAAAGGGTCATCAGTCGAGACAATTATCGACTCCGGCGCACGCGGTACGTGGGCGCAGCTCAATCAGATCATCGGCATGAAAGGATTGCTCGCTAACCCGTCAGGTGAGATTATCGAACTCGCCGTTAAAAGCAGTTTTAAGGAAGGGTTGGGAGTTTTGGAATACTTTATCTCTACGCATGGCGCTCGAAAGGGTTTGGTAGATACTGCCTTACGTACGTCCAACGCCGGATATCTGACGCGCCGTCTTGTTGACGTATCGCAAGATGTTGTTGTGACGGAACAAGATTGTCAGGACAAAGATGGATTGACGATAACGGCGGCGGAAGGGAAGGACATTGATCTTGATTTTTATGACCGTCTTTTTGGTCGCGCTGCGGCAGCTACCATCAAGGCGGGTGACGGTGCCGTTCTTGTGAAACGGAATGAATATATCACAAAAGAGCTCGTTGCCATTCTCCGAGAGCGATCAATCGCTGATGCGACAATCCGCACATTGCTCACCTGTAAATCTATCCATGGCATATGTCAAAAATGTTACGGTTACGATCCGGCATATAACAAACCGGTGGCATTAGGCACTGCTGTCGGGATCATTGCTGCGCAGAGTTTGGGAGAGCCGGGTACGCAGCTTACGATGCGGACGTTCCATACGGGCGGTGTTGCCGGTAGCGACATCACGCAGGGTCTCCCACGCGTTGAGGAACTCTTTGAGTCACGCACCCCCAAAGTCCGCGCACTGATTAGTGAGGTGGCAGGAAAGGTTTCACTTTCGACAAAGCAACGCTCTGTCGTCGATGAGTCTGGCGCAGAGGTCCTAAAGAGTGTTGAAGGACAAAAAGTTGTTGCTCTGCATTACGATGCGATTGAAGAAGATGTGTATCGTTTCCGCATCGCAGAAACTTTAGAAGAAGATTCAGAAGGCGCAGAAAAAACAAAAAAACGTACGGCGAAAAAGACTTTAATCACAAAAGATGGCGCAAGCGTGAATGCTGGCGATCTCCTTGCAACAGTCGGAAGCCGTGAGATACGCGCAGAACGAACGGGTATCGTGAAAGTAAAAAAAGATTCCATCGCCGTTGCTGTGGAAGCGAAAAAAGTGAAGGAATACCTTGTGCCGGCAAATCGATTCCTCTTGGTAAAGGAAGGTGATCTCGTCGCAGCCGGCACTCCTCTTACTGAAGGCAGTCTCGATCTGCAACTGTTGTACCGCTATCGCGGCACTGTTGAAACCCAGCGATATATCATTCGGGAGATTCAGCGCATCTATTTTTCGCAAGGCCAGAAACTGAACGACAAACATATCGAAGTAATTGTTCGACAGATGTTTTCACGCACGTATATCACAGACGGAGGAGACACGAATCTTTTGCCCGGAGAGATTGTGGAACGATCAGAATTTTTGGACGAAAATTTGCGTGCAGCAGAGCAAGGCAAAGAAGCGGCGAAAGGCGATGATCTCCTTATGGGTATCACGAAATCTTCGCTTTCTACCCAAAGTTGGCTTTCAGCAGCTTCCTTCCAAGAAACAGCTCGCGTACTGATCAATGCCGCTGTTACCGGCAAGGTGGATTATCTTCAAGGGCTGAAAGAAAATGTTATTATCGGGCGCTTGATTCCCGTTGGCACTGGATATCGCAAGCATACAGCATAGAAGCTTTCGCTCACCCTTCGCTACTCGTTCGGGCACCGTGTGCTCAAACGGCCCCATAAGCCGCTTAAGTGATGACTATCCCTGCGGCCCGCTTTGTGTAAGGGATTGAGCCTTTTTATGATCGTAGTATACTAGTACCATGCCTCAAAACGGGAAAAGAAAAAAACTACCGAAAGTCGGACACGAGTGGAATGTTGTAAAAAAATTTTGGGATGGGCTTACGCCTGAAGTGCGGCAGGGGATACAGGCGATCGTATTTGTCACCGGAGGAATTCTTTTTTTTCTTAGCCTCGCGGGCGCCGCAGGGCCTGCCGGCGAAGCGATCACTCGCGGTCTTGCATTTCTCTTTGGAGCCTCCCGAATGATATTCCCCCTCCTTCTGATTTTATGGGGAGTAGGATTATTTCGTTATCGCCAGCAATATCACCTATCATGGATTGCCGTTTTTGGCGCAATCCTGTTTTTATTTTCCTTCACAGCATTCTGGCATGTCCGATATCCTTTGGATGATTCGTGGCGCGTAGCGCAAGACGGTCTTGGCGGCGGCGTAACAGGATTTTTTCTCGCGTATTCATTAAAAAGCAGTGTGGGATTTTGGGGCGCACTGTTGTTCCTCGTCGCTTTTTCTATTATGGGTTTGTTGATCGTTTTGAATATATCCTTGGAAGTCTTTTTACGCGGTGTTGCCAGTATCCCGATGGTCATGATACGACTTCTATCAAAAAAGCCGCTCCTTCCATCCGTCGGCAGGGTGCAATTTGATGAGAAGAGAGAAGCCGAAAAAGTTGAATTTGAAAAGAAGCATATCGCTCCCAATCATGCAGAAGAACATGAGGAAGTCGAGGGAGAAAAACGAACTGACTCCAAACCCGCGCTCCAGATACTTTCTCCGAAAATAAAAACAAAGACGCAACTATCACTTGATTTGTTAGAGCGGTCAAATTCACAGCCGACAAGCGGTGATATACGCGCCAATAAAATTATTATTGCAAAAACATTGGAAAATTTTGGCATTCCGGTGGAGATGGGCGAGGTGAATGTAGGTCCTAGTGTCACACAGTATACGCTCAAGCCGGCCGAAGGAGTGAAGCTATCCTCACTCATCGCTTTGCATAATGACCTGGCACTTGCTCTTGCTGCACATCCGGTTCGTATCGAAGCGCCGATTCCGGGGAGAGCATTGGTTGGAATCGAAGTGCGTAATCAAAAGATCGCCCGCGTCTCCATGCGAGAGGTGCTGGAGTCCGATGAATTTAAGAAGCGGCCAAGCAATCTCTCTGTTGTGCTTGGCAAAGACGTGAGTGGTAGGTCGCGTATTTCTAATCTCATCACCATGCCACACCTTCTTATTGCGGGCTCAACCGGTTCCGGCAAGACGGTATGCATCAACAGCATTATTGTCAGTTTTCTGTATCAAAACGGGCCTGAAGATTTGCGGTTTATCATGGTTGATCCGAAGCGCGTCGAACTGCCGTGCTATAATGGCATTCCGCACTTATTGACACCGGTTATCACGGATGTAAAGAAAGCGCTGCATGCGCTGCGCTGGGCGATCGCAGAAATGGAGCGCCGTTTTGATGTGTTATCCCGCGCAGGAAAGCGTGATCTGGCAACATATAATGCGAGTGCGGCAGAAAAGATGCCGTATGTCGTTGTTATTATTGATGAACTCGCCGATATCATGGTGACAGCCGGCGTGGAAGCAGAAAGTTTGATTATCCGCCTTGCGCAAATGGCACGTGCCGTTGGGATTCATTTGATTCTTGCGACGCAGCGTCCATCTGTGGACGTCATCACTGGATTGATTAAGGCAAACATCACAGCACGCATCGCATTTTCTGTCGCATCGCAAATGGATTCGCGTACGATCCTTGATACATCCGGCGCGGAAAAATTACTTGGACGCGGGGATATGCTTTTTGTTTCAGCAGAGCTTTCCAAGCCCGTGCGTCTGCAGGGCGTATATTTGAGCGACTCTGAAATAGAACGTGTTGTGAATGCCTTAAAAGAGGCGAATGGCGATGTGGAATACGATGAACAGATTACGGCCTATCGCAGCGATTCGCTCGAAGGGGGTAGTATGGGCGATGAAGATGGCGACGATGAATTACTCCCTGATGCAAAAGAGGTCATTCTTCAGGCCGGAAAGGCATCAGCATCGCTTCTCCAGCGCCGATTGCGGATCGGTTATGCGCGCGCAGCGCGCATCTTAGATCTTCTGGAAGGCCAGGGGTTTATCGGACCCGCAGATGGCGCACGCCCCCGTGAGATTTTAGAGAAGGATTCTTCGTCGGATGAGAATGGCGCTTCTCTTTCCTCGGGCCCTCTCCTATAGCCCGTTTCCTTATTCAGAGGTATCCACTTGTACTTCTAGCGCCACTTTTGTAATATGTGCCTGTATGATTCAATTTAACAAGACATCAGTTCGCATTCCTGCTTCGGTCGGCGACAAGCTTCGAAATGCACGTGAAGCGTGTGGCATCACTGTTGAGGATGTGTCGACAGTTTTGCTCATCCCCTCCATGCAACTTGAGAGAATCGAAAACGACGATTTTTCCCGAGCTCCCGAGACTGTGTACCATGAGCATAGTATGAAGGCGTATGCGACATATCTCGGACTTGATTGGGATTCTTTGCGTTTGCAGTATCGACGGGAACGGCAGGTTTTTTCTCCCTCACCAAGCCAGCAGAACCGCATGTCCGGCTCCCCTCTCCATCGGTCATCTTTTTGGGTGATGCCCCATATCATACGTACCGGCATTTTTAGTACGATTGCAGTTGCTTCTTTTGCCTATCTTGCATTCTTGGGATACCAGATGGTGCGGCCTCCCCATCTTCAACTCGTAAGCCCCGGCAACAATGCATTGAGCGTTGTTGACACAATTGAGGTGGCAGGATATACAGAACGTGATGCGCGCATTTTGATAAATGGAGAACAGATCACAAAAGGAATTGATGGTGAGTTTCGGCAAGTTATTGGGTTGCGCGAAGGGGTAAATGTTATTCAGGTGACTGCCACGAAAAAATTTGGAGGCGCATCAACAGAGTCGCGAACTGTGATATATAGTGAAGAGCCGTTTACTCCTGGCGACGGACTTCGAAAGACGGGATTAAATTTTAATAGCAGTATGTATGCCAAAGATTGAAACAGATACATTTGACCGTACGATCGATAAGGAGCGAGCCCGCGCCATTACAGAGGCTATCGATCAAATACGCGATCGATTTGGGTCCGGGTCCATCATGAAGCTCGGTGAAGCGAAGCGCATGAATGTACAAGTGGTTTCGACGGGAGTCGTCAGCGTTGATTTGGCTGTGGGGGTGGGTGGATTTCCTCGCGGCCGCATTATTGAAATCTACGGGCCGGAGTCTTCTGGAAAAACAACGCTTGCTCAACATGCGATCGCGCAGGTTCAAAAGATCGGCGGCTTAGCCGCTTTTGTTGATGCGGAACACGCGCTTGACCCGGAGTATGCTCGCAGGCTCGGCATCAACGTCAACGAATTATTGATATCGCAACCCGATAATGGTGAACAGGCGCTTGAAATTGTTGAAACGCTCGTGAGATCAAATGCGGTAGATGTCATCGTAATTGACTCTGTAGCAGCGCTTGCGCCAAAGGCGGAAATTGAAGGAGAGATGGGGGATAGCCATATGGGGTTGCAAGCACGGCTCATGAGCCAGGCGCTCCGCAAGTTGACAGCAATCGTAAGTAAGACAAAAACGATCGTTATCTTTATTAATCAGACCCGACAGAAGATCGGAGTTTTCTTTGGGAATCCTGAAACAACGACGGGCGGGAACGCTTTGAAGTTTTATTCCTCCATCAGGATCGAGGTGCGAAAAGCTGCCCAGATTAAGCTTGGGGATAAAGTGATCGGTGGACGCGTAAAAGTGAAGATAGTGAAAAATAAGGTCGCCCCTCCGTTTCAGACAACCGAATTTGATATTATGTATAACGAAGGCATATCAATTGCAGGTGATCTATTGGATACCGGCGTGCTGTATCGAGTTATTATGAAGAGCGGCAACACGTATTCATTCGGAGATGTGAAGCTTGGCGTTGGGAGAGAAAATGCAAAACAATTCCTTAAAGAAAATCAAGCATGCCTTCAGCAGATACGTGATGAAATTATGCGCGTAACGAGTTCGGAGGCTGTCGCGTCTCAAGATCAAGCGGCCGCAGTAATTCCAACAGAAAAAACGGAATCCTCCGAAGCGATAGCAGTATAATGATCCGATATTGGCAATCAGTATAAAAAATCCTGGTTTATGCCAGGATTTTTTATACCCGTTCTACGTAGTCGAGCGTATCAGTATTGATGCGTATCGTATCTCCTTCTTTAATGAAGAGCGGAACATTCAGCATGAGTCCGGTCTCAAGTGCCACAGCTTTCGTCACATTTGATGCCGAATCTCCTTTGATCGGCGGAGGAGCGCTTGTCACCTTCAGATCAATTTTAGGAGGCAGGTGTACGGTGAGCGGCGCATTGTGAAAAAGAACAATGTCGACAGCCATCCCTTCTTGCAAGAGCCCTTCTCTTCCACTCATTGCATCGCGGGGAATTGAAATCTGGTCATAACTTTCTGTGTCCATAAAATGGACACCGGTGTCATCAGAATACAAATAGGTTGCCTTCCGTTTATCAAGTTCTGCTTCTTCAACAGTGTCACCAGGCTTGAAACTAATCTCAAGCACCCTTCCGGTTTTTAGGTGACGCATCTTTGTCTGCATGACCGGTTTGCGCTGCTGCATGCGTACAAAGTTTGCTGTTTGCACCTGGTAGGGTTCGCCGTTGTACAATATGGTCAACCCTACTTTGATCGAATTAAGGGATGGCAGCACAGCCATAAAAGGAAAGAAGGTTTACTGAATCGCGAAGGGCAAAAGCGCCATGATGCGGGCCTTCTTGATCGCATGCGCCAGCTTGCGCTGATGTTTGGCGCAGCAGCCACTACGTTTGCGCGGTGCAATTTTCCCGTAGGATGAAATATATCGTTTCAGCAGGCCAATATCTTTATAGTCGATGTCCTCCACCGCATTTTTGCAAAAATAACATTCCCGTATCAGTTGGCGCGTGCGTCTTTGTAGTGTTCGTAATGCCATAGTATGGAGTGCCTTGTTATCTTAGAAAGGGATTTCTTCAATAGTTTGTTCAACCGGTTCTTCTTGCGGCGCCACTCCGCCCATTGGGGAAGGAGCATCGCCATAGGTGGCTGTATTTTGGTCCGGCATGCTGCGCTGCTCTCGCGATCCGCCGGAGGCGTCAAGCATAATCATGTTATCGGCAATGATCTCGGTGGCGTAGCGCCGCAGGCCATCTTGTCCAACCCAATCTCGGGTTTGGAGGCGTCCCTCAACATAGATACGCCGCCCCTTTGTCAGGTATTGGCAACAGATTTCTGCGAGTTTGCCCCACGCGACAATAGAGTGAAATTCGGCCTTTTCCTGTTTTTGTCCTGACGCATCGGTGTACTGCCGATTTGTTGCAACATTAAACGACGTCACGCTTTGTCCGGAAGGTGTTGTGCGTAATTCCGGCGTTTTTGTGACGCGACCGATGATCATCACTTTGTTTAAGTCCATTGCCATATCAATTTACACTCCTTCTCGGAGGATTTCTTCAAGTTTTTTATCGAGCTCTTTTTCAAGATCCTCATCGCTCTTTGCAAGTTTTTCTGCCTGCTTTTCTTCCGGTTTCTCTGCGGTTGTTTTTGATGGAGCAGCTTCGTTTTCTTGTTCATGTCTGCTCGACGGTAGCGTTGGCGTTTTCGCAGGCTCTAGGGAGGCTGCCTCTGTTTCTTTTTCCACTGTTTCGAGTGCTTGCTCTAATGTTTTTTCTTTCTGCTGCCTGCGCGGCACGCGGCGTTCTTCGATCGCCGTATCTTTAAATAAGGGGCGGGGGGTGCCGACAGCGTCACGCTTTATAATGATATGGCGCAGCAACTCTGGTGTGAGGCGTAGCTCCCGGTCCAGAGCAGATACTTTGGAGACAGAGCTGTCAAATTCAATAAGGACATACGTGCCGTATGCCTGGTGTTTGATGGGATATGCGAGTTTTCTCCTCTCGAGATTTTGCGTATAGTGGAGAGTGCACCCGTATTTTTTCAAGATTTCCTCAATTTTTCCTATAACGCCGCCAACTTCCGTATCGGCAAATCGGCCGCTTGCAATAGCAAGAATTTCGTAGTGGTTCATAGAGATATCGGCTATCCTAACAAAAGACTCAAAATAATGCAAGCCCCTGTACTACGCAAGTAGATAGATAACACTTTACATTAGTTATTAGTTATGTGGCGAGAGGTCTGTGCTAGTTGCTTGCCGTCCGTTTATCATTCGGAGGAGGTCAAGCAAGAGGTTTTTGGGGATCACGCCAAATAGATAGAGTGTGCCTCCGTACAGCAGGGCGGCAGCGAGCACCGCGATGAGCAACGGCATTTGAGAGAGAAACACAAGCAAGAAAGCCATCACAACTGTTGCAATGCCAATGCGTTTCGCGGCTTCATACCGAGGGCAAATACCGGTTGTAGAAGAAAATACATGAAATGCAAAAAACATCACCAGACATTCCGTTGCCACCGTCGCCCATGCCGCCCCCCAGTAGGTGAAAGGCGGGATAAGAAGGAGGTATGCGCTCACCCCGAAAACCGCGCCAACGAGGTAGCCGTAGAGCATCCGTTTTTGTTGATGTACTACATTGATCAGATGGCCGATAAAAGAACCGAAGAAAACACAGGCAGTGCCGAGAATCAGTATTTGCAGAATATCGCCAGAGCGTTCAAAGGATTCTCCAAGCAATACTGACATAAGCGGCCGTGCTACAAAAAATGTTCCTGCGATTAACGGCATCGTTGCCATAACCATAAAATCAAAGCTTTTCTGGAAGTATCTTTTGAACGATGTGGTATCGCCACTCGACCAGGAACGCGAAAAACTTGCAAGCGTCAATCCCATAAACATGGCAGGAAGGCTTAATAGTACCTCAAAAACGCGATATGCCCCGCCGTAAATGCCGACGTCGCTTTGGGGGTAGTACAGCGAAAGAATAATGGTATCCACCTTCAAATAGACAAGGTTAAAGATGATAGAAAGCCCGATCGGCCAACTGCGCACCATAATGCGTCGGAAGAGAGGAGGATCCCAGATAAGCGCAATACGTTCATATCGGAGGCTGCCGTACAGCACGATGACGCATTGAATGATATTGTTGATGACAACGATCCAGAGTATAGGAAGAAATCCAGCCTGGAAATAGACGGCAATGCCAATGCCGGCAATCAGGAATACTTTACTGACAATATCCGCGAGCATGGGTATAAGCATGGCAAGATTCACTTGAAACTGGATCGTAAATATCTGAATCAAAGAAGACAGTAAAACCGAGAGCGATATGATTGCAATGCCAATTTTTACCTCCAGCCCATATGGGAAGAAAAGGGAAGCCAGCGGAGCAAGCGCAAGAAAAACAACAGCAGTGATAAGCCGCAAGGTAATGATGGCTTGGTAATTGCGAGTATGATTTTCATTTATCTCCGATACCAGCTGAATGCCGATTAGGTAAAATCCAAGATCAGCTACAATACCGAATACTTGCGGGAAAGTCGTTGCAATCGTAAAGGCTCCATAACCATCCTCATGCAAATATCGTGTCAGGATGCCCAATGTGACAGCAGCAAGCGCAGTACTTAGCACTTTCGTTGTCACCTGCAGGATTGTGTTTGCCGCTACTTGCCGGGAAAGTGACATGGGTAGATAGAGGCTAGTGGTTAGGGAATGAGAGTTATTAACTGAACAATTTTAGTGTTCAGTATCTTTGACCAGTAAATGATTTTGTGGTATACTACATACAAAGAAAAACAAAAATACCTTTCCATGAAAACGCGAAGAGAACGAAGCTTAACCGCCGTGTTTCTGTTTACCATAGCTGTTGTGATAGTGGCATCGGCAGCTATGCGGTTTGCTTACAATAAAATCAATCACGACAATAAGCCTGCAAAGCGTTCGTATTCGCTTCTCGGTTATCTGGATACCATTCGTGAGGGTTTAACGCTCACTACTATAGCAGAAGCAAGCACTCAAGGTAAAGCAGCACTGGTGCCAGCAATAGCGGCAACAAAGCTCATCCAAAGCAACACTTCCTTTACCGTTGAGCCTCTGAAGAAATTTACTTTTGAGGTTGGGTATAAGAACAGTGGAAGCGCAACGTGGCAACCGAACGAGGATAGCAAAAAATCAATCACGCTTCGCGCGCGCGCAAAATCAGAGAGTTATTTTTACGATCCATCCTGGAAGAGCGGCACGATTGTGATGAACGCTCCGCGGTCCGCCTCACCTGGGGAACTAGTGTATTTCCAGTTTACTTTTGAAGCCCCCAAAAAAGAGGGGCATTATAATGAAAGCCTTTCCCTGTATTTCGATGGAAGGGAAATCAAGGGGTCTGAATTTGTCTTGCCAATCACGGTAGCAAAGAATGCACGGACCGATCCAACAAGTTTGCTTTCAACAAAATCAAGTTCCATACCACCAGCGCCGGTACAGAAAAAAGCAGTTTCGCTCGCAAGCGCGAATCAAGATATTGAACGCTTCCTCGAGGCTTTTAAAATCATCCAGAGCGATGTTGCCCTCACCTTACAACCCGGGGAGCAAAAAATATTTGAAGTGGGGTATAAGAATATTGGAAGGAGGGCATGGAAGATGGCAGATGCCCCAAAGCTTATGGTGCGTGCTTTTACCGATAAAGAACGCAGCATCTATTTTGACCCAACCACTTGGCACGATCCTCACGTTGCCACGTTTTTGCAATCAGATGCTGACACAGGGCAGGTCTCATACTTCCGATTTTTCATAAAAGCTCCTTCCGCCCCCGGAAAGTATAAGGAAATGTTCTACCTTGCTCTTGGCAGCGAGCCGATCGTTGGGTCGGATTTTGTACTTCCGATGGAGGTAGTACAGCCTCAAATCTCAAAACCGTCTACGATTTCTCCAGAACCATCAACAGGAGTAGACGCGGCAAAGCAGTCGGAAAAGGTCGAAGAAAATTCGACCGGCATGCAGGTTGAACAACCAGTGCCAGCGATCCCGCCTTCTCCTGCAAACCAGACAACTCTTGCATTTGCCCTTGAACAGCAAGAGCCCCCGAAGCAGGCAATCATAGAAGATATTCAGGAAAAAGAACCGCTGATTCGCATTGGTTACTTCAAGACAAATGAACCGGTTAAAATTACAGCGTCGTCTCCGTATCAAATCTGGACGGGAAATGATTTGGTGAGTATCCAGCCTGCGAGTGCGGTGACAACGATCACGTATGAAGCGTCTGCAGGATTGTATACGTCAATTGGAGGGGGGATAACCCACACAAGCATTGATCCGCCGCGCTTTACGGGCATGGTAACGGATAGCACGGTTCTTGATCCCGAAACAATCTTTGAGATAACCTCGTACCAAAATCGTCCGGCATGGAGCTCTGAAATCAATGACAACACTGTACGCGGAGCTGTCGAGGTGCGGTATTCATCGGAAGGGAAGGTGATGTGGGCTATCAATGAGCTTCCACTCGAATACTACCTCCGAGGGCTTGCAGAAACGTCAAACAATTCTCCGTATGAATTCCAAAAGGCGCTCATAATCGCTGCTCGCACGTATGCGAAATACCATATTGATCGCAGTACGAAATATCTGCGAGACAAGTTTACGATTCGATCTACTGACGCTGATCAGGTATATCGTGGGTATGGCGCGGAAAAGCGACTACCGAATGTACGCAAGGCAGTGGATGAAACTCGCGGGGTGATTGTCACGTATCAAGGTGAATTGGCTATTACGCCGTATTACTCTCAAAGCGACGGCAGGACGCGTTCCTGGGAGGAGGTATGGGCAGGCGCTCCGAAGCCGTGGCTCGTGGGCAAAGAGGATCCGCCGGGACGCGGCTTGCCACTTCTCGGCCATGGTGTGGGAATGGCGGCTCGCGGCGCGATTGCCATGGCGCTCGGCGGCAAGAGTTTTGATGAGATCTTGAAATACTATTATACTGGTATTGAGTTGAGGCGAAGATATTAATGCCACAGAGCATTTATTTTATATGCCAATAAAAAAAGAGTTTTCTCTCCTATCAATTCTGCAGCTCGCTATTGATAGGCAGGCGTCGGATGTTCATATTATGGCGTTGCGGCCGCCCATTCTGCGCATCGATGGTTCGCTTGTCGAGTGCGAGGGGTTTGCCGCGGTAGCTCCAGATGTGTTTGAAAAAGCTATGTTGGAAGAGCTTTCCGAGCATCAGCAAGAGTTTTTAAAAAATACTCGAGAGCTTGGATTTGTGCAGCACATGAAAAGCGGACATCGGTTTCGCGTCAATCTTTTTTGGGAGCGCGGCAATCTTGCATTGGCGGCACGGTTGATCCCCGTCGTTATTCCCACGATGCATGACGTGGAACTGCCACCGGCCGCGAAAGCATTTACCCAATTGGATCAGGGGTTGATTCTTATCACAGGCCAGACAGGGCAGGGGAAATCAACTACCTTAGCAGCGATGATTGACCATATTAATCAAGAGCGGGCGCTCAATATTATCACATTTGAAGATCCGATCGAGTTTGTTATCCAGCCGAAAAAATCCATTGTTCGTCAGCGTGAGCTTGGCACGGATATAAATTCTGTAAAAGAGAGCTTGAAGTATGTTGTGCGGCACGATCCGGACGTGATTGTCGTAGGCGAAATGCGCGATCCAGAAACGATTTCAATGACCGTCACACTAGCAGAAACCGGCCATTTGGTATTTTCTACCCTCCATACGTTTGATGCATCTCAGACAATCCATCGTATCATTGATTCTTTTCCGCCACAGCAGCAAATTCAGATTCGACTGCAGCTTGCCATGACATTGCGAGGCATTATCTCCCAGAGGCTTATTCCGCGTGCTACAGGGAAAGGGCGTGTTGCCGCTCGCGAGATTCTTATCAACAATGCAGCCGTGGCAAATCTTATTCGAGAAAATAAGGTTGAGCAGATCCCTACAGTCCTACAGACTGGCAATGCAACAGGCATGCTTACAATGGATCAACATCTTGTGCAGCTCTGCAAGGATAAGATGATCACAAAAGAAGTGGCAAAAACCCACATGCTGCACCCAGAGCTTCTGGACAAAATGGTTGAATAGATTAGGTTCGAAAAATCTTCGATCGTTCATTTGCGTTGATTTTTCACCAAAAGAGTGTAGACTTGTGTGGAATATGCGCCCGTAGTTTAATGGATAAAATACCAGGCTTCGAACCTGGGGATAGGGGTTCGATTCCCTTCGGGCGCATGAAATGAAACGAAATGCGAAAACTAGACAGAGGCTTGCATGAATCTTATACTTCTACAACACCTATACGCGTATGGGTCGCTAGCTCAATTGGCTAGAGCAGGGGCCTCTTAAGCCCAAGGTTCTGGGTTCAATCCCCAGGCGACCCATGAAAGAAAGTCGTTCAAACTCGGACGGCTTTTTTTCGTGTTTTAACCATCCTCACCGCGAACTCTTTGTTATTGGTGCATTTGTTTTTTTTATCCGCAAGCTGTTGCCTACGACACTGACGCTTGAAAAAGCCATCGCTCCTGCCGCGATCATCGGATTAAGCAATCCGAATGCGGCGAGCGGCAGAGCGGCAACATTATAGAAAAACGCCCAGAACATATTTTGGGTAATGGTTCGAAATGTGATTTTTGCAAGAGCGAGAGCTTCTACGACTTTGAGAGGATGCCCTTTCACCAATACGATATTGCCAGCCTCAATCGCAATATCGGTGCCCGTGCCAACCGCTATACCAAGATCGGCTTGTACGAGCGCAGGCGCATCGTTGATGCCGTCGCCTACAAATGCAACCGTAAACCCTTCGCGCTGCATAATTTTTACTTTTTCAGCTTTGTCTTGCGGCAGCACCTCGGCAAACACTTTTTCAATGCCGACTTGACGAGCGATAGCCTCCGCAGTCCTCTTGTTATCGCCGGTAATCATGCTTGTTTCAATCCCTGCGAGACGGAGTTTCTCTACCGCTTCTTTGGCGTCGGTTTTTAATATATCCGCAATAGCAATCAATGCAATGACGGTATCGTTTTTTGTTACCATAACAACGGTTTTTGCCTGCTGCTCAAGTTCAGTAATCTTCTCTTGGCATGCCTCTGTCGAGATCCCAAACTCTTTCATAAGACGGACATTGCCAATCAGAAGCATCTCATTTTCAATGCGTCCTCGTACGCCTCTGCCGGTGAGATTTTCAAAGTCATGAACTTCCACGATCGGTATATTTTGATTTTTTGCGGCGATAACCACTGCTTGCGCCAGAGGATGCTCTGAGAGTCTTTCGATGCTTGCGCTCAAGCGCAGGATCTCATCTTCGGTGAGCGCGGAAGAGCACGATACAATGTCTGCGACCCGCGGTTTGCCTTCGGTAAGCGTCCCTGTTTTATCGAATAGGATCGCGTCGATCTTTTTGCCTCGTTCTAACGCCTCGCCGTTTTTTATTAAAATGCCGCGCTTTGCTCCTACGCCGGTACCGACCATGATCGCCGTTGGCGTTGCAAGACCCAGTGCGCAGGGACAGGCAATCACAAGAACGGCAATAGCAGGTATGATGCTAGCTGACCAGTCACTCGTTGCCACATACCAGCCGATTGCCGTTAGTACTGCGATCCCTATAACGATAGGCACAAACATGCCTGAAATTTTGTCAGCAAGTTTCTGAATAGGAGCTTTTTTTGTCTGTGCTTCCGCGACCATTTTTACGATTTGGGCGAATACCGTACCTTGTCCGATCTTGGTGGCTTCCACATATACTGCTCCGTTGATATTAAGCGTCGCGCCGAATACGGCATCACCAGCCTGTTTGCTTATCGGCATGCTTTCACCGGTAAGCATTGATTCATCGATATTTGTTTCACCTTTTGTGATTGTCCCGTCCACAGGAATCTTTGTGCCAGGTTTTACCAAAAGGATGTCTCCAATAGCAATTTGCTCAATCGGCACTTCGCGCTCTTCATCGCCCTCGATCCGCAGAGCCGTTTTTGCGCCAAGCTGCAAAAGTTTTTCAACCGCTTCGCTGGCATTTCCCCTGCTTTTTGCCTCAAAGTAACGGCCCAGAAGGATAAGAGCGGTGATAACCGCGCCTGTTTCAAAATAGAGATGCGTTTCCCGCACTGCCATTGTCCAGATGCTGTAGAAGACAGCAGCAAGAGTACCCAATGATATCAGCGTATCCATATTGGCGGTAAGAAACCTTGCCTGCCGTATCATACCACTATGAAATTCCCATCCAATACCGATCACCACCAGAACTCCTAAAATCGCTTGTATCCAAATACTTGCGTTATAGCCTCCTATGCTGTACGGCAATGTAAAATTCGCCATCGCAAGCACCACAAGCGGTATTGAAAGGATGATTGCAATCATTGCCTTTTGCCGTGCCGCTATCAACTCTTTTTGTAAAGCCTCTTTGTGCTGCTGACTTGATTCTTCCGTAAGAATTTTATAGCCATTTCGAATGATTGCTTTATGAAGCATTTTTTCGCTGACAGATGTTTCATCAAACTCAACCGTTGCACTGCTATTGGCAAAATTAACAGCAGCACTGTGGACCCCGTGGATTTTTTTGAGACTCCGTTCATTGCGCATAACACAGGACGCGCAATGCATTCCGATAATGGTAAATGTCACTGTTTTCATACCACCTTATATTCTCCAAGCCCTTCAATTTCTTCTCTGAAAACATCCCAATTGAGCTCCTCTTTGTGTTCAACGATTGTTTCTCCTGTTTGATAATCCACGATGCAAGAAATCACGCCTTCGATATCGCGGCAGACATCCTCAATGAGGGCTTTGCATGAATGGCAATGTGTTCCTTTGATACTGATTTTTGTTTGCATAGGTAGTGAGTCGTTTTAGTTGATCACATTTATTTGCGCCATTCTCGATCCCATGCTGCAAGTCAGAGCAAGGGGACCAGTTTTGGTTGGAGTAAAACTCGCTTTATTGATTCCGACTTTCATTGGAATCGTCACATTATATTCTGGAATTACCCAGACAGACATGCAGCCGCCGAGCGGCGTCTTAGCATCAATGGCAAGATCAACCGGTATGCCTTTTTTTACCGTTACGGTATCAGGATATACGCCGCGCTCTCCCGATACCTCGATTTTAATTTGCTGGGCTTCGATGCAGTTTGCGATTTGGGGGTTGCAGGGAGAAACCGTTTTTGGCGCATCGGTATTTTTTATCGCATCAATTCCCAGCGTGTTTGGAATCACCGTAAACGCCGCTCCTCTTGTGGTCATTCCCATGGTGCAGCTGAATTCAATGGAGCCGATTTCATCCGGCATGAATTCTATAACAGTGAGGTCTGTTGGTGAGAGATATTGCACGATATCAAGTTTCGGCACCGTGATTACCTGCGCGCATCCTTCTGCTTTACTTCCATCGATGCGCCACTCTATGGGCACTCCTTGTGCCACAGTAAACTGATACGGGTAGTAGTTGAGTCCGACAACGCGCATGTTTACAATTTGTTTTCCGTTCACGATCGGTACATCTCCATTCTCTTGCCCCTTGAGCATATTTTTGTCGCTGGCACGGAGAATCGATCCGAGGTTGAAGGTACTGCCGGTAAGTGACAAGCCGTTGCCGATGTTAAAGAGGCCAAGCATGATTACGGTGACACCGGCAAATTTCAAAAAGTAATTTTGAAACAATCCTTTTGCAAAACTGGAAATCGCCGATAAGGATAATAAAGCCGGCAGGGTTCCCAATGAAAATGCCAGCATGGTGAGCGATCCGGTAAGCATATCTCCTTTTGAAAGCACATAGAGTTGTAGTGCCTGGGTAAATCCGCAGGGCAGGAAAAATGTTGCTGCTCCAAGAAGGAATGGCGCAGATTTTTTGTCTGTACCGCTGAAATCATGGATTTTATGCGCTAGGAATTTCGGCATTTTCGGCTGGAATCTCCGTAATCCCGGGAAGAGGTGGAGCAGTTGAAAGCCCAGAATAACCATGACGACGCTCACCATAATCGTCAGAGCGCCGGCAGCTTTCGGCGAGAGCGTAAGTATGGATCCAAATGCTCCGATTGCTCCTCCAAACACGGTATAGGAAATAATGCGGCCGATATTGAAATACAGATGCGGTTTTATTTTTTGTATGCCCGTAAGAGAGGGGAACCGTTCGTTGTATTTTGCCGCAACTGCCAGCAACAATCCGCCGGTGACTGCCAAGCAGGTGGACAGCGCAGCGACAAGTCCAATCAAAAAAACAAACCCGTAACCCATGTTGTTAGTGATGCCGAGCTTTGGGATAAGGTTCAGTTCTTTGAGAATAAGATACGAGGCAACAACGATAAGGAAGATCGCGCCGATCTGGACGTAATCCTTTTTGCTGTTTTTGTATGGCAGGGTTTGCTGCGGATTGCGATTCTGCTGGTGAGAAATCGTGTATCCATCTTTCTGAATTGCCTGTTGCAATTCCTGCAACTGTGGCTCTCTGGTGCAAAGGAGTTCTGCTTCTCCGTTTGCATATTGTGCAGACACTCCTTCTACGCCCGGGACTTTTTTAAGTTTCCGTTCGATCAAAACTTCGCAGCTTGCGCAGTGCATTCCG
>JACQSB010000015.1 GCA_016206175.1 Candidatus Uhrbacteria bacterium | reverse complement strand
TAATATTTTGTTTTTAATAAAGTATTTTTTTATTTCTTTTTGTGGATAGTAAGTTAAAAGTGAAGTGAAAGAAATGTGGAAAAAAGTGTGATGTGGTAATTTATGTATTTTATTCACTTTTTATACACACCTTAATATACAAAAAGGGGGATACTATCTAAATATTATAAATACGTTGTCTAATAAGATCGATATCTTGTTTTATTTTATTATCCTCCTCAAAACTTTTCTGTATTTTATTATATGCGTGTATTGCTGTTGTATGGTCGCGACCACCAACAACCTGACCGATTGTTGGGAATGAGCACTTTGTTTCCTCCCTCATAAGATACATAGTGATTTGTCGTGGTACGGCAAGCTCTCGCTTTCGTGATTCACTGATAATATCGCTATGGGAAATATTATAAAAATCAGCGACAAGCTGAATAAGCTGTTTTGGCGATATAGTCTTTTTTGCATGCGATGCTGTCACTGACGAGAGGATTTGTTTGATTTTTTCAAAACCCAATGTTGTTTTTTGAAGTTGCGAGTATGCAATAATTCTATTAAGCGCGCCCTCAAGCTCTCGGATATTGTTGTGTACGATAGTGGCAATATAATTAATTGCCTCCCAAGAAAGCTCAAATTCCTTCTCTTTACACTTTGCCTCAAGGATTGCTATACGGGTTTCAATGTCAGGACTAATGATATCTGCAACCATTCCCCACTCCAGACGCGACTGAAGCCGATTTTCGAGCGCCGGGATCGCTTTTGGGGGGCGGTCTGACGTGATTACAAGCTGGCGGTTGGTGTGATGAAGAGTGTTAAAAGTGTGAAAAAATTCTTCCTGTGTTCCTTCTTTACTTGATAAGAATTGGATATCATCGATTAATAGAATGTCCACGGATCGGTAGGTGTCTTTCAGATCTTTTGCTCGGCCAGAGCGCACCGCTTGGATATAGTCGTTTGTAAATTTCTCGCATGTCACAAAGAGTACTCGCGCTTTCGGGTTTTTTTTCAACATCTCATTTCCAATTGCTTGGAGGAGATGTGTCTTTCCAAGCCCAACGCCACCGTAAAGAAAGAGAGGATTATACCCTTCCCCGGGTTTATTCACTACGGCCTGACATGCTGCCGTTGCGAGCTCGCAATATTTTCCGACAATAAAATTTGAAAACGTGTATTTTGGGTTGAGCCCCGTGACCGGAGAGAAATGCTCTGCTTCTTGGGCTAAAGAATGATTTTCCTCAAGTTCGAGAGGAATGTGTTCTTTTTGAAATTCAGGCTGTTGCTTGGAGTAGTCTGTAAGCTCAACTTTGTAAACAACATCTTTTACTGTTGTTTGTGATACGTTCCGAAGAGCCTTTATTACGAGGATATGATACTTTTTTTCAAGCCACGTTTTTGTAAACGCATTTGGCACCCCGACAATGACTCGTTCGTTTTCATAGGAGATAATAAACGTTTCCTTAAACCACGTACTGAAGTTTGGTTTGCTAAGGAGGATTTCAAGCTCGCCGAGAGCAGACTGCCAAAGCTGCGCGTGGGTCATAGTGGTGGTACATTAGTGGCGCTAAATATTTTTGCAGAAGGGATCATAGCACGGGCGCTATAATTGGGAAACAAGCCAAATTGGAGTAGTGTGGATAACCTGTGTATAAAAATAAGATTCCTTAGCAGCCTTTACGAGTTTTGAAATTCGCGTATACTATACAAACGGATAAAACGAAAGGTCATTTTCTTTTTGCTTTTGTATTTTTGAGGCCAAATCTTCTTAAAAATGCGAGAGCTAAATGGTAATACTATTTCGTGTATGCCCAAACGAACATATCAGCCAAAAAAACGCCGGCGCGCGAAAGTTCATGGATTTCGGAAACGAATGAAGAGTAAAGATGGGAGATCGGTGTTAAAACGCCGGCGCGCGAAGGGGAGGAAGCGATTGACGGTATCTTCAAAGTGATTGTTCTTACGCAATGCTTCCCGGAAAGTTTCGCCTGCATCGGCGCGAAGAGATAGTTCCCGTATTGCGATATGGACGACCCTTTCCTTCGCCGTTAATTATGGTGCGTATTCGTCTGAATCGTATTGGTAATCCGCGAGCTGCCGTAATCGTTGCAAACGCTGTTTCAAAGAAGGCGGTTGTGCGCAACCGGATCAGAAGGAGAATACAGGAGGTGATACGAAAAGAATTTTTATCCACCCTTCCAAATATCGATATTATTATTAGCGCCAAATCTGGCGCTGTCAATGCCTCATCCAATGAATTCCAAAAAGCCCTCGAAGGGATATTTCATGCGTATCGCCGCCTCGGTGGCTATCACGGCATACCAAAGACTCCTGTCCCCCGACCATAGCTGGCTCACCTTTCGGTATCCTTATGGGTACTGTCGGCACTACCCCAGTTGTTCGGAGTATGCGAAGCAAATGATTTTGAGAAGAGGCGTTATCTCTGGTAGTATGGCAGCTGCGCACAGACTGCTGCGCTGCAATCCTTGGTCAAATGGCGGAACTGAGCCTGGCCTCATAAACCCTAAACCCTAAACCCTATCTTCTGCTTCTATGGGTGAAATTTTTACCTCTGTATTTTTCCAGCCGCTCTTCAATCTCCTGGTTATTATTTATAATCTTGTTCCAGGACAGGACCTTGGTGTTACTATTATCCTTCTTACGATCGCAGTAAAGGTTATCCTCACGCCTTTGTCATGGAAGCAACTCGCGGCACAAGAAGCGCTCAAAGCGCTGCAACCGAAGCTGGAAGAGCTCAAGAAGCAGTATAAGGACGACAAGCAAGGAATGGTGCAGGCGCAGATGAAGCTTTTTACCGAGCACAAGATCAATCCATTGTCATCGTGCCTCCCCCTTTTGGTTCAGCTCCCTTTCCTCATAGCGCTCTACTACGTTTTTATTAATGGATTGAAAGGGGAAAGTCTCGGACTTTTGTATCCATTTGTTTCTCGGCCATCGGAACTCCACGAGTCGTTTCTTGGTATCCTTGCGCTCACAGAAGGAAAAAACGTATTTCTTGCACTCGTCACCGGCGCTTTGCAGTTTTGGCAGGCAAAGATGCTGTCGACAAAAAAACCTCCAGAGGTAAAAGGGAGTAAAGACGAAACGTTTGCGACAGCGATGAATCAACAAATGCTGTATGTAATGCCAGCATTTACCGCACTGATCGTATATCAGTTTCCAAGCGGATTAGGGCTCTACTGGTTGACACAGACAGCGTTTGGTATTATTCAGCACTACCTGTTCCTGGGGCTCAAGGCGAGAAAAACAGGGCGGCAAGTACGATTAGGTGATTGAAGGTAAAAAGGGGTCCCCGTAGTTCAATGGATAGAATAGGGGCGTCCTAAGCCTTAGATGCAGGTTCGATTCCTGCCGGGGACAAGATAAAGATGGGATTAGGGGCCGTTAGTTCAGTGGTAAAACGCCGCATTCGCATTGCGGAGGCGGGGGTTCGATTCCCCCACGGTCCACCAGAAAGAGTGAACCTCACCACAAGGTGGGGTTCAGTCTTTCTGTAAGAAAAGCAAAAACCAATACAATAAGGCCGGCGCAAATGCGCCGGCCTTGTGATTCTTATCATCGTTTGTTTTAGGCAAAATGAGTAGAAAGCCTTGTTTTTGTTCGATGGAAATGTTTGTTTTTTTCTGTTCTTATCTCTCGAAGCCGCGCAGTAATCTCTTTCCGTGCTGCAGCAAGGCGTTCCGACAAAAACCCAAGACGTTCTTCCAGCGCATGGATACTGTCAGGCGTGTAGAGAGAAAGCACTTCTTTGTTTTGCACGAGATCAAGGGTGATGCGAACATTTTTTCCGATTGGTATTTCGACTTTCCATGGTGGAGGTTTTTCTGCCGCCGAGTAATAATCGTTAAATGTTTTCATAAATGCATCGCCGGCAGCATACGCTTGCTGCAACAGGAGAGTAAGCTCTTGAATATAAACAGGGCGTTGTTCTGTGGCATTTGATTCAGTGCCAACGAGCGAATCTTCATTTTTTTCCGCCAGTATGCCGTTGGCACGATGCCGCGCAGCATCAGCCGCTTTTTTGTAGGCGCGAACATCTATTTTGAGCTGAACCACATACCGCTCTACCGTGCTTGCTTTTCTCCACCATGCCTCCTCTTTCACAACTCCCAGCACTACATCGTCAATTTCTCCTTTTATCATGTTGTATCTTTCTCGCAGGTTGGTCATTGCTGCGTCGAGGGTAGCAAGCTGATTTTTCAGGCCCGCGGCGCGCGCCCAACCCTCTCGCGTTTCTTTGTTGAGTACGCCGGTTAGTTTTCCCAAGAAATCGTCAGGAGGAAGCTTGCGTTGGACAGCTTCAAGCCGTTCTGCGAGCTCTTCTCGCTCTCTTTCTTTGTCCTTTCTGGTGTCATAATTATTTTTTAGGGCATCAGTTTTTTCGGCAATAGCTTTTCTTGCCTGTGTTTCAGTAAACGAAGCAATCGCTCCTCGTTCTTTGCTCGGTCGATAAAGCCGTGTGTGCGTGATTCCATCCGGTTGTCTTTGTGGACCTTCTCTCATAAGTAGAAGAATATATGCGTATTCTACAGAACATGCTATCGGAGAATTTGGCGTTTGCCAACAGGATGGCGGCACAGCTTTTCATTTCTGATTTATTCGCTATACTGCCGTTATGGATACGATATACATTATTGATTTTGGCGGGCAGTATTGTCATTTGATCTCGCGTCGGATCCGTGATTTTGGGGTGGCGACCAAGATTGTGCCGTCAGACGTATCAGCAGAGCAGATTCAACAAGACCCGACTGCGCGCGGCATAATCCTTTCCGGCGGCGCTTTGTCGGTATTTGGAAAGGACGCGCCGGTATTTGATAAACAAATGTTTGCC
Organism: Candidatus Uhrbacteria bacterium; assembly: GCA_016206175.1. Lineage (GTDB taxonomy): Bacteria > Patescibacteriota > Patescibacteriia > JACQRZ01 > JACQRZ01 > JACQSB01. Next base: position 12,126 of record JACQSB010000015.1, on the reverse strand, counting down.
CTCCCTATTCCCATTCTCGGCATTTGCTACGGGCATCAGCTCCTTGCGTATCATCTCGGCGGCACAGTGCGTGCAGGCAAAGCTGGTGAATATGGCTTGACTGCATTGGCCGTGCATTCGCAACGAGGCATATTGAAAGGGCTGCGGAAGAAAGAGATGGTATGGATGAATCACCGGGATATTGTGGTGCGGATTCCAAAAAATTGGAAAAAGATTGCGTCAACAGCGCATTCCGCAATCGCCGCGTATGCGAGCGATGACGGCAGGATTCACGGCGTGCAATTTCATCCCGAGGTAAGCCATACTGTGCACGGAGATTTTTTGCTCAAAAATTTTGTATTCGCGGTCGCGAAATGTAAAAAATCCCGCTCCTCGCAATCTGTGGTTGAATCTCTTGTCGCAGAAGCGAGCGATGCGATCAATGATCGCCGTGCCATTATAGGATTGTCCGGCGGGGTGGATTCTTCCGTGGCAACCGCGCTCGTGAGCCGTGCGATCGGGCGTCGCCTGACGGCCGTCTATGTGGATACCGGCCTGATGCGCGCTGGCGAGACAGCAGAAATACGTAACACATTTCGTCCCCTTCCCTTGAAATTAAAGGTCATTGACGCGGGCAGCCGATTTTATGCCGCATTGCGCGGCGTGACAGCGCCGGAACGAAAACGAAAAATCATCGGGAAATTATTTGCTGATATTTTTTTGGAAGCAGCGAAAAAAGAAAAAGCAGAGGTGCTTGTGCAAGGTACGATTTACTCTGACCGCATAGAGAGCGGCATTACAAAACACTCTTCTGTTATAAAATCGCACCACAACGTTGGGGGCCTGCCAAAAAAATTTGGCATGCAGGTGTACGAGCCTTTGCGTGATTTATACAAAGACGAAGTGCGCGCTTTAGCAGCAACTCTCAAGCTGCCAAAGACTATTTTAGAGCGGCAGGTATTTCCCGGGCCAGGCCTTGCGATCCGCATCATCGGAGGGGTAACGAGAGAACGAGCAGAGATAGTACGGCGCGCGCATGCCATTATTGAGCAAGAACTTCGCCCTACGCCATATTGGTCTTCGATATGGATGAGCTTTGCGGTTCTGCTTCCCATCAAGAGTGTTGGCATTCAGGGAGATGAGCGCAGCTATCGATCTCCTCTTGTTGTTCGGATAGTTGAATCGCGCGACGCAATGACCGCGAATTTTTTCCGATTGCCGTATGATTTGTTGGAAAAAATTTCCACGCGCATCACAAATGAGATACGGGACGTGAACAGAGTGGTATATGATATTACCAATAAGCCGCCCGCAACCATGGAGTGGGAGTAAAGCAGATATGCAGCCGTTAGAACAGTACAAAGATTTTGCCGTTAATCTTGCCAAAGAAGCCGGCGGGAAAGTAACAGACATTAATGGGAATGAGCAGCGATATGATCACCACATTATAAACGGGGCGATTATTTCAAACGGACTTGTCCATGATCAGTTGGTGGAGGTAATTCAAAAAAGCAGAGCGAACCTATGAAATATCTCATTTTTGGCAACGGATATATTGGCAATAAATTCAAAGACGCGCTTGGAGGCGAGGCGGTTATTTCCGGCGTTGATATTGCCGATTATCAAGCCGTGAAGCAAGAACTTGCGCAGCAAAAGCCGGACGCGGTTATCAATTGCGCCGGCAAAACTGGCAAGCCAAACGTCGATTGGTGTGAGGACCACAAACTCGAAACAATCTCATCAAATGTTGCGGGGCCGTTGACATTGTTGCGCGCGTGCGGTGAGGAGGGAATATACTGGGCGCACGTCGGAAGCGGGTGTGTGTATACGGGCGATAACGGAGGCAAAGGATACAGCGAAGATGACGCGCCAAATTTTTTTGGCAGTTTTTACAGCCGCACGAAAGCATGGAGCGAAACAATGCTTAAAGAATTTCCTGTATTGCAGTTGCGGCTTCGCATGCCGGTTGACGATACGCCCGGATCTCGCAACCTGATCACAAAAATCACCACGTATAAAAAAGTTATCAGTACTCCCAATTCGGTGAGCGTACTTGAGGATTTTTTACGCGCGAGCCTTGTGTTGATCGGCAAGCGCTCAACAGGCATTTACAATATGACCAATCCAGGGGGTATCACGCATGCTGAAATACTCGATATGTATCGCGAGATTGTTGATCCATTTTTTGCCTATGAAATTTTTTCTTTAGAAGAACTTGGAGCGGTCACAAAAGCGGGACGATCAAATTGCGTTTTGTCATCAGATAAGCGTGAATCAGCCGGCGCGCATATGCGACCGGTGAGAGAAGCGCTTCGCGCAACGCTCCAAACATATAAGGCGAACCTGCATCGCGTCTAATCTTCGTTATCCCCTTCTTTCGTTACGGACGACAGCGTATAATCTCACTTGTTATACGCAAACGTTCTTTACATCCTGACATCTGAAAGAGAGGAGCACACATCGTGCACATACGATGGAAAACATGGATCGCCCTCACCGGCGTCGCCTCGGCTCTTGCCGCGTGTTTTGTGCGGCCCACAACAATCGGCGCAACGAATACAAGCGGAGATGCATCAGCTGCTCCCGTACCCAGCAGTACTGGCAGCCAATATAACGGTTTGGTCCCATCCGCAACTCCTACGTCTTTGCAGGAAACTTCTGTGCCTTCGCCAACAGTCAACGGAAGCAAAGACGTTCAGCCATTGGTTACGATCTACAATTCGAACGTGGCGTCTGCGTCAATCGTTGATCTCAACCAAGAAACAAAAGAATCTTTGCCTGCCGCCACGCTGGCCGCAGTCGAAGTGAAGGGATTAGCAGACGGCGCAACGTCGTCAGTAACGCTCATCCTTGCGGCTGTTGCAGACCTTACTCTCCTTCAAGTTGCGCGTGAACGCACGACTGAGGAAGGAGTGTCCTATCTCGAATCCGCAAAAGTCCAAATCGTGGACAAATCGAAGGGGGTCATCGCCTTTGTTTCAAAAGGAAACGGGGTGTACGTCATTCTTCCATCCACAGCGGAGCCCGCAGACAAGCCGGACTTCCCATACTATGAAGGCATAAGCGGAGATCAACAGACATACCAGTACGATCCAGCACAAGACAGGTTTGTCAGCGGCAGCTCCGCGATTCATGGCCCCGTACGTCCTTACTACAGCGTACTCGTAGACGCTGATATTGCGAGCGCCTCCGTGCTCTTTAGTCCCGGAGACGGGCATGACAAAGAGCCGGGGAGTTGGCATGCGTTGAAATTCTACCGGTATGCGTATCATTACGCCAAGCTGGAGGATCGTGCGTGGGTATGGAAGCGTATGGCACCACTTGTTGCCGTATACGATACGCGGAAAGGAATAGACGCGTCAGCGGAAGTGGCTACGCCATATGCAAACATGAGGATCGGCTTCAGCTACGGCGCGCTGCGTAACCGCGCTGGCAAGGCAATTGCAAACAACATCACCCAGAATGAGCCTCTCGAGTCACGGAGATATTATCTCCATCATTTCGGTGACATCTCTTGGGCCGGCGAGCATCTCGGAATCAAGATCGCTGACCCAAAAGCGTGGCGCGCAAGCACGCAAGGCAGGCCCTATGCTACACACCTTGCTCTTGCGCATGGAGCGTTCTTCCATAACTTGAGCACGCCGCTCGCGCTACGTCCTCTGAAAAATATGGAAGACCCTATCCGTGACTTGGGCGTATCCTGGCAGGCATACGGTCATCGATCGTTTTTCCCGCCAGCACGCAGGTATCCCGACCAGTACGCGTTCATCACGTTTTTCCAGTTTGGTCGTCTTGGCGGGATACCGCTGCCAGAGATACTGTCTGGAGACGACGCGTACAGCATCCCCTGCTCGGAGGCATCCGAGCATTTCCGATATGCCGCAGAGGAAACCGGAAAGTATTTCAACGGAGAATGCCGGTATAATTTTCTCCAAGCCCTTGAACGGCTGGAGAAAAACGGCGCTCCCCGCGAGATTCGCTATGCCGGGTTCTTCCCTTCCATCCCCGAACTCGTTCGCGCAAATCGTGAAGTTGTAGGATTGGCGGCAACAAACATCGCTGAAGCGATGCAGTGGAAAGATCGCAACGCCGCAACGATACGACGCGCGCTCGCGTGGATGCAGAGCGAACAAGCGCTTTCGCCTCACGGCCTGCCGTGTGGCGATGGTATTGCTGACTGCGCAAGCGCATTCGGCTACGAAGGATCAGAGCCGCTTGTGAATCGCAATGGTTCACAGCTCGAACTGAACTACGGAGCCTTGGAGCACGCGAAGATCGCCGGCATCAAATATCGCCCTATGAAAGGCGCGACACACGCGGACTTTGCCGGTAAGGGCACAGACGATCCCCATTCGTTCAGCGAAGCGGAGCGCGCGATCTATGACCTTACGCTCGCTGATCTGCGCGCGTATGATCAAGCCGCTTTGCCGAATGGAACGCATACGCTCTCCGGTTCCGATGTTCGTGTTGGCATGGGAGTGTATCTCGGCAAACAGGAAGGAAACGGGTGGAGCTATAGCTCCGAACCATACCGCACTGGTCCCAATAGGTATGAATTTACCTTTTGGGTTCAGGTACGAGTGCCAGAGGTAGGCCACTACGTGGATGAGCGCGACGACTACTATGTCGCGAAGTTCCGGTGGCACAATGGCTACTGGTGGTTTGACGGCGAAGAGCCGCAATATCAGTATTCGCGCAGCGTTCGGTAACTCTCTTTCGTTGTTATCGTCCCTCCGACCGCTCGGAGGGCTTTTTTTTATCATGAACGATGATATACTGTCGGAGTACATATTACCTATCCTTTCAATGTTTCTCCAAAAAGTTGAAATTCAAGGGTTCAAATCGTTTGCAAACAAAACAGCACTTACCTTCCCGCCGCCTGACCATGAATCTCGCGGCGTAACGGCCGTAGTTGGGCCGAATGGGTCGGGGAAAAGCAATATCGCCGACTCCATGCGGTGGGTGCTTGGCGAGCAAAGCATGAAAGCGTTGCGCTCGAAGCGTTCGGAGGACGTGATTTTTTTTGGCTCAAACACAAAAAGCGCCGTTGGCATGTGCGAGGTCTCGTTGACTTTTAATAACGAAGATGGCGGATTCCCGCTCGACTATCCGGAAGTGGCCATCACGCGCCGGCTCTATCGTAGCGGGGAGTCGGAATATCTCATCAATAAAAACAAGGTGCGGCTTTCCGACCTTTCGTTGCTTCTCGCACAGGCACGGATCGGTCAGCGCAGCTATTGCATCGTGAGCCAAGGGATGATTGATGCCATCCTTTCAGCGTCGCCCGCGGAACGCAAAGAGTATTTTGACGATGCTGCCGGCATCCGCGAATATCAGATCAAAAAAGATGCAAGCATTTTAAAGCTCCGCCGCACAGAGGAGAATTTGTCCCAAAGCAATCTCGCCTTAAAAGAGATGGAGCCGAAAATGAAATTTCTTGAGCGGCAGCTAAAACGGAAAGAACAGCGCGCCGAACACGAAAAGACCTACCATGATTTATTGAAGTCATATTTTGCGTCACTTGCAAAAGAATATGAACAGAAGGTACGTACATTGAGCGCGGCGCATGTGCATCTTGAGCGAGCGCGCACCCAATGCGAGCAGGAGTGTAACCGTCTTCGCGACGAGCTTGCCGCATTTGAATCGATAAGCAGCGAAAATATCCCTGCCGATATTCTTCAGTTAGAGCTTGCGGCGCTGGAAGGAAAGAAACGCATTTTGACAGAGGCCGTTTTTGGCAAGGGTGATGCAGCGCATCGATTGGAGCGGGACTTGAGGACACAGATCGCGCGTTTGCAGGCGCGAGTAGATTTTTTGGACGGAGAAATCAAAGCATTACAGCGTAAAGAATCCGAAGCGCAGCAGGAGCTCGATGCACTACAGGCAATAGACAGTAGTGAAGAGACGCTCATCACGTCTGCCGACATTCTTTCGGAACTTGAAGACATCGTGCGCGATGCGCTTTACGATCGCATCGTAGCGCGCGTGAGTGCATTGATCGATAGGATAAAAAAATCACTTTCTTCGATAGCTGCACCGCGTACAAACGTGCGGCAACGGGAAGAATGCATTGGCCGCATCCACGAAATACGCGCTCGGAGAGAGCGGATGCAGCAAGAGTTTACGGATCTTATTGAAGAGCGAGATCAGAAGGAATCAGAGCTTGCAGAGATGGGGCGTACGACCGCCTCTCCTGATACGCAAGAAGCCGAACTCATGCAGGCGGAGAAGCGCATTGAAGAAATTCGACAGATACTGCATAAGGAATATACGGCAAGCCAGGCGGCGCGTGCGGATATGATTCGCATTCAAAAGCAAATAGATGATCGGCGGACAGAATTGCAGCGCCTGCAATCCGAAGAGCACCAGACACGTATTGAGCTTGCCCGTATCGAGACACGACAAGAAGAGCTTTCACGTTCGTTTCTTGAAGAGATGCCTATTGCCGATGAGCAGCGCGAAGCTGTCTCTTCCGGCCGTATTTCTATCGCGATACTACTAAACGATGCGCGCGCCATTTCTGATCGGGACACGGCAAAGCAGGAGATTGATCGGTTAAAAAAGGTCCTTGATGGTCTCGGCGCTATCGATGAAGAAGCGCTTGCTGAATATGACATCTTAAAAGAACGATACACGTATTTGACGGGACAAGTCCATGATTTGGAAGCAGCTTCGGGAAAGCTGAATCAGGCGATTCGTGATCTTGATGAAATTATGGAGAAGCGATTTGCGCGCGCCATGAAAAAAATCAACGAAAAGTTTCAGGAGTATTTTTACACCCTTTTTAATGGCGGTGCAGCACGAATCGTGCTGCAGACAGAAGACGCGGCAGCCGAAGACAGTGAAGAAGGTGAAAATACCGAAAATCAACAAGAGGTAATTTCCGGCATTGAGATCGAAGCGACTCCCCCCGGCAAGAAACTTAAAAGTATAGCGCTTCTGTCTGGTGGCGAACGCGCAATGACGGCAATCGCGCTCCTCTGTGCAATTCTGTCCACAAACCCCTCCCCCTTTGTCGTGCTTGATGAAGTAGATGCCGCGCTCGATGAATCCAACGCGCTTCGGTTTGCCACCATTCTTCAAGAGCTTGCTCGCCAGACACAGTTTATTGTTATCACCCACAATCGGGTAACGATCCATACCGCTCAAACATTGTATGGCGTGACCATGGGCGAAGACGGCATATCTCACGTGTTGAGCCTTGACATTCGTGCGTCAAATGTTACAATGGCGCAATAATTTTAGAATTTCTTGCATATGTTAATGATTCGTTTTGCTCGCCGCGGTAAAAAGAATAGCCCCTTTTTTCGTGTGTTGGTATCAGAAAAAACAAAAGATCTTTACGGCACTGCTCTTGAAGAGGTGGGCTGGTATAGCCCCGCAGCGCCCGGCAAGCCATCAGAATTAAAGGAAGACAGAATTCGTTATTGGTTGTCGCACGGAGCACAGGCTTCTCCTGCAGTGCATAATCTTCTTCTTGCAAAAAAGGTTATTGAAGGGAAAAAGGTGTCGGTATATAGCCCGAAAAAGCGCGCGAAAAAAGAATAGATTTCAGCTTGACATCGGGAGAAAACAAAAGGTAAGCTACTACCGTAGGATGCGGCGCTGAAACATAAGAGGTCGACAGTAAGCTGTTCCTCGAGTGAGATTGAAGTAACACATGTGCCGAATGGCAACAGACGGCACAGATGATGAAACTATGGATACGGTACAAGACCAGGCATTTGTTGAATACATTGTGAGGGCAATCGTAAACAATCCGGGAGATGTATCGACGGAGCGTACGGTTGATGAGCGCGGAGTTCTGATTACTTTGCGGCTGAATCCTCAAGACATGGGATATGTAATCGGTCGAAAGGGACAAACAGCACGGGCAATTCGGACACTCCTTAAGATCGTTGGCGCAAAGAATAATGCGCGTGTAAATCTCAAGATTTACGAACCGGAAGGCAGCCGGCCCGCAGGGGTTCCGTCATACGCAAACGATACAAGTGTTGTAGATGACCTCAAGATCTAAAAGAATAGCAACAGAAAATCCGTCGTCTGGTGAGAAGCGACGGATTTTCTTTTATTGATAATAAAAATATGGAAGACAACCCGCGCGCCTTTATTTTTGATGTTGATGGCACCCTGATCGATACGGAGCAATATATCGTATCGGCATTTCAGCATGTGATAGCGCAAAATAATTTAGAGTACCAAGATTCGACACGGCTTCGCTCCCTTATCGGGATGCCGCTCGAGCAGATTTATAAACTTCTTGCTGGCAATTTCCATTCAACAGATGAGATTGAGCATCTCTGTGGCCAGCATGTAGATTTTCAAAAAGAAAAAGTTCATCTTGTTCGTGAATATCCGCAGGTACGCGAGACTCTTGCCCACCTTCACTCTCGTGGCGTACCAATGGGTATTTTTACCTCACGCCGCAGCCCTTCGGTGCGACCGACACTTCAGCAGGCCGGAATCGATTCTTTTTTCGATGTCATTATAACCGGAGAACAGGTACAAAACGGTAAGCCCCACCCCGAAGGTTTGCTTAAGGCTCTTTCACAGCTCCAGGTAGCACCATCAGAAGCGTTCATGATTGGCGACACCGACCTCGACATTATGGTTGGAAAAAACGCATCCGCAAAAACAATCGGAGTAAGCTGGGGTATGCGCGGTCGTGACGTGTATAACTATGACGCGGATTATGTAATCGATTCCATGGACCAGCTCATCTCTTTGGTTATTCCAAAAACGAGACCCTAAACCCTATCCCAACATGCGTTTTGACATCATCACAATATTCCCCGCAATTTTTGATTCCTATTTTAATGAGAGCATATTGAAGCGTGCGCAAGAGTCGGGTGCGATTGAGATTTATTCTCACGATCTTCGGGCGGGGACAACAGACAAGCATCGTACCGTTGACGACAAACCATACGGCGGCAATCCCGGCATGATCTTAAAAGTAGAGCCGGTCGTGCGGGCGTTGCGCTCTCTGCCGGTACTGCCAAAACGTCGAATAGTATTGTTTGATCCGGCTGGAGCGCAGTTTCGGCAAGCACGAGCGCGGAGATACACAAAACTTGACCAACTCATACTTATCTGTGGGCGGTACGAAGGTTTTGACGAGCGCGTGAAAGACTACGTCGACGATATTGTTTCCATCGGCCCCTACGTATTAAGTGGCGGAGAACTTGCTGCTATGGTTATTGTTGAGGCTGTCGGCCGCCTTCAGAAAGGGGTGCTCGGAAACGTAGAATCCTTGAACGAGGAATCATATAGCAGTGAAGGATATGTGGAATATCCCCAATACACTCGCCCTGAAGTATTTGAAGGGCGCGCGGTCCCCCAAGTTCTCTTGAGTGGAAATCACAAGAAAATCGCGGCGTGGCAAAAGGTGCATTCACGAAAGCCGTCAGTGCAACGATAGCAGCCATGAAAAATCCTATATCGATTTTTTGACCTGTTGATATGCATCCTTTATCACATCGAGTTCGCGCAGCAATTCCGTAGGAGCTCGGTTATCATCAAATATGCATCCGCCATCATTTTGCACGGAAAAATGCTCTCGCATATTTTCTGCGAGCATCCGCAATTCTTCCGGCATTCCTTTGTCGTTCAATGATGAAAGCGCGCCGCCAAGATCACGGCGGGACGCAAGAATAATAGCCGACTGTATCGGCGTATCAACTCGGTATACATACGGGAAAACCGATCGAATGGTGCCCGTAATGCAGCGGGACATGTAATCATTGCTGTCATGCGAAAGCAGATGTTGAGCAAAGATGCCTCCATCAGAAAGACGCTCTTGAATGATTGAAAAATATTCTCGCGTCGCGAGATTGGAGGGAATATACAATGCCCCGGTAAAAGCGTCGGCGATGATGAGGTCATATTTTTTCTTGCTTTGTTGCAGATACGAGCGGGCATCGTCATTGATTACGGTAAGCCCCTTTTGGGCATCAAGGCGGAAAAATTTACGCGCAACCGCACTCACGTCCGGGTCAAGCTCAATCCCATCTGCCGTTAATCCGTCCCCGCCAAAATAGTGAAGAAACTGCCGTGAAAAAACCCCTCCCGCATGGCCGACAATAAGGATTGTTTTAGCTTTATTTTGTGCCGTAAGGTAATAGAGCGGGAGAAAAGCGTCAAAATACATTGACGTGAGTATTTTGTCCGGATGAAAGATTGACCATCGGCCCGAACGATTGATATCCAAATAAAGCGTGCCTGCTCGTTCGGTGCTATTCGTTCGTTTGTCCCAATCCCAAACTTCGATAAGGCCATAGTATGATTCTTTGCGGTAGATGAGGCCCGCCTCTTCGTATTTTGCCGCAGAGAAATAAGCAAGCGAGATAAGGATACTGATAATGGCAAGACTAGAAGCCATCCGTAGCAGCGAAGTTTCTCTTCTCTCTTTATGCAGCACCAAAACGGGAATCAGCGCGAGAAGCAAAACAAAGCAAATCACAGTAAGCGTTGCGGCAGAACCGAGCACGGGAAGCAAAATAAGCGAGCTAGTATATGTGCCGAAAATACTTCCAATAGTGGAGACACAATATACAGAACCGGCAGACAATCCAACACCTCCTGGAGTTTTTGTGATGAGGCGTGTGATATAAGGAGATGCCGTACCAAGAAGTATGATCGGAAGAAGGAATACTGCGCTGTACATGATGAGTCCCGAACCGGCAAAAAGTTCGGCAGAACGTATGACATCGACAACGACCATGTGAAGGGCTGGTGTGATGCCGATCAGCAATGCGGCGATTCCTACCAAATAGATGAGCCGTTGTGTATTTGGGAAGGCGTCAGCCAATAATCCACCATATCGATAGCCGATCGCGAGCCCTGCGATCACGAAGCCGATAATCATTGCCCAAGAAAAAATCGAATTTCCGAAAAATTGGATAGCCAATTTCAAGAACGTCATTTCAAGGGCCATGATTGAAGCCCCCGTAATGAATACAAGAAGATAAAGAGTATTTTTATGAGGCATCATTGGTTTTTCTGCAGATATGGCATAATCCAAAAATAATAAGGCTGCCGCCGGCAACGAAAAATGTTTCTTTTACCCCTGCTAACGGAAGCGTCACAAATGTTGCAAAAAGAAGTCCGGCAAGGCCACCAACTGCCGCGCAGCCATAGAGCGATCCGGTGGTCGCCCCGGCGGTTTCCACTGCTTTGTTTTTCAGATACACTGCAAAGGGTGGAATAAGCTCGATAAGAAATGCGGGAATGCCAAAAAGAAGAAGTGTATACAGAAGCGACGAAATTGATATTGCGCTGCGAGATGCGATCACGTCGCCGACCGCGAATGAAAGAAGAGGCGTGAATGCGATGAATACGCCGGCAGTTATGATGGTAAGAAAAAATACTGTTTGGTTGATGCCCCATTGCGCAGTGCTCACACCGCCCCCATAATAACCAAGCGCGGAGCCAATCATGATGACTCCGATGATATTTGCCCATACGGGCATTGTGCTTCCAAAATACGATACGGTTATCTTAAAAGCTGCCATTTCAACCATAAGGAGAGCAAACTCTGTAATAAATACGGCAGCGAAGATCGATCGGTTTGACATACGATGTTTTCATTATTTTGCGGTGTCTATTATACCAAAAACATGTGGATTAGCTGTGTATAACGCGACTCTTGACAAAATACACGATATTCAGTATCATTTCGACCACGTTCTCAGAGAACCTATACCGTCCCACATTCGGGGACGATATAGTACAAAATAAAAGAAATGAAGAAAAAAGAGAGAAGTTGCGGCAATGTCGCGTAATGACTTCACTCTTTTTTCTTCGCTTCGGAGCCGATACAAGGTTTGTAGTGAAGAAGAATGATCATTGACAAGTAAAAGCGATTAAAACCAAAATTCAATTCCTTTAGAAGTATTGCAATTTCTTCGAATTCTTTTGTGAGTTCGGAGAATACATAATAGAGTCACAATCTACTCTTTTTAAGAGTTTGATCCTGGCTCAGGATGAACGCTGGCGGCGTGTCTAAGGCATGCAAGTCGAACGGATTCCTTCGTGTAGCAATACACGAAGTAGTTAGTGGCAAACGGGAGCGTAACACATTGGTAACCTACCTTCGAGACGGGCATAACTCCGCGAAAGCGGAGCTAATTCCCGATAGGCATGAGGGGT